>QGUY01000210.1 GCA_003242315.1 Bacteroidota bacterium
CTTCCGAAAAAGGAGGTGCGGCCACGGGAAATTCGTCTGTGTAAAGCGATACGATGAGCGCATCCCGCGGTCCGGCTACACTGACTGTCGCATCAACAGAAAGGTACCTTTTCCACAGGGGTTGATTGTCTTGCCGGATTGTAATATCCACCGGATGATCCGCGCGCAGCAGCAGTGGATAATTCCACACCTGCTTTTTTCCGGCATGGATGATCCGCGCATTCAATACACCCCTGACAGATACAGGAAGC
Organism: Bacteroidota bacterium; assembly: GCA_003242315.1. Lineage (GTDB taxonomy): Bacteria > Bacteroidota > Bacteroidia > Cytophagales > Cyclobacteriaceae > ZC4RG29. The sequence continues at coordinate 252 of QGUY01000210.1, forward strand.
CGTATCGTTCCATCTATGCTGGACTCTCCGCGTACATTTTCAATCACCGCTGTGGAGTCGCTTCGCAGCGCAGTGCCTTCCTTGTCCTTGAGATCATCTCGCAGTTCCCATTGTACCTGGTAGTCACTCAAGACACCTTCACGAATTTGTAGTGAATACGACACCTCCCAACCCTGGGTAGTCTTCACAGGTACCATCCGAAATTGAAAGGGACCGTGGGTCTGATAGATATAACTATAGTTGATATCCTGCAACGCCTGGCCTAGCACAACGCCAGGTACGCACGCAATCGCGAACAGGAAAAGCCACTGTCTAAAGCGCATAGTCGACATTTTGAAAATTAAATAACGTTTCCGAATTATTCGAATCCGTTGCGGTATTTTTGTCGCGCATGGCGAAAGTGTTCACTACCGAGATTACATCTGAAACGATCAAGTCGGATAACCCCATACATCAACGGCTGTACAAGGCTTATCTTGTCGCCACGGAGTATGTACACGGCAATCTGCTCGAAGTGGGGTGTGGCGAAGGACGCGGTATCAATCTTTTGAAACCCCTCGTTCAACATTACACCGCCATTGACAAGATAAAAGACGTTATCGCGTCGCTGAAAGTTCAACATCCGGAATCTACGTTCATTGCGTCCGACATTCCTCCTTTTCCCATCAGCGAAAATGAGGCATTCGATAGCCTCGTCAGCTTCCAGGTGATTGAACACATTCGCGACGACGCTTACTTCCTTAGGGAGATTCACCGGATGCTCAAACCTTCAGGAGTAGCACTCCTCACCACACCCAACCGTCGTATGTCGCTAACACGAAATCCGTGGCATATTCGAGAATACCTTCCCGATGAACTACGCAGCCTTGCAGCACAGGTGTTTAGCGATGTCACCGTCAAGGGAATAACGGGGAACGAAAAGGTTATGCGCTATTATGAGGATAACAAGGCTGCTGTGAGGCGCATCACGCGATGGGACATCTTTAACCTTCAGTATCGGCTGCCTGCTTGGTTGCTGAGAATTCCCTATGAGATTCTCAACCGCATGAACCGAAACCGCCTCCAGAAGCACGATAACAAACTCGTATCGGGCATACGTCATGAAGACTACTTCGTCACTGACGATGCAGAAAACGCCCTGGACCTGCTGCTGATCGTGCGGAAGTAAGGGATTTCTGACATGATTCCTTGTCAGGAATTTGCCAATTTTGAACAATTTGGAGGCTGGTTATTTGGTAGCTTTGCAGTCAAACGTCCGCAGGATATATGCGATTTTTATCTGGCGCAGCTATCATTTTTTTCTGCCGGTCGGTCGCCTTCGCGCAGGCCGAGGATTCGCTCCAGACGATTGCCTACCAACAGGCCCTTGAACAGCTCAGGCAGCAAAACTACCCCTCTGCAGAACAGGCGTTCACCAGGCTGATCGATGCTGGCTTCAAGAACAATGAAATCTTCGTCGACCGCGGTGTGAGCCGTTACCATCAGAAAAACTTCAACGGCGCCCGCGAAGATTTCGATCAGGCTGTTCGCGCACGGATCAACACCGCGCGGTTGTTCGAGTATCGCGGCAACACCCGGTTCGCGCTTAAGGACTACGAAGGGGCTGCTATGGACCTGGAAAAGGCCATCGGCATGGGCGCCTCATCTTACGAGACATTTGCCAACCTCGGCGATTGCAAGTTTCTTATGGAGAACATGCGCGACGCCATCCGGTTTTACGACCAGGCCGTCGCCACAGGAAAAGCTGACGCCACCGTGTACAACAATCGCGGTAAAGCAAAAATGCTTTCGGGTGATATGAAGGGCGCCCTCCCCGACCTTGACAAAGCACTGCAACTTCGACCTGAGTACGACCGCGCCCGCGAAAATCGCGGCGAGGCACGTTTTGCGCTTGAGGATTGGAAAGGCTGCGTCGAAGATTTCAGCAAGCTTGTCGCTTCAGGACGTACCGACGTCGAATTGCTGAGAAAGCTGGGATCCGCTCATTACAATTTAGGTGACCACGCTGCCGCTGCATCCTCTCTTGCTGAAGTGGTGAAGCGGGGCGTCAAAGACAAAGATGTCTTCACTATGTATGGCATGAGCCTCGCGGCCTCCGGTGAGTGCAAAGAATCTGTGAACAGCCTCACGGCCGCGGTGTCAATGGGTGCTAACGACGTTGAAGTATTCCGGCAACTCGGTTTTTGTCAATACCGGAACAAAGACTACAAGGCAGCCGCGGCAAGCATAGGTCAGGCACTGGCTGGCGGAGCTAATGACAAGATACTGTACCTGTATAAAGGGCTTTCAGAATACGAGCTCAACGATTTCAACAACGCCGCTAACAATCTGGCCAAGGCAGTGTCCATGGGTGCAAAAGATGTTCCCGCCTTTATCGCACTGGGAAACATCGCATTTGACCAAAAACGCTGGCCCGACGCTATCAAATACTATGATGAAGCCTTAAAGGACGGAGGCACTGATGCTGGGATCTACGAAAAGCGCGGACTGGCGAAGATGCACGCAGGTGATGCGCCGGGTGCCATTGTCGATTTCGATAAGGCGTTGAGCATTGACCCCAACCTTAAAAATGCGCGATATAACCGAGGCGCTATCCGCTTTGGTCAGTCTGATTATGCCAAAGCGATTGCCGACCTGGAGGCTGCGGGCGATGCGGGTGATCCCGCAGAAGTCGGACGCATGATGGGGATAGCGCTGTACCATACGGGCAACCGTGAGAAAGCTGCACCCTATCTCGAAAAAACTGTGAGCAGCGGAACGACGGACAAAGAAGCTTTGCGTCTGGCGGGTTATCTGCGTTACGACAAGGGCGACTACAAAGGCGCCGTCGATGCGCTGACCCGCGCCGAAGCGTCAGGAGTTAAGGAGGCGGAGCTTTACCTGAAACGCGGGTTGTCGCACTACAAAAACGGAACCTTCGCGGCAGCGATACCAGACCTTGAAAAGGCCGGATCTGAGACACTGGAAGTCGTCGAAGCGCACGGTATATCGCTCGTTCGTACTCAGCGAGAGAAGGACGCCCTTCCCATGCTGGACAAAGCCGTGGCGCTTGGGAGCAAGAACGCCGATGTACACTATGCGCTTGGCAACGCTGCGTTCCTTGCGAATGATTACGCGAAAGCTATACAGGCATACGACCGAGCAATTTCACTTGGTGCGAATAACGAAATCATTTTCAACAACCGTGGTAAGGCAAAGTTGCTCGCCGGCCAGGTGCAGGAATCCATTACCGACTTTGACCGCGCCCTGGCACTGAAAAGCGATTACGTACAAGCCATGCGCAACCGCGGTACGGCTCGTTTCGAGTCGGGCCGCTACGACCTTGCCATCAGTGATCTTGCGGCAGTGGTCGCACGCAACGAAGGCACCGCCGCAGACCTGGCCATGCTGGGGAAGGCACGCTTCCATCAGAAGGACTATGCTGGTGCGGTTAACGACCTTACCCGCGCAATTGACGCCGGAGCTGCCGATGCCTCAGTGAACGCCGCACGTGGCATGGCTTACGGCCAACTGAAAGACTACGCGAAAGCATTGCCCGACCTCAATCGTGCCATCGAAGGCGGATCCGCTGAACCGCAGGTGCTCCTGGCGCGCGGAACGGCAAAGTATCACCTGGAAGACTATTCCGGAGCGCTTGCTGATTTCGACAAAGCCATTGCCGGGGGCGAAGCTACCGCGGAAGCATACGACATGCGCGGGCATTGCCGCTATCTGAAGAAAGACTACACCGGCGCGATCGAGGACTATACACATGCGGTTGAAAAGGATAGCAAACTAGCCATCGCATGGTTCCATCGCGGCGATGTGAAATTTGTGACGAACGATTACGCAGGAGCGATCGAAGACTACAATCAGGCCGCTGCATTACACCTCACCGACCCGAAGTTGTTCAATAACCGTGGTAAAGCCTGGCACATGCTGAAGGATACGGAGAAGGCATTAAAAGACTACAGTGAGGCAATTCGCATTAACCCGGACTATGCGAGAGCTTATGAAAATCGTGGCGACCTCATGCGCGAGAGTGGAAAAAACGAAAACGCGGTGAAGGACTATCGCATGGTAGAAAAACTCTCTGAGTCCCCTGATGCATCGCTCCTCCGGAAAATCGGCGACACATACTACGACGGCAAGATGTATGTTCAGGCCCGGGACTACTTCGACCGAATCATAGCCGCGGGTGTACGTGATGCTGAAGTGTTTTATCGGCGCGCGGTGATTAACACCGAGGCGGAAGAATTCACCGCGGCAATAAAGGACTATGAGGAAGCTTTTAAAGCCGGGATGAACACTGCGGAGCTGTTCATCAATCGCGCGCGAGCCTATATCCAACTGGGCGACACCAAGTCGGCCACAAGTGACCTGAACCGTGCCATAGAGCTCGATCCCTCCAACCCTGATCTCTACTTCAATCGCGCATTGATCAAAGAGGAGATGGAAGACTATGAAGGTGCGATGGTCGACTACAACAAGGTAATCAGCCTAAATCCGAAGGACGCCGTTGCTTACTACAACAGGGCTACTTGTAAGTCCCAATTGGGCGACTATGGTGCTGGTGTCTCTGATATGGATGAGGCCATCACACTGGATCCAAAGAATGCATCATTCTATAAGCAACGGGGTAATTTTTATTATCAGATGAAGGAACAGGAAAAAGCATGCTTTGACTGGCGCCGCGCGGTTGAATTTGGAGACGCCAAAGCAAAGTTCCAGATAGACCAGTACTGCAGGCGGTAATCCCGATTTTGGAAAGCATTCGGTGGACGCACCGCGATTTTTTCGCGTCTGCGCTTCAACAATCGGGTTTTTAAAAACTGGTCGATTATTTGCTTTAACGACGCTACGAAGCCAACAACCATATGCGACACTTTTTGATCTTTCTCGTGGGGGCACTTCTTTTTGCCCCCTCCTGGGCTGGAGTTAAGACAATGGGCACCGTCACAACTGTTGTCGACGGGAACACGCTTGAGATCAATACAAGCGAAGGTCCAATGAGAATTCTGCTGTACGGCATTGATTGCCCGGAGATCGGGCAAGCCTACGGTGACGAGGCCAAAGCCCGACTGGAAAAGTTGCTGCTGAATCGACAGGTTACTGTCGACCTGATCAAGCAAGACCGGAAAGGCAATCATTACGCGCTCGTTTTTACGGACGTGGGTGAAGACCCGCGTATTCATTTGCTTCGCGAAGGGCTTGCCTGGACCGTTGAAGACGGATCGGCTCAGGACCTTGAGCCTTATCGGAGTTTTGCGCAACAAAAGCGCAGGGGTCTGTGGCAGGAAAGCAAACCGACACCGCCCTGGGTCTACCGGAGGGAGCAATCCATGCTTGAACCAAAAGGCAGGTGACAAAACCCCCTGTAACGGAACTTTGCCCCATCCTGCCGCGGTTTATCGATTCATACAAATGACTGCACAATTTTTTCAGCTGCACTACAGTTAAATATGTGTAATATCACGTCAGCTATGCGGTCATCAACTTTTCTTATCGTGATATTCCTGGCCTGCGGAGTAACAGCCTTTGCACAGGAAAAGAAGGACAGGAAGTCGAAGCGGTCGAACAAGCAGACCGAAGTGAATCATCCCACTTCGATCGACCCGAGCTACCCGACCATGAATTATGAACCAAAAGGCAAAAGTGAACGGCGTAGCAACACCAAGTTCGAAATCACCTACGACGCTGAAAAGCGGTTCTATGAGCAAATGGAGCGCGTGGCCAAGGCGAGAAAGAAAGCTGAGAAAGAACTCATGAAGCCGCAATACACCGATCCCATGTACTTTGGACACAAGCGGCCACCCAAGAAACGCCCACCTGGCAAGATGAAGTACTGCAAGGAATGCGGTATCCGACACTAAGCGGCACAAAGGTTGACTATTGATGAGGTTAACGCTGCTCAACCAGAGTCAGCGCGCGACCTATACCGATTGCGACAAGCGTTTTCGGCTGTCATAACCAAGGACACTTTCCCTTCGTTGGAAATATTCGACGCGGCTGTAAATTGCAGCGTGAATGTCGCACCACGTGTAACACATGCATGTCTCGCGCCCGTTGAAGTAGTCAACCTTTTGTTAATCTCATCCAACTCATGACAAAAGCTGTTCAGGATATCTTTCCGGAAGACCACGCCATTCCGGCCGAATTCAGGCTTGATGAAGCTATCGAGCAACGTGAATACCTCATCAATGGAGAATTAAAAACCTGGGACGGTCCACTCAATCCCGTCGTAAGCCCAATCTATACACGGGTCGACGGTAAACTCAAGCAGAAAGTACTTGGCGCCACTCCGCTGCTTACAGCACAGGAAGCAATGGCAGCGCTTGACGCAGCTGTCCGTGCCTACGACCTCGGGCACGGATCCTGGCCAACCCGTAGCGTGACCGAACGGATCTCCTACGTTGAAATTTTCCTGGAGCGGATGAAGGCCAGGCGTGATGAAGTCGTGAAGCTCCTCATGTGGGAAATTGGAAAAACGTTGAATGACTCTCGCAAGGAGTTCGACCGGACGTGCGACTACATCCGCGACACCATACAAGCATACAAGGAACTCGATCGAAACTCGGCAAAGCTGGTTGAAGAAGCAGGGTTTATGGCACAGATCAGGCGCGTACCGCTTGGGGTCGCGTTGTGCATGGGGCCCTACAACTATCCTCTTAACGAGACCTTCTCAACACTAATACCTGCCCTGATCATGGGCAATGCGGTCGTCTTAAACCAACCAAAAAAGGGGTTTTGCCCAATCGG
>QGUY01000500.1 GCA_003242315.1 Bacteroidota bacterium
AACACATTTTCTTATCCCTATTCCGCAGAAGGAGTTGCGCCTAAACCCCAACATGACCCAGAACCCTGGCTATCAGACGTCCGCGGAATAGTCATCATGAAAAAAACCTCAGGAAAATCGCAAGGGAGAGGAGATTACCTCTCCCTTGCAATAGTCATCTCGTTGCTGATCGGTCTGATCCTTTCTTCATGTGCGAGGATACTCGAACTCCAGGAATTGGATAAAACGAAGGAAAACAGCAAGAACGCACAACGTGGCTACTCGGCTGGCAGATTTGGCTCCGACAACCTGGTGAGCAACCCGTCGTTTGAAAGCGATCTTTCGGGTTGGGAAGGTTGGCAGTCCTCACTCACGCGCATTGCGCTGGCTGATGCACCTGACGGGGATTATGTTGTCAGGGTCACCCGTACGACAGGCACGTCTTACACGGTAGATGATAACCCTGCTACAGTTGACGCTACGGTAGCCGGACAAACCTACTGGGCAAGTGCCTGGGTGAAAGCTGCGAGCACATCCAGCCAAGGCAAGTCAGTTACGCTCCGGCTGCGGGAGATCAATTCTTCCGGTGTTCTCGTGAAAGAAACAATTTCACAAGCAATTCCATTGGCTACAACGTTTCGCCAGCTCTTTATCACCGCAATGGCGGTCGCAAGCGGCAACACGTTGGATATCCGTATCTCTCAGAGCAATGCTGCATCAGGAGATAGTTTCTATGCCGATCAATTCATTCTTGAGCCAGCTCCAGCCAACAATCTGGTCTCTAATCCCTCATTTGAAACGAATACGTCCGGGTGGATTGGGTGGCAGTCTACACTTGCCCGTACTCAGCTCCAGGGTGTCGACGGCGACTATGTTGTGAAGGTGACCCGAAGCACAGGCTCTTCCTATACGGTTAACGACGAGCCTCCTACCGTCTCATCAACAACAGCCGGACAAACCTATGATGCCAGTGCGTGGGTTCAGGCCGCTAGCACAAGTGCTGAAGGAAAAACGGTAACGCTCAAAATCCGCGAAAAGAATAGTGCCGGTGAACTCGTCCAGGAGATTTCTTCACCCGCTATTCCACTTTCGAACTTCTTCCAACAGCTTTCCGCCAGCATTACCGCGCAGGGAAATGGCAATACCATCGATATCCGGATCTCACAAACTTCGGCCGTCAGTGGTGACGCCTTCTACGCGGACTTGTTTGTTGTTACGGCTGGCGACTTTGTGCCGCCACCCGGTCCCGGCAACCTGATCAGCAACCCCTCATTTGAAACCAGCCTGGCTGGCTGGATAGGTTGGCAGGCGGTGCTCGCACGCGAGAGTCTTGGCGATGCGCCGGATGGCAACTACGCGGTAAAAGTAAGCCATAGTACGGGAACATCGTTTACAGTCAATGATCAGCCCGCCAACGTGTCGTCTACAACAGCGGGTCAGGAGTACATCGCCAGCGCCTGGGTGAAAGCAGCGAGTTCTTCGAGTGTAGGAAAAGTTGTCACGCTGAAGTTAAGGGAACGGAATTCGTCGAACGTTACGGTACAGGAATGGACATCCGCGCCGTTGAACCTAACCAACTCCTTCCAAAAACTATCGGTAAGCGGATATGCGATCAACAATGGCGATTCGCTTGATGTGCGCATTTCTCACGGTGGCGCTGCATCGGGGGATGCCTTTTACGCCGACTTGTTTGAATTAAAACTCGGCGATACTGCGCCGCCTCCGCCAGCTACTGATGCACCCGAGGTAAGACCGTTCGATCCGGACCATCCGGTATATCACCCTATTCCGCCCAACTGTCCGCTGTATGAATATTCCAGCCTGATCGTCGCCAATATTGCGGCGAACTACACCAAGATCAGTATTGATGACCAGGGTGAGACGCCACCTATATATGTAGGACAGCCAAGCGATCCGATATGGCGTGTTACTATTG
>QGUY01000211.1 GCA_003242315.1 Bacteroidota bacterium
TGGTACTCCTACAGAACGTGGTTTTTCGGTCCAGGACACTCCGATGCTTACCATGGAATCTGAAATCGTGAGGAGCAAATCAAAAATCACTATTCACACATCACAGCAGTCCTTCATCCGCAAAGCTATAATACCTCTGCCCCGCCAGGATCACATGATCAAGTACTTGCACGTCGATAAGGCGCCCGCCTTCTGTAAGCTTTCGTGTGAGGTCTCTGTCTGCCTGCGATGCCGTGAGATTTCCCGATGGATGGTTGTGGGCGAGGATGATGCCGCTGGCAAGTTCTTCCAGTGCAGATTTGAAGATGATTCTGGGATCGGCGACGGTGCCGCTTACGCCTCCCTGGCTGATTTGCATGCGCTTGATTACCCGGTTGGCCCGATTCAGGAGCAACACCCAGAATTCTTCGTGAGGCAGGTCCATCAGGGTTGGCCGGAGCAATTCGAACACATCGCGGGAACAAGTGATCCTCGGCCGGTCTTCGTGGTCAAGACTACTGCGGCGCCGTCCCAGTTCCAACGCAGCGATGATCGTAATGGCACGTGCTTCGCCAATGCCGCGGATCCGTGTAAGATCCTTGACGGAAAGGCGAGCAAGATCATTGAGGTTATTGTCGACCTTAGCGAGGAGGTTCTTGGCGACATCCACGGCGCTTGCCGTCGTTGTGCCAGAGCCAAGCAAAATCGCGATGAGTTCGGCGTCAGTGAGCGCAGAGCGCCCTCTGCGCATCAGCTTTTCACGAGGACGGTCATCCGGCGACCAATCCTTAATGGTAAGGTAAGTGAGGGCCTCTTTTTCCATAATCCAAAAATAAAAATTGGATCAGGAAATGAACAGGGAAACTGCATAGCCCCAGCGTTTTTCCTCTGAAAAGGAAAAGACTCAGGCGAGGTTGTTCACCAGGCGGGAAAGTTTCGACTTCTGGTTAGCGGCCTTCTTCCAGTGGATAACGTTCTTCTTGGCCAGCTTGTCGATCATGGACGTAACTTCCTTCAGCAACGCGGTTGCCTCTTCCTTGGACGTGGCGGCCCTTAGTTTCTTGATTGCCGTGCGGGTCGATTTGTGCTGATACCGATTCCGCAGCCGCTTGGTCTCATTGGCGCGTATCCTCTTTTTAGCCGATTTGTGATTTGCCATCTGTCGCGTTTGATAAAGGACTGCAAAGGTAAATTTTACGGATGTAAAAGCCAAAACCGCAGCCTAACCCGCCCCATTTTTTTATTTTCAGGCTATGACAACCCCTCTCAAAGCCCTTTTCATGGCTGTTTCGGCCATGACGGCACTCGACTGCGCCTGGGGTTTTTACGCCCACAGGCAAATTAACCGCCTGGCAATCTTCACGTTACCCCCGGAAATGCTGGGTTTTTACAAGAAGAACATCAGCTACATCACGGAGGCAGCCGTGAATCCCGATCGAAGGCGGTACGTGGTGGAGGGGGAAGCCGCCCGGCATTATATCGATCTGGACCATTACGGCGATAGCGCCCTGGCAAAGCTGTCCGTGTCCTGGGACCTGGCGCTGACAAAATACCCTGAAGACACCCTCCAGGCCCACGGGGTGGTTCCCTGGCAGATTTATCGCACCTACATCCGGCTGCGGGAAGCCTTCCTGGTACGCGATCCGGATGCCATCCTTAGGCTTTCCGCCGACCTGGGCCACTACGTGGGCGATGCGCACGTTCCCCTACACACCACGGTCAACTACGACGGACAGCTCACGGGTCAGACTGGAATCCATGCGTTCTGGGAATCGCGATTGCCGGAGCTGTTTTCCACTCGATACAACTACCTCGTGGGACGCGCGGCCTATCTCCACGATCCGCAACGGGCTGCGTGGGATGCTGTGGCCTCTGCCCATCACGCGCTGGACTCTGTCCTGGGTTTTGAACGCTCGCTTGCATTGCAGATGGGCGACCGCCGATACTCCTACGAGACCAAGGGCCGCCAGACCGTGCGCGTGTATTCGCAGGAATACGCAGCGGCCTACCACGACATGCTGGCCGGAATGGTGGAGCGCCAGATGCGTGCGGCCATCCGCATGACGGGAAGTCTTTGGTACACCGCATGGGTTGATGCCGGACAGCCGGATTTGTTTTCACTTATGGCCTATGCGCCAGGTGAGGAGGAGCTGCGTCGTCGTCGGGAAGAACTCAAAAAGTGGCGGGAAGCCGCGTCCGGAGCCGATTCCATCCTGCACCGCTGAGGTGCGTAGGCATTTCGCCCCCTGCGGTTTTATTACGATATTCGGGGATGGATTGTCGTGCAGGAATTATGTGGCGATGGCTTTGCATCACCCCGCTGTTGGTGTTGGCATTCGCGTGTCAAAAGTCAACCGAAACGCATGTTCCTGACAGTCCGCCCACAGAGCCTGTCGCCTACGCTTCTGAACTATCTGGCGCGACAGCCGTAGTTGACGATCGCATTCCGGAACGCATTTTTTTCCTTAGAGAGCTCGACTGTCTTATTGATACACTTGGTAGCGCAACATTTGACGAAATCCGAATGGACAGGGGGCACGATTTCCGCAAGTATGGGCACTACCAGAACAAGGACTTCCTTCGCGACCGCCCGTATTGGATTAGGTTTCCCGTAACCTACGCGTCACTTACCGATAAGATTTGGCTGATCGAGTTTTACGATCAGACCATCGACCGCATCGACGCCTACGTGCCGCGGGCAGAAGGAGGGTACGATCATATCACTATGGGCGACCACTTCGCATTCTCCAACCGTACCCTTCCTCATAAGAACTTCGAGATCCCTGTTGTTGAGATGGCTCCGGGCAGCACGGCCGTGTATTATTTCCGGGTCGTGTCGCACGACTTTGCCGACATCCGCATCGCATTTAAGGCTGTCGACCGGTTCATTTTTTATAGCCTCACCGAATACTTTCTGTACGGGACATTTTATGGGATGATTCTCATTATCGCCCTGTACAACCTGCTGGTATACATCGCAATACGCGAAATCAAGAACCTCTACTACATCTTCTTTATCGTAAGTGTCGGCCTGTATACCCTCAGCCTGGATGGCATTGGCTTTCAGTACCTGTGGCCCAACCACCCGTTCCTGAATGACTATGCCGGAGGAATCACGCTGTACATGGTCATCATGTGGGCAATCGTGTTTACCCGCAAGTTCCTGAGTACCGCCGCCAATGCGCCTCAGCTTGATCGGCTGCTTCGATGGACCATGATCGCGCGAACTGTCCTGTTTGTCGTCGAATTGCTGTTCTTCCCCCAATTTTTCATTTACCGCAACATTGAGATCATTCCGCTTTCGCTGATCTTTTACACGGGGATCCGCGTGTGGAGCAGGGGATACCGGCCGGCCCGCTTCTTCGTCATTGCCTACGGGGTGCTGTTCGTGGGGTTCTTCATTCGCGCGCTGGTGTATTTCAACATCCTGCCGCTCACGACCGTTTCGCACTACAGCCTTCATATCAGCTTCGTGCTTGAAATGCTGTTCCTGACGTTCGCGTTGGGCGACCGCATTCGTATTTTAAAAGACATGCGGGACCGAGCCTTGCGCAGAACCATACTGCAGCATGAGGAAAATATGAGGCTCAAAGACAAGGTGAATCGCGACCTGGAGCGGAAAGTACGCGAGCGAACCCTGGAACTCGACCAAAAGAACCGCGAACTAGAGGAAAGCAACCGCAAGCTTGCCCAGCAGGCTGCTGAAATCAACCAGATCAACTCAATTCTGGACCTTGATAACTGGAAGCTCAAGAACAGCCTCAAGGAGGCGCTTAATGAGCGGCTTCTTGACAAGACGATGGATTACAGCCAATTCCGTACGTTGTACCCTGACACGCTAGCATGCTACCGGTTCCTGGAAAACCTAAAGTGGGAGGCAGGGTATTGCTGCAAGAAATGCGGAAATCAGAAATACTTTGAGGGATCTCAAAAGTTTGCGCGCCGGTGCACGCGTTGCGGTTACAATGAATCCATCACCGCAAATACTATTTTCCAGGGAATCAAATTTCCAGTGGAAAAGGCATTTTATATTGCTTACCTTACGGTTGTTGGCGACCGGGAGCATACCCTGGAGGCGCTTGCAGGAGAATTGGACCTGCGGGTCAACACCTTATGGGCATTCAAACGCAAGGTGTCTGACCGGCTTGCGGAAATGGAGAAGCGTAATCGCAGGCCCCATGCCTCCCGATGGGAAGAGGTCATCCTGGTTCCAGATCGATCTACGCGGACAGTCAAAAAAGCACACGAAGCTGCGGTTAGCCGACCCCCCGAACCTGCCATCAGAGGCTAGCTTTAGATCTTGGTTTTTTCGCGCAATGCATCGATTGCGGATTTCCACAATGATGCCAGAAATCGTTTGAAATTAATGTTTTTATTCTGGTAAAAGCCGTTGTGAGAAACGCATTGCGGACGTGTTCATTTTGATGCGTTTTGACGGAAAAAATTGCGCTTTGACTGACACAAATACAAATTGTTGCTTTCACACACACCATTCAATTCAACTGCTTTAAAAAAACTTGTATGACAGGAAGACTACTAATTGCGGTACTGTTTGCGGTTCTGCTTCACCCACAGGTGTGGGCGCAGGACAGACAGGTTAGTGGGAGGGTGACGTCGCAGGATGACGGCACCCCGGTGCCTGGCGTGAACGTCGTGGTTGAGGGGACAACCCGTGGTACAACCACGGATGTTAACGGAAACTACACGATCCAACTGGGACCGAACGAGAACACGCTGGTGTTCTCATTCGTGGGCTTCAAGCCGGCGGTGATTCAGGTCGATAGTCGGTCGGTGATCGACGTCGCGCTCGAATCTGACATCACTTCCCTGGATGAAGTCGTGGTTATCGGGTACGGCGAGCAGCGCGAGCGGGACCTCACGTCGTCGATAACAACAGTAACGACCGAGGAAATCGTCAAGACTCCCACTGCGCAGGCAATGCAGGCCCTTCAGGGAAAGGTTGCGGGCCTCCAGATTGTGAGCAACGGTTCACCTGGTGACGCTCCCACGGTGCGTTTGCGTGGGATCGGTTCCTATATCCAGGGTACCGGGACGGAGGAGATTGATACAGAACCGCTGTATGTTGTCGATGGGATGTTCTTCGATAACATTGACTTCCTTAATACGGCCGACATCAAATCCATCAGCGTGCTCAAGGACGCTTCCGCTGCCGCAATCTTTGGTGTCCGCGCTTCCAATGGCGTAGTGCTCATCGAAACCAAGTCTGGTAACTACAATCAGGCGGCCCAGATCTCTTACAGTGGTTATTATGGAGTGCAGCGCGCGCAGAATGTCCTGAAAATGGCCAACGCCGAGCAGTTTACGGCAATGGCCAACGAATCGGGTGTTCCCGGTGAAGCGCTGAACATCCTGAATGCCATGCAGCGGTACGGCCGGAGCCGGGTTAATCCTAACGTCCCGGACGTTAACACCGACTGGTACAAGGAAGTATTGCGCGTGGCTCCCATCCAGAACCACAGCCTCGATATTTCCGGCGGTTCTGACAGGGCTACCTACCTCGTGGGTGGAAGCTACTTCGGACAGGAAGGTATCCTGGACATGAAGAACGACTACGAACGGTTTAACCTTCGTACCCGCGTCGACTATCGCGCGAATGACTGGCTCAACATTGGGGCAAATCTTAACCTGAGCAACGCCCAAAAGAATTCACCTGACAACGCGGTTTGGAACCAGACATACTATGCGGTCCCCATCATGCCGGTCATTGACGAACAGAACGTCAACGCTTTCCCGGAAAGATGGGCCAACGCACAGGACCTGGGCTATCGCGCAGGTCAGAATCCTTTCCCGACCATGAGGTATAACACCGACTTCATGCGGATTCGGAAAATCCTGTCCAATTTCTATGCTGAGATCCAAATCATTCCGGACAAGCTGTCCTTCAAGTCTACCTATAACGCGGCATACACATTCCTCAATCAGCGGGAGGTGGATCTTCCTTATTTTATAGGTGACAACTTTAACCGAAACGTTGCGACCATTAATAAAAAGGACGAAACCTGGGTCAACCAGATCTGGGATAACGTTCTTACCTACACCAACAGTTTTGGATTGCACAACGTGACCGGTATGTTGGGAACATCGTTCCGCGATGAGTCTTTCCAGATGCTGAGAGCCCGTGGAACGGATCTCGTAAGTACAGACATCAAGGCATGGTATCTGTCGAATGCGAGAAACATCGACGTCAACCAGGTTAAAGATGACGGACTACGGCAGTACGGTATCTCTTACTTTGCTCGTATCGCATACAACTTCAACGACCGTTACCTGGTATACGGAACGATAAGGGCTGACGGCTCCAACAAGTATCAGCAAACGTGGGGTTACTTCCCGTCAGTGGGCTTAGGCTGGGTAGTATCCGAAGAGCCCTTCATGGAAGGAGTTGGTGGAATAGACTTCCTGAAGCTGCGTGCAAGCTGGGGTCAGTTGGGTAACGACAAGATTCCGGCAAGTGATGGCGCCAACACAACACAAACCATCAACACGGCCTTCAACGATACGATGTTCACCGGAACGAAGACGACGAACACCTTCTCGTTTCTTGAGTGGGAATTGACCGAGGAAACGAACTTTGGATTGACTTCTGAGTTGCTGGGCAGCCGCCTGTCGGTTGAAGCAGACTACTTCATTCGTGACACGAAGAATGCTGCGATTATTTTCGATCCGCCCCTCGGTCAGGATGACGTACTCAGGCCTCAGGGTGTGATTCGTAACTCAGGTTTCGAACTCGCGCTCAACTGGCAAGACGAACTTGCAAATGGCTTGACCTATTCTATAGGTGTCAACATGGCAACGTTGAAGAACGAAGTCCGCGACCTCTATGGACAACCTTACCTGAATCATGGCCAGGCCGAGTTTCGTCAGCGCTCTTATGTAGGCGAACCTATCTACTCATTCTATGGATGGGAAGTTGTCGGCGTCTATCAGAACAACGAAGAAATCCAGGCTGATCCTATTGCGCT
>QGUY01000212.1 GCA_003242315.1 Bacteroidota bacterium
TGGAAGCTCCGATCGTAGCGCCGGTGCGTGCTATCAAGAATTAGAGAATGACTGAGAAGAAACAGGCTACACTACTCCACGCACTTATACCCATCGTTGTCCTGATCCTGCTGCTGTCGATCAACGTAACAATTTATGGCGCGGACTCTATCAGCGGGGCAAATCAGCTCGCATTGCTCCTTGGCGCCGCGGTTGCGTGTCTCGTCTCGTTCCGTCTGGGATACACGTGGAAGGAGATCGAGGCTCACCTCGTCAGGAGTATCAGCTCAGCGATGTCGGCCATAATCATCTTGCTAGTCATCGGTGCTCTTACGGGAACATGGCTGCTGAGCGGTATTGTTCCGGCCATGATCTACTACGGTCTTAAGGTGCTCAATCCTACGATCTTTCTCTTCGCTGCTTGTGTCGTATGTGGTATTGTCTCCATTGCCACGGGCAGTTCCTGGTCTACCATCGCTACCGTAGGTATTGCATTGCTGGGCATTGGCAAGGCACTGGACATCTCGGAAGGTGTAATCGCGGGCGCGATCATTTCGGGTGCCTATTTTGGAGATAAAATATCGCCGCTTTCTGACACGACAAACCTGGCTCCTGCGATGGCGGGTACTGACCTGTTCACGCATGTCCAGTACATGTTTTATACTACTATACCTTCGCTCACGATCTCGCTGATCATCTTTCTCATTTGGGGCTTCAGTCTCGACACTTCCGGCCTGGCGAACGACCCTGGTGTGATCCTGGCGGCGATAGAAGACTCGTTCAATTTAAATCCACTTCTCTTTCTCGTACCTGTTATTGTCGTGGCGATGATCCTGAAAAAGGTTCCTGCGACACCGGCGCTGCTGGTGGGCGCACTGCTCGGCGGGGTATTCGCTATCATCTTTCAGCCGGACATCGTGAACCAGGTATCGGGAATATCGACGAACTACGTGAAGTCCTCATTCGTTGCTGTAATGAACGCATTGTCTACGAGCATCAGCATCGAGACGAACAACGAGATGATCACGGAGCTGCTCACGGCCAGGGGTATGGCCGGCATGCTCAACACGGTTTGGCTGATCATGTGCGCGATGATATTCGGTGGTGCGATGGAGTCGTCACACTTGTTGAGAGTGATCGCCAGTCACATCATACGCTTTGCTCACTCAACGGGATCATTGGTGGCTTCCACCGCGGCGACTTGTATTTTCTTCAATTTCACCGCATCCGATCAGTACATGGCTATCGCCGTTCCGGGCAGAATGTTTGCTGATACATACCGTCAGCGTGGACTCAAACCGGAAGTTCTCAGTCGTACCCTGGAAGATGCCGGAACCGTGACGTCGGTACTTGTACCCTGGAACACATGCGGCGCCACACAGGCAACAGTACTCGGTGTGGCGACAGCCGTATATTGGCCTTATTGCTTTTTTAACATCATCAGTCCTTTCATGACGATGTTTTTTGCATACATGAACATCAAGATTCGGAGAATTCATGAATGAGCAGGAGAACAGCGGACATAACGGACCATTCACGATAACCCATGAAGAAATAGGGAATCTCCCGCTCCGGGCTTATACCGGGAAAGTGGAGCTGATCCGAAATGCGGAGGACATACCTTCAGTGATGGCCGAGGTGCGTCGGCATGAAGTCGTCGGCTTTGACACCGAAACGCGACCCAGTTTCCGTAAGGGACAACTCTACAAAGTCTCGCTCATGCAGCTGGCCATCCCCGACTACGTCTTCCTGATCAGATTGCAATACACCGGAATTACACCGGAACTGGTATCCTTCCTTGAATCCGGCGACATTCTCAAGACAGGCGTCGGCATCCGCGATGACCTTCACGCGCTGAATCGCCTTAAGCCTTTCGTTCCCGCAGGCTTCGTCGATCTCGTGCCTCTCGCACGCGAAGCCGGATTGAAAGTCGAAAGCGTGAAAAAACTTGCAGGCCTTCTCCTCGGTTTCAGAATCTCAAAGAGTGCCCAAACCTCCAACTGGGAAGCACGTACGCTCACGCCAAAGCAAATCGAATACGCGGCGACAGATGCGTGGGTGTGTTTGGAACTCTACCGGAAACTTACTGGAAGTAGGCAATAGGCAATGAGCACTACCGCCTATTGCCCATTGCCAACTGTCGACCCACAAGCCACGCCCTGCATGCCTCCGGCCACAGCGATTCACTTGAACCATTCGGAGCAAGCCCATATCCATGTCCTCCGCTCTCGTAGATGTGGAGCTCTCCTGGAACTCCCGCGCGGGTAAGGGCCTGGTAGTACAAAATGCTGTTGGCAACGGGAACCGCGGTATCGTCGGCGGAATGCACCAGGAAGGCTGGTGGAGATGATGCATCCACACGCAATTCGTTCGAAAATTTGTCTTTCATCTCCTGCGACGCATTCTGGCCAAGAAGATTTCGTTGCGAACCTTCGTGAGTGATACCGTCCTGCATGGAGAGCACTCCATAAATAAGGATGGAAAAATCGGGTCGTGCGCTGACATCGTCTTTAGGTGTATACACCTTCTCACGATAAAGCGTTGATGCTGTTCCTGCCAGGTGACCTCCCGCGGAGAAGCCCATGACACCAATCTTGTTGGGACTCAAGCTCCACTGGGCAGCATTGCGTCGGACAGTGCGTATCGCCTCTTGCACATCCTGCAATGGACCGATGGACTTATCGTTCATGATCTCATCAGAGGGAAGGCGATATTTAAGAATAATGCCTGCAATGCCCATGCTGTTTAGCCACTTCGCGATGTCGTATCCTTCGTGGTCGATAGCGAGCACACCATATCCTCCACCGGGACAGATCACTACGGCCGCTCCTGTTGCTGTTTCTTTAGGGGCGAAGTACACAAGTAGCTCGGGGTCGGTAACCCGTGATACGCGTGGTTTGTTTTGATCGGTAAACTGGGTTACCTCACTATAGTTCGGACTTTTTTTGCTACCAGGAATTCCCTCCGGCCACAGTTTCAATGTAAGGTCCTGCCCGTGCACGATGTTTGTCATAAGGACGATAAGTAGAAGATAAATTGCTTTCATAGTGTTGGCTTCAGTTCTTGCCTTCGTCGACCGGCCAGACCTTTACGTCGACTTTGATGGCTTGAAGAAGATCGATCTTTTTGAGAAAGGCATCCTTTGCTTTCAGGCCGATGCGTACCCTGATCCGACAATTCTCTTCGAACTGTTGTTCGAGGATCTGCAGGTCAAAAGCTTTCACCAGTTTCATGACATCGGCAGTGGCGAGATAAGGAAATTCCAGAATGTATTCACCAGTTACCTCGCGTTCCACGATGGGAGCATTTTCGAGTGCGTCGCGTGCGGCTGCCTTGTACGCCGCTGCCAGGTTGCCGGCTCCCAGTTTTGTGCCACCGAAATAGCGCACGACCACCATGAGTACATTGGTGAGGTTGTACTGGCGGAGTTGGCCAAGGATTGGATCGCCCGCGGTATGTGGCGGTTCTCCATCGTCAAAGGCGCGAAATCGCTCGCGCGAGGGGCCGAGCACCCAGGCGAAACAATGATGCCGCGCGTCATGAAATTTCTTCTTCAGCGTTTCGATATGAGCGCGGATTTCCTCCTCACTGTCTACAGGATAACCAAAAGCGAGGAATTTGCTGCCTTTTTCCTTGTAGATACCTTCCGTGGCCCGCTGCAGCGTCAGGTATGAAAACGCCATGGGTCAGGAAATTTTTTGCCCTAAAGAACGCGAACCCGCCGGTTCGATGCAACCTTTGTATGGCAAACCTTGTCGTTGCGGTAGCATTTAACTTTACAGCAAATGAAAAAACTCATTCCCATACTGTTGATGGCCATATTGGCTGTTCCAGGCATTAGCATTGCGCAAAAGAAAGAAACGCGAAATGTCTCCGGGTTTACGAGTCTCAATTTTGGAGTACCCGGAACCGTCACAGTAAAACAGGGCAGCACAGAAAGTGTAGTGCTGGAGGGCGACCCGGAAGTCCTGGCCCATGTAAAAACGGAAATTCGGGGTGGAAGGCTGAACATTATTCCTGAAGACAACTGGAGGTCCTGGAATTCCCGAAAGGTTACCGCCCAGGTGACGATGAAGTCAATAGAGGGGCTTGGCGTCAGCGGCTCAGGCAGCATGAAATCCGAGGGCACGCTCCGTGCGGATGATGTCGAGCTGTGGGTGAGCGGATCCGGATCAATGGACGTTAATATTGAGGCGTCGGGAGAAATGGAAGCGCGGGTGTCGGGATCCGGAAGGATGAACCTGAAGGGCACGTGCGCCGAACTTGAGAGTAGCTGCAGCGGATCCGGAGATATGAACCTTGCACTCGGTACCATGAAGGAGGCCGAACTGACAATTTCGGGATCAGGAAGTGTAAAGGTTAGCGGATCAACGGATGTTGCGGAACTCACTTTAAGCGGATCCGGAAGACTCAACGGAAGCAACTTTAACACCCGCGTTTCCAAGATTCGGATCACAGGCTCCGGCGATGTGGAGATCGCTGCCAGCGAGGAAATCGACGCCCATATCACCGGAAGCGGTTCTGTGTCTTACAAAGGCAATCCCTCTAAAGTCAACTCCGTATCAACGGGAAGCGGGAAGGTGAGAAAACTGTAAAGGATTCTTCCTAATTTCCATGCAAACATTGCTGCATGGACATAGAAGTAGACTACGAATTCGGGTTGCGAATCCTGATTTCGCTTGCTGTTGGCAGTGCCATTGGATTCGAACGCGAGTATAGCAGTAAGGCCGCGGGGCTCAGGACGATGATCATGATCTGCCTGGGCTCCACGATCCTTACCCTGATTTCGCTCGTGTTAGAGGAAAACTCCAAGGATCGCATCGCCTCATCCATCGTCACGGGCGTTGGTTTCCTCGGCGCAGGTGTGATCTTCAAGGACGGCCTCACAGTTAAAGGCCTGACAACTGCGTCCACCATCTGGATATCTGCAGCGTTAGGGATGGCAATCGGTGCGGGTCAATACTTTGTCGCCCTCAGCGGTTCCATTGCTGTGATTATCGTCCTCGCCGTTCTGGACAGAGCACAACAACTCATCGAAAGACTTCACCAGGTACGGTCCTACACGATAGCCACAAGCAATTACTTCGAATTCATCCCTCGCTTTGAAAAGGAACTGCAATCGCGGAAGATTGCGTACCGCATTAAGCGCGATATGAAAGAAGTCGATTCTTTCGTCGTCGCCTATGACTGTTCCGGACCTGAAAAGAAACTCGATGAATTGAATGCCTATTTGAAAGAGGAACCGGATGTGTTGTGGTATCAATACTAGTAGGCAATAGGCAGTAGGCACTCATTATCTTTTCGTCCTGGCCACAAACAACAATACCAGCGCGATAGCGCTTAACGCGACGCACGCGAGGAAGGGTGAGCCGAAGTCGTTTGGCGCTGTGTTGAGCAGCAACCCGGAAACGAACGCCCCGATGCCAATACCTCCTTCCATGAAGATATACAGGCTCGCCACGCCCCTCCCCTTGTGTCGCTCGTCACTGAGGTCAGTGGCCCATGCGAGCAAGGTAGGCGACGTCATCCCATGGGCGACACCATAAAGACTCATGCCAACAATCAGGTCGAGCCGTGTTTGACCCTGGCTGATGATATACATCGCGATAATGATCAGCGACACAGACACGATCAGTACCTTTCGTCGCCCGTAGCGGTCGGATGCACGTCCAGCCAATAACCTTACGAACAACGATGAAACGGTGAAGTAAGTAAACAGCAATCCCTTGTTGCGAATTCCGACATCATTTCCAAAATCAGGGATAAGGGTGAGCATTGTGCCGTAAGCATACACCGACAGACCCATAACCACACAGGGTAACCATACTCTCTTTTCAAAAAGATCGCTGCGACCTACACGAAAAAGCTCCGGTGAAAATTTCGACCGCATATTCAACGTCTCCTTCACACCGCTAAGCACGGCCAAAGACGCAAGCGCCATTGCTGAAGAGCAATAGAATAAGAAAGGAATCGAGAACCTATTGGCGATCAACCCTCCAATAGCGGGGCCCGCCGCCATCCCGACCGTACCCGCGGTACCCAACAGGCCCATAGCCTCACCGCGACGTTCAGCCGGAATGATATCAGAAAGATATGCTGCCTGACCGGTAGGCGTAAAGCCTGTTGAAAAACCGTGGACCAATCGAAGAAAGAGAAAAGCCCACACTGTTGTAAACAGGGGATACAGAATGCCCACGACCAGACACACTGCCGATCCCGCCATCATCACGGGAACACGACCAAGCTTATCGGCCATCTTTCCGCTGAAGGGTCTTGAAAAGAGCGCAGTTAATGCAAAGAGGGAAATGATGAGTCCCTTATACTCGGCGCCACCCAGTGAGGTAAGATACTCTGGAAGCTCCGGGATGATCATGTTAAAGCTCGCAAAGAAGAAGAACGAGCTTGTACAGATAAGCCAAAATTGCCGGGAGTACACCTTTCTGGTCCGGCCCGCTGATGCGTTCATAATGTTACACGGGGCTTACGCCTGCTGTTTTTCCTGGGCGCCGAGCAGGTACGCCTTTATGAAATCGTCGAGGTCGCCATCCAACACATTCTGAGCATCAGTACGCTCAACACCCGTGCGGGCGTCCTTGACAAGTTTGTAGGGATGCAATACGTAGTTCCTGATCTGCGATCCGAAGTCGATCTTCATTTTGCCGGCTTCGATCTTGTCGCGTTCGGCATTGCGTTTTTCCAGCTCGAGCTGATACAACCTGGACTTCAGCATCTGCATTGCCCGTTCGCGGTTGGCGTGTTGTGAACGCTCTACCTGGCAGACAATAACAATGCCTGTGGGCTTGTGGGTGAGCTGAACCTTGGTTTCGACCTTGTTGACGTTCTGTCCACCCGCACCACCGGATCGCGATGTCTGAATTTCAACATCGGCGGGATTGATCTCGATCTCGATGCTGTCGTCAACCTTGGGATATACAAAGACGGATGCGAAAGAGGTGTGACGTCGCTGGTTTGAA
>QGUY01000501.1 GCA_003242315.1 Bacteroidota bacterium
TTGTGGCGGGTTGTTAAGACTTAATCAAAAAAGCCCTGGGCTGGGTCGGTATCCGACTGGATGAGGGGCCAGACGAAGGCGGTCCGTACGGACCGTATCGCCAATCCGAACGAAAATCCCTATACCTCGACTACGCCCTCGACCTCGTGCGGAAAGGCCATGCCTACTACGCCTTCGATACGCCGGAGGAACTGCAAGCGATGCGTGACCGGCTGACGGCCGCAGGCGTGCCGCAGCCTCAGTATAACAGCGTCACGCGTGTGCAGATGCGCAACAGCCTTACCTTGCCTCCTGACGAGGTGGAAAGACTCCTCGCATCGGGGGTTCCGTATGTGATCAGGCTGAAAGTACCTCGCAAGGAGGAAATCCGGCTCAACGACCTGATCAGGGGATGGGTGCTGGTACATTCGTCACAGGTTGACGACAAGGTGCTTATGAAGTCGGACGGAATGCCGACATATCACCTGGCGAACGTTGTCGACGATCACCTCATGAAGATAACCCACGTTATCCGTGGAGAAGAGTGGTTGCCATCGGCGCCATTGCATATACTGCTGTACCGCTATCTCGGATGGGAAGATACCATGCCGCAATTCGCTCACCTGCCCTTGCTGCTAAAACCGGATGGAAACGGCAAGCTAAGCAAGCGGGATGCAGATCAAATGGGCTTCCCGATATTCCCTCTGGATTGGACTGATCCGGCTACGGGCGAAAAGGCAATGGGCTTTCGCGAAGCGGGCTATCTACCTGAGGCTCTTGTCAACTTTCTGGCGTTTCTCGGATGGAATCCGGGTACAGAACAGGAACTGTTTACGCTTGACGATCTGGTCGGCAGCTTTTCTCTGGAACGAATCAACAAAGCTGGCGCGCGTTTTGACATCCAAAAAGCGCAGTGGTATAATCAGCAATACCTACGTCGAAAATCTCCGGAAGTGCTGGCGCAATATCTTCTTGAATCGCTCGCCACGGAGGGAATCGAATGTCCGCGTGAAAAGGCTATCGCGATAGCCGGACTCATGCAGGATCGTATTACCTTTCCACGTGAAATATGGGAACAGGGGAAATATTTCTTCAGACCCCCTGATTCATACGACGAGAAGGTTGCCTCGAAGAAATGGAACGAAGACGCGGTGAAGGTTATCTCGGCGTTTTCAGATGCACTGGGTAAAGAACGGTTAACAGACGCATCTGCCATCAAGGCTACCTGGGAAGCGGTAGCGTCACAGCTGGGCGCCAACCCTGGGAAGATCATGCAAGCACTGCGGTTGGCCGTCACCGGAACTGCCGGCGGTCCGGACCTCATGATGATAATGGAAATCATTGGAACTGACGAAGTGAGATCCAGGATTTCTTCTGCATTGAAAACGCTGAAAGTTAAAGTGGCATAGACGACATGGCAAAGAAAGCATCCAAACCACGGAAGCAATCCAAACCGAGAGTCCATAGGGAACTCGAAGGATTCGAAATCTCCGTCGATCAGTTCGGGGAGATTAAGTCGAACATGAACATTGAAAAAATCAATGAATTCCTCAACGAGAAGGTTGAGGACAAGAAACTACAGGAACGACCCGATTACGAAGAAATACGGAAACCCAAAAAGACCAAAAAGAAATAAAAGTCACTCCCCGTTGCATAGGATTTCATGAACAAATTCCGGCTTGCCGTTTTGAGAGAGGGGAAAATTCCTCCTGAACGCAGAACTCCATTGACGCCACGTCAGGCTGTAGAAATCATGCAACAGTACAGCCATGTGGAAGTCGTCTGCCAGCCTTCACCGCACCGATGCTTTACCGATGCCGAGTACAGATCCGCCGGAGTACAAGTCGGGGGGGATGGGGGCAACGCCGGCATCCTTATCGGGATCAAAGAATAACCGGTTCCCACACTGTTTAAACACAAA
>QGUY01000009.1 GCA_003242315.1 Bacteroidota bacterium
GCGGAATTGGCAGCATGCTTGGAAATATCCCCTGCAGTAAGGAAGTCTACCCCGTCGTCAGGAACACGGCGGACGGGCCGGTACGCAGTGTCATTTGCGAAAACCTCATCCGGTACTATCGCCTTGCTGGTATTACCGACATCTATTGCATTCTTAGGCCGGGAAAATGGGATATCCCGGCCTATTTGCGTGACGGCTCTGAGTTCGATGTAAACATCGCCTACCTGGTGATGGCTCATCCTCACGGTACTCCGTTTACGCTGGACCAGGCCTACCCCTTCGTGAAAGATCATGGTGTTGCTCTCGGATTTCCCGACCTGGTGTGCACACCGGAAAATCATTTCGAACACCTAAAGGAAAGGCTGTTACAGACCAATGCCGACGTAGTACTGGGGTTGATCAAAATCAGCAAGTACAAGAGCTGGGATATGGTCGCGTTTGATGGCGACAAGCTCCATGATATCGTCATCAAGGAAGATCGACCCGACCTCTCCTGGGGTTGGGCTCACGCCGTGTGGGGCCCATCGTTTACAGAATTTCTGCACGAACAGATTCAAACTCGTCTCACCAGCAACAATCTGAAAGGATCCCGCGCTGACGGCAGCCCGCGCGAGCTTTACGTTGGCGATATTATTCGCGATGCGATGAAAGGCGGTCTTAGAGTTGATTATGTCAAGTTCGATGAGGGGTCCGCGAGGGATTTGGGAACGCCCGAGGAATTGTTGCGGTACCTGTCGGAGTAGTTTTCACCACAGAGGCAGACGCAGACGTCTGCAACTGAAACTGCAACTACTGAATAATCGCCGCTGCGCCGTACGCTGAACCTAAAGGTGCGTGCGAGGCTTCAATAGACAGATCAGGAAGGAAGTGTTTGAGCAACGTGATATAAAGTTCGTTGTCGACGAAGCCCCCGTCGACAAATACTTTTTTTAACGGCGAACTTCCGAGTGCGAGGCGTATGGAAGCCACTTGCAATCGTACAATACCCCAGATGACATGATGATAGGCTTCTTCGTATGATGCACAGCCTTGGGGATCCCACTTAACCGGACGAAAGACATCCGCGACAAGCTTTTCATTGCCCAACACTTCAGGGTAGTAAAGATTGTCAACCGCTCCTGCCTCTATTGCGCGGAGAAAACTTTGGTTCAACCGAATCTGCTTGTAGTATTTCGTATCCCGATCAAACAATCGATTCAGTGTCTTGAGCTGATGGTCAAGCTCGTGTCCGAGAAAAAGCCTTGAGGCTTTCACAGGATTGCCAGCAGGCGTGAGGTAGTTCAGGCAATCGCGTTCGAGTTCATCCAACGTAAGATTCTCTTCCGTGAATGGGTTCATGGAAATGCTCCACGTTCCGGTCGACACCAACAGGAAGGGATCCGGCGTACGCATGAGGTAGGCTGCCAACGCAGAAGAGCTGTCGTGTATGCCGACACCCACCCGAAACGTTTTACCCTTCCTCGTGACCTTGAATGATGTCGGGGTCCGAACCATTTCCGGAAACAAGTCGCGAAAACCTTCTTCAATCACCCACGGGTGATAGTCCGATCTTGTGAAATCCCACAACTTGGTATGGCATCCCACCGACGTAGGCTCGGTCACCATCTTCCCTGTAAGCACATACGACAAGTACTGTGGAAAGTGAAGGGTATGGCGAATTTTTCGGAACAGTTCGGGCTTTTCATATTTCAGCCAGTAAAGCTGAAGTCCGGAATTCAACATTCCAAGAAACGGCGACGCGGTGACAAGATCGTGTTTCGCAGCACCATAGGTGGATTGAAACCGCGACGCGAGCTCAGACGGGAAAGGCTTGAGGTAGTTGTATAAGGGTGTGGCCAGCTGACCATGACCATCCAGGTGCACCAACGTAGCGCCATAGGTGGAGAAGTTTACGGCGCGCAAGTCAAAGTCAGGATTCCCGAGAATTCCGTCAATTGTCATCTTGACCCAATCAACGATCGCTATCGGATCATCGCAAGGGAATCCATCTTCGTCGGTTGTCATTGGAAGATCCGCATACTCGTGGCGAATCTCTTCCAGCTCCTCGTTAAATAGGAAGTACTTTTTGTTGGTCTTACCAATGTCGAAGACAGCGGTGACGACTCTCGCCATAGCCTACAATCCCGTCGATACAGTCTTCATACCACGCTCACTGATCAGCTGCTTTCTCACACCCAGCGCGCGGAAGGCCCGTACGGGATCAATCGCCCCTCCTGCTCTCAGTCGCGCTTCCGCAAGCAAGGGCCGAACATCAGTGCGATAGGCATTCTGCAAAATCTCCTGCGCCATGACCGTGTCGTTGTTCTCACGCGCAGCTTCGAGTTCATCACGATCCACCAGCAGTGCCTGGGCGTAGGCCAGCTTGATGGCCTCTACCGACTGGAGCAAATCTTCAAGAGGATCCTTAACGTTATGGCTCGCATCGATCATCCACGCAGGCGTGGGATTCGAATACGCTGGGTTCTCCATCCCGTACACCAGCTCGCTGAAGATGAGGAACAGCTGATATGGCTTTATGCTTCCAACGGTGAGATCGTCATCGCCATACTTGGAGTCGTTGAAGTGAAAGCCTCCTAGCTTACCTTCCATCATGAGCGTGGCAACGATCTGTTCAATATTTGTGTTTGGCAGATGGTGCCCAAGATCAACGAGGGTAAATGCTTTTTCACCCAATTTGTTCGCCAGCAGGAAGGACGTTCCCCAGTCCTGAATCACCGTGGAATAAAAATTGGGTTCGTATGGCTTGTATTCGATGAACAGTTTCCAGTCGTGAGGAAGCGCCGAATAGATTTCCTGCAGGGAAGCGTATGTGCGTTGAAACGCTTTCGCAAAGTTGAGCTGTCCGGGAAAACACGACCCATCGGCAAGCCACACGGTCAGCGCCTTCGAACCCAGTTGCTTTCCGTATTCGATCACTTCGATGTTGTGGTCGATCGCATGCTTGCGCACCGATTTATCGGTGTGCGCGAGCGATCCGTATTTGTAGCTGAATTCCTGGTCGGGTTGATCCTGGAAGGTATTCGAGTTTACCGCATCGAAGATAAGTCCGAGCTCGTTCGCCAGCGCTTTAGTCTCCGATGCGTTTTTTGGGATGTCCCAGGGGATGTGCAGTGAGATAGCGCCGCTGGAACGGTTGAGCGCATGAAGGAGTCCGACGTCGAGAATCTTTTCCTCAAGGCTTCGCGGCTCACCTCCACCAGGGAAGCGCGCAAATCGGGTCCCGCCTGCACCCAGCGCCCAGCTGGGAACGGCTATTTGCAGGGATGCTATTTTCGAGACGAGAGCGTCGACATCATGCCCGTCTGCAGACAGACGTGACGCAAGAAAGTCGAAGTCTCCGCGATGGCGCTCCTCATGCCGGCGGTTCTGTTCACCGACCTGGTCAGCAAGTATCCTCATATCTTATCGCACGAACGCGGCTGCCACACCGCCATCCACATTGATAACATTCCCTGTGCTCTTGTTCAAATGTCCTCCCACGAGCACAAAGACGCCATTGGCTATGTCGTCAACGGAAATGATCTCGTTCAAGATAGTTCTTTTTGCGTAAAATGCGGGCAACTCTTCGACCTTAACGCCGTACGCCTTCGCACGGCCTTCGGCCCATTCCCCTTCCCAGATTTTGCTGCCTTCGATGACAGCATCGGGATTCACAACATTCACGCGGATCTTATCCTTGCCCAGTTCCGCCGCAAGCAGTCGACTCATATGGATTTGCGCCGCCTTGGCCGTCCCGTAAGCCACGTTATTAGGTCCGGATACCAGGGCGTTCTTGCTGACAATATTCACAATGTCGCCGCCGAGTGACTGCGCACGCAAGACTTCAACGGCCGCCTTTGAAACTTCAAACTGACCCTTTACAATGACATCGTTCAACAGGTCCCAGTCGGCCGTTGTTGTTTCCTCCAGCGGTTTCGAAATAGCGAGGCCGGCACAGTTGACAATAATGTCCACTCCACCAAAGGCGAGGCAGACGTTCGCGATGGCTTCGCGTACAGAGCTTTCGCTCGTCACGTCAACAACCGATCCGGCTCCAACATCGCGTGAAAAGCCGGAGACCGTTTCCTTCAGCCGATCTTCATGAACGTCTGCGACGAAAACGCAGGCACCCTCTGAGGCAAGCTTGGTAGCTATTGCTTTTCCGATACCTCCTGCTCCGCCGGTCACAAAAGCAATCTTTCGCGAAAGCGGTTTTTCTTTCGGCATGCGCTGTAGTTTAGCTTCTTCCAGCAGCCAGTATTCGATGTCGAAAGCTTCCTGAAGCGGCAATGAAACATATTCGGAAACCGCTTCAGCGCCTTTCATCACGTTGATCGCGTTAATGTAGAACTCGCTGGCAACGCGCGCCGTCTGTTTGTCCTTAGAGAAGGAGAACATCCCTACGCCCGGCCAGAGTATAATGACAGGGTTGGGATCACGCATTGCCGGACTATTCGGACGCTTGTGACGCTCGTAGTAGTCGGCATATTCCTTCCTGTAATTCTCAAAGGGCGCTTCAAGTTTCTTTCGCACCTCAGCGAGGTTCGTCAAATCGGCTGTCGCGGGTAAGTCGAGCACCAAAGGCCTGATTTTTGTCCTGAGGAAGTGGTCAGGACAGCTCGTTCCCAGAGGCGCAAGCTTGCGAAGGTCTTTGCTGTTGATGAACTCGAGAACTCTTTCATCGTCGGTAAAATGCCCAATCATACGGGCATACGCCGATGCAAGACCGCGAAGCACAGGAGCCATGCGGGCAGCCTGTTTGCGACGGGCTTCCGGCGCAAGGGACTCTATTTCGACACCACCAAAAACCGGTCTTCGTTTGCCGTAGTTATCGTTCAGAAAGGCAGAGGCCTTGTCAATTACCTCGAGGCTGTTGATGTAACATTCGTGCGAAGTTTCGCCCCAGGTAAAGAGTCCATGTCCACCGAGCATAATACCGCGTATCCCCGGGTTTTCGTTTACGGCTTTTTCAAGTTTCAATCCCAGGTCAAATCCCGGGCGTTGCCATGGCACCCAGGCGATTTGGTTGTTGAACAGTTCACGTGTGATCGCTTCACCATCTTTCGATGCAGCAATAGCGATAGCAGCGTCGGGGTGCAGGTGATCGATATGCTTGAAAGGGAGGAACGCATGAAGCGGTGTATCAATAGACGGAGCCTTTGATTCGAGATCATAGATGCAATGGTTGAAGAGCGCCACCATTTCATCTTCAAACTCCAGCCCCCGGTAAATGTTCTTCAGGGAACGAAGTTTATCGAGGTAGAGGCCGGCAAGGCCCTTGCGGGTAAGCGTTCCGATATCGCCACCTGAACCTTTCACCCACATTACCTCTACCGGCTTGCCCGTAAGGGGATCGCGTTCAGTGGTCTTACAACTCGTATTGCCGCCACCGTAGTTGGTAATTCGTAAATCGGCACCCAGGATATTGGAGCGGTAGATCAGTAAGGCTACCTCGTCATCACGTAGTGCAGCCTCTTTGTCCTTGTCCCAAAGGTAGTCTACGTACTGAAACCTTTTCGTTGCTATCTGCATCGCTTTTCAGAGTGTATGTCCAAAAGAAAAAATAATGCGTGTCTAAGATTGACAAAATTATCCCGACAGGAAGGGTTCTGTGTCCTGTTCTGTACTGACAAAAGAAGACATCCCGCTTCCCGGAAAATCCGTAGCAGTTAGTGCGAGTGACCCATAGCTCAACAGGCTCAGGGCAATCGATTGCTCTGCTTCCAATTTTTCCTCGAAAAGCTACAACCAGACCGATATACGGTGTATGTTTAGGCCAGTGAATTCCGCTACCGGCAACAAAGCTTGCCTGTGTGGTAGGTCGAAAGCGCGCATGCCGAAGATAGTATGAATGTCGGATTGTTCATCCCCTGCTACATTGATCAGTTTTACCCTCAGACGGGTGTCGCCGTATATCAGGTTCTTCGCCGGTTGGGGCTTGAAGTGGACTACCCTACGCAGCAAACATGCTGTGGCCAGCCCGTCGCCAACGCGGGATTCGCTTCGTATGGTGCTGACGCACTCCGCCTGTTCGCAGAAAATTTTGCAAAATACGATTTCATCGTCGCGCCTTCGGGGAGTTGTGTACTACACATCAAGGAACACATAACACATTATGTTGAGGCGGCCACAGCAGAAAAAGTACGGTCGTCCATTTATGAATTCTGCGAGTTTCTTACTGACGTGCTAACCTATGAGGGCGATGACTTCCGATTTCCCTACCGGGTAGGGCTGCACGCCGGATGTCACGGTGTTCGGGGCTTGCGTCTCAGCAGGGCTTCAGAGCTTAATATTCCCGACTTTAACAAGCCACGAAACCTGCTGCTACAGGTTAAGGAACTTCAACTCGTGGAGCTCGATCGGCCCGATGAATGCTGTGGTTTTGGTGGTACGTTTTCCGTAACCGAAGAAGCTGTGTCAGTACGCATGGGTGAAGATCGTATTGACGACCACGTGAATCACGGGGCACAGGTTATTACAGGAACGGACATGTCATGCCTGATGCACCTTGAGGGGATCATCAGGCATCGCAAACTTGACGTCAGGGTAATGCATGTTGCTGAAATCCTCGACGAAGCGTGGCAGTTACATCACCAGCAGGTTTGATATGAACCGAACGCTTTATGGTCCGATTACCCAGCTGCTCACGATGGCATCGCTGCCTGACAAAGGTCCTATTGCTGATGCCGCGCTGGAGATCATCCCCGATGCCGCTTTGCTCGTCGAAGGAAACCGCATTGTGGCAGTCGGCATGTTCGCGGCATTGAAAGGAGCCGGTGATCACATCGAGACCACCAGCCCATGCGTTGTCATGCCAGGACTAATAGACACTCATACCCACCTGTGCTTTGCTGGGTCCAGGGCCGGAGACTACAGCGCCAGGATATCCGGGAAGACCTACCAGGAAATCCTTGAATCGGGTGGAGGCATTATGGATACAGTCCAGAAGACGCGCGCCTGTGATGGCAAGATGCTGGTCGAACTTCTCCTTCAACGATTGGCACGACATGCCTCGGAAGGCGTGACTACTTGTGAGATTAAGTCCGGATATGGCTTATCGGTAGAACACGAGTTGAAAATACTTCATGCCATCGGTGAGGCGGCAGAACTACAGCCTGTAAGTCTCGTTTCGACCTGCCTCGCCGCACACATAACACCGCCGGAGTTTGAATCACCGGCAATGTACCTGGAACATATCCTCGCAGAACTTTTGCCTATTGTGAGTCGCGAGTCCCTCGCCCAACGTGTGGACATCTTCATAGAACCCAGCGCATTTCCTGCTGCTATTGCCGCGTCTTTTCTAAAACGCGCAATGTCGATGGGATTCATGGCTACAGTTCATGCCGATCAGTTCACCACGGGTGGAAGCGCGGTAGCCATTGACGTCGGTGCAATCAGTGCAGATCACTTGGAGGCATCAGGCGACGATGACATTAAGGCTCTGGCAGCCTCCAGTGTGACGGCCACGGTGTTACCGGGAGCATCACTCGGCCTGGGAATGCATTTTGCCCCCGCACGAAAGATACTGGATTACGGATGTGCTTTGGTGATTGCGAGCGATTGGAATCCGGGCTCAGCGCCAATGGGTGATCTACTCATGCAGGCTTCGGTATTGTCAGCTCAACAAAAGCTTTCCAATGCAGAAACTTTAAGTGCTGTTACGTTTCGCGCGGCTCGCGCTCTGGGATTGAGCGACCGCGGAACGCTTGAAGCGGGAAAGCGTGCCGACTTCATCGCCTTCCCTGTCGATGATTACCGCGAGATTCTATACCACCAGGGCAAGTTGAAGCCGTCACGGGTGTGGATTGCCGGCAAAGAATTTTCCTCATGACGATAAAAATGTAGTATGTATCAACCGCCTGACATGTCAAGATGGACCGGCCGCGTCGATTATCCGAGAAGTGTCGACACGCAACGCTGGCATAGCGTCATGCAAGCCCTCGACATGTCTGGTGACATACCCGCAGCGAAATCCGGCACCAGGTGCTACGCGCTGCTGGGCTTTTGTTGCGACGAGGGCGTACGCCGCAACCTCGGACGGACAGGAGCACGTGAAGCACCGGCCTTTATCCGCAGGTCTTTGTGCAACCTGGCTTTTCACTGGGACGACGTGATACTGTATGACGCCGGCGATGTCATCTGCAGCGGACAAAAAATGGAAGCCGCGCAAGCCATGCTGGGTGGTGCGGTTTATCAACTTTTAATTGCAGGTTATAGACCACTTGTCCTCGGTGGCGGACACGAGGTTGCCTATGGAACCTTCCTGGGCGTCCATCCATTCGCACAATCAAAGAAGCATGAACTTGGTATCATAAACCTCGATGCGCATTTCGATCTGAGGCAATACGAAGGAGAAGGAAATTCCGGCACACCTTTCCTGCAAATGAGTGAGGTATTGAAGAAGGAAAATTCGCCGTTTCATTATCTCGTGCTTGGCATTGAAGAAAGCGCTAACTACTCGGGGCTTTTTCAAACGGCGAAAGAACTTGGCGTGATTTGGAAGTTAAGAAACGAACCGATGACCGCACGTATCACTGCCATTGAAGATTTTGTTTCTAAAGTGGATAGTGTTTACCTGTCGCTCGACCTTGACGTAATCAATCAGGCCTTTGCTCCAGGAGTAAGCGCGCCTTCGGCATTGGGTTGGACGCCACCTGAAATCCTGGAAATACTTCAACTCGTACTTTCTTCCGGAAAGGTAGCTTGTATGGATGTCGCTGAGCTAAATCCTGCATTTGATGTCGATAGCCGGACAGCGCGATTGGCAGCGGGTTTGGTCTATGAGGCAGTTAAGCGTTGGCAATGAATGGCCCTTCGACAAGCTCAGGGTCCGGGGAACGATCAAATAATAAAACAAGAAAAAATTCAGCTCCGAGTTTGCGAATAACCGGGCCCTGAGCCTGTCGTCGGGCGCTTCAATGGCCCAGCCATTCGCTTATCCCCTCCCCTCTTAACATATCTATGCACTGTGTCATGCTTCGATAGTGGTGATAGATGCCCTTCCAGATACCGCCCTTGTTGGCGGTCTTGAACTGAGGCTGTTTGTCGATGCCTCCCGAGTACCAGTCGCCGTGTTCGTGATCGATCAGATACGTGTCAGCGTAGCGCCAGAGTTTATAGAACTTTTCGTAATAGTTGTGCGGATCCTCGGGATAGAGTTTGGACATCATCAGCAGTGAGTTGAGACCTTCCGCCTGTGCCCACCAG
The DNA here is from genome assembly GCA_003242315.1 of Bacteroidota bacterium. Taxonomy (GTDB): domain Bacteria; phylum Bacteroidota; class Bacteroidia; order Cytophagales; family Cyclobacteriaceae; genus ZC4RG29. The sequence goes on from QGUY01000009.1 coordinate 9,187, forward strand.
TTCTTCGTATCGCGGATTATGCGGATGGTGTCGGCGTCGCGGAAGTAGTAACCTTCATCATAGAATCCACCCACCTGTTCGTCCCAACCGTTTTCAAGGGCGTGGTCCACCATCCGTTTCGCGATGGTGTGGGTTTGCACGTCGTTTTCAATGCCGAGTACATGCGACGCTTCCAGCATTAGAAACGCAGTCTCAACATCGTGGCCGAAAGAAACGTGATCGAGGCCGTGATGCTTCATGATCACCTCTTCCGTTGAGTCGCGGAACGAGATCGGTTTCCAGTCAGGCGTCAGAAACAACGTCAGATATCCTTTTGGCGTCACAATTACATCGCGAATGAGAAGCAGCATTTCTTCCAGCCGCTCGCGCAAGAGGCTGTCCGGCCATACCGCGTAAAGTTCAGTAAAAGCTTCCAACAGGTGAATGGAGCTGTTCTGGTCTTTATATCCGGTCTCAGCCGTCGATTCAACATCATCCGTGCGAATGACGACTGTACCATCGGCTTCAAGGTGTTGGAAATATCCTTTGTGTACGGGGTCGTGGCTGTGGTCTTCCAGCCAGAGGAATGCCTTTTTCGCAAGATTAAGGGCTGCGGTATCTTCGGTTGCCGCGTAGTAGGCGGCCAGCGCATAGATACCGAAGGCGTTACCATAGGCTGTCTTTATTTCTCTGCCGCCCTGAGCCTTCACGTTTCCCTGACGGTCTACCAGTTGATGAAACCCGCCATGTTCTTTATCCCACATCACATCGCGGAGAAAGCGAAAGCCGTGTTCGGCGATTGTGCGATAGTGGTCGACTTCGGGGTATCGCATGGCAGCTTTTGCGTTAGTCCATGTATGTCGCGCCTGGGTGACGATGAACTTATCCTGATTGTCCGTGGGTTGGAAGTCGTACGTAAATCCACTGAGAAATCCCCCGTACTCGGTATCTACCGCCTGTGGATACCATTTGTCAAGTGTCAAAGTGCGAAGGAGATGTTCCATCGAATCGGCAAGCGCCAATCGTTCCTCAGGTGAATGCAAGTCGGTCTTCTTCGCTTCTTTGGTCTGGCATGCAGCCGCCAGGCAAAGGACGGAGATCAGAAGGATTGTACAGGTACGGGTTGTCATGGGATTTAGGAATAGGTAATGCACAAATCTAACCGAATCCGTCACTTTGCCAAACGACGGTTATTCGAGTGCTGTATTTGGACTGCCAACGATTGTAAAGATGTTCTTGATATCGCATTAATTGAGAGGATCCATTCTGATGATGCACGCGAAGACAGATTTCCATAACTTCCGAACGAAAACATAGTAGCTGCCAAAAATTATTGCGACATGAGACATCTCTGCCTGCTGGTTATCTGCACTATCCTCGCATATCCGGCAACTTCTCAAAACAGAAAGGCCGTGGAGAGAATGAAGGAACAGGCGAGCCAGAACATAATGGAAGGAAAAGACGACTACGCATCCATTGCGCTGAAGATTTGGGATTTTGCTGAGGTGGGCTACAAGGAAGAACGCAGCACGGCGCTCTTGCAGGAAACTTTGAAATCACATGGATTCCGTGTAACAGCAGGGGTAGCCGGCATACCAACAGCGTTTGTTGCCGAGTACGGGTCGGGAAGCCCTGCCATTGGCATTCTTGCCGAGTACGACGCACTTCCAGGGTTGTCGCAAATGGCTGTGCCAGAGAGGAAGCCCATTGAGGGATCCAATGCCGGGCACGGCTGTGGGCATCACCTCTTCGGAACAGCGTCGGTCGCTGCTGCCATCGCTGTAAAAGATTTAATGGAACAAGGCAAAATATCCGGTACAATAAAACTCTTCGGCTGTCCCGCTGAAGAGGGCGGCAGTGGCAAGGTATACATGGTGCGCGCAGGGTTGTTCGAAGGACTGGATGCTGCCATCCATTGGCATCCCGGTGATCGCAACGAGGTGACGCTTACGAGCGCCCTCGCAAATAAGTCGGCCAAATTCCGCTTCTATGGCGTCGCTGCTCATGCATCGAGTGCTCCTGACAAAGGAAGATCGGCGTTGGATGGTGTCGAGGCGATGAATTTCATGACCAACCTCATGCGCGAACACATACCGCAGGAAGCGCGCATGCACTATGTAATAACACGAGGTGGCAATGCACCGAATGTGGTGCCCGACTTTGCGGAAGTGTATTACTACGTCCGTCATCCCGACAAGAAAGTTGTTAGGGAACTATTTGAACGCGTTGAAGCGGCAGCATTGGGAGCGGCTATGGGTACAGGCACCAGGACAGACTACGAAATCATTGGCGGCACGCACGATCTGCTCATTAACAATGCACTCGCACGCGTTGCTCAAACCAACCTTGAACGCGTAGGAGGAATACAATACGACGCAGAAGAAATCGCCTTTGGAAAAAAGATCCAGGAGACGCTCACATCAAAGCCTGATCTCGCGCGGGCGTCTACTGTCGTTCCCTTTGAGGAAGAGCGCACGGAAGGAATAGGTTCAACTGACGTTGGCGACGTGAGTTATGCCGTACCCACCGTCGGTGTGCGTATTGCCACGTGGGTTCCCGGCACCCCTGCTCACAGCTGGCAAGCCGTCGCGTGCGGCGGCACTTCCATCGGCATCAAAGGCATGCTCGTCGCCGCCAAAACCATGGCGCTCACCGCCATCGATTTCTACACGCAACCGCAGGTACTCGTTGAAGCAAAGAAGGAACACGCAGCGTCCATAGGAGATTATGTCTATGAGGCGCTGCTTGGGAATAGGAAGCCGGCGCTGGATTACAGGGAGTAGTGGTGCGTAGGGGAACTGTGGTAACAAATAATCGGCCCTTCGACAGGCCCAGGGACCGGGGGTGGTGAATAGTAAAAAGTGAGAAGGTGGTAGAGATGCGCTACTAGCGCGTCTCAATACAAATAACAATCGTCGATGACGTGGGTATAGAGGCAATAGATAATAATAATAGTAGAGACGCTGCATGCAACGTCTCTACATTGCGTGTCTAGTGACTTCGCGGTGAAAAATCTCCGCATTTCACAAAGCCCCAAATTGTCTCAGGTACTTTTCGGAATTCGCTCTCACGTTCTCGGGAGGATTCATTGCAAGTGCCTTTTTGAAGTTTTTGACCGCATTCTTTTCATCCCCTTTTATCGCGTAAGCTTCGCCAAGGCTGTCCCAAACGTTCGGGCTCTTGGGGAAACGCTGCGTGTTAAGTGTGAATATGCGAATGGCTTCGTCTATGTTGCCCAGGTTGAGCAGCTGATAACCATAGTTGTTAAGTTCAAGTTCGGTCGCCGCGGCGAGGGCTTCTTCCTTGAGCTTCCCCACCTCCTCGTTGCGTCCAAGCGCTTCCAGGATGCCGGCCTTTGTGTTTAATGTGGCGAAGTTTCGATTCATGGTAACGGCGCGGTCAATCCACTGCAGCGCTTCTTCAAGATTCGTCTTGTTGCTAAGGGCGTAGTTTGCAGCGCTTGCCCAACCCTGCCAGTTGAAACCCTTGATGTTGGTAAGTTCTTCGCGAGCGTTTGCCATGACGATGTCGTCGACAGCAAATTCAATCCTTACCGGGAATTGCTTTTTCTCCCAGTTTAGCACCAGCTCGGCGCTGGTCTTGTCAAGATTAATGAACTCATAGGTTAGCCTTTCGGTCATCGCATGATCGCGGATCGTGATAGGCGCCCGCATTTGGTCGCGCGCAGGGTCGTACCAGTAATGGCCCCACGCCTTGTAATCTTTAGAAAGGATTACCTCACCTGAGTTATCCTCATTGATGACAAAAAACAATCCGTAGCTTCCAGCCGGTACGGTCTGCCCCTGAATTTTCGCGTCATGCGAAAGGGTCAAAACAGTGTTTTCATTCGCGCCAGCGCGCCAGGGAGCGGGATGCGTAGTGACAAACCCGGGAGGAACATACCCATAGGGAACCAATTTGCCCCAGACCTCCCGACCGTTAACGGCCGGCCGTGAATACGACACGGTAACTGTCGAGATTCCGATGGTCTGCGAAACCGTCGCCGCCGGACTCGGCGTACGCGGCGTTGTAATGCCCTGGCCAAAAGCGGTAATCGCCGCCACGTTCAGGAGTAGCGTAAAGAACTTCTTCATGATTATGAGGTTTAGGTTATAATGATTTTCGGGTTTCACGCAAAAGGTACCGAATCCGGCTAAGCATGGCAATACCCCGGAGAGGGGGAGGCTGATAGGTGTTTACGTGTTTAGGTGTTTACGTGTTTACGTTGGTGCTTCGATCCACTTTTGTGGTTGTCGCCAATTCCGCACATTCTATGTGTTGAGGTGTTGAGGTGTTGATGTCCTCTAACACTCACACTGGCACCTCACCCTTCAATTCTTTTAAAGCGTCTGAGCTTATTCTTTAGGGCGATGATCTCCGCTTGCATTTCATCAATGCGTTGGAGCAACCGGTTGATCACTTCAATACCTTCGAGGTTTATGTCAAGATCGTAATGAAAACGCGTTAGTCGCTCGAGCAATGGGAGTTGGTCATGGCGGACGTACATCTCATCACGGATGGCAATGATGTCGATAAGTTCGGCGTCGTGAAGGGCCCGTATGAAGGACACCTCGACGGAATAATGTCTGCAAAATTCACCGATTGATATCAAATCTTCCTGTTTCATGTGATCAGGATCTGAGTTTTGACAATTCCATAAAAAGCTGCTTTTCTTTTTCCGACAGCGACGTTGGCAGCTTTACCGACCACGTCACATACAGATCACCAAAACCATCCTCACGATAGCGTGGAAAGCCCTGGCCTTTCAGTCGGACGCGCGTACCGGGCTGTGTGCCGGCCGGAACGCGAACCTTTACCTTGCCCCTAAAGGTGTCCAACGTCACATCACCGCCCAGCACCGCGGTGTATAGATCGATCTCCTTGTCCATAAACAAGTCGGCACCATCCCTCTTGAACACCGGGTCATCCGGAATATTAAAAGTGATGTACAGGTCACCGTTTGGTCCTCCGTTTACACCGGGACCTCCATGGCCGCTAATCTTAATGGTTTGTCCGTTCTCAATTCCGGCGGGAACGGTGATTCGTATCTTTCGGCCGTTTACCTCAAGTGTATGTTTGTGGGTTTCCGACGCCTGGCGGAGACTTAGCGTCAGTGTAGCGTGCAGGTCTTCTCCCCTGAAACGCGCTCCTCCAAACCCACCAGGTCTGCGGCTTCCAAAAAGGAACTCGAAGAAATCAGAGAACCCATCCTCAAAACCTCCCGTAAAGGGCTCATGCGAAGTAAATCCTCCGCCCCTGCTGGCCCTGGCACTCTCAAAGGCTTCGGCATGCTTCCAGTCCTTACCGTACTGATCGTACTTCTTCCTCTTTTCAGGATCACTAAGCACCTCGTGCGCCTCGTTGATCTGCTGAAATTTTGCCTTCGCCGTCTCGTCGTTAGGATTCAGATCGGGATGGTATCTTCGCGCAAGCCTGCGATATGCGTTGCGAATCTCCTTCTCCGTCGCATCCTTACTTACCCCCAGAATTTTGTAGTAATCAATATACTCCATAACACAACCCTCACCACCGGAGCGCCCTGCCTCTGCATCTGCTACTGCATCTGCCCATGGCTTCAGGGCCAACTCCAACCAGAGAACAAACTATCCCCTTAGAAATGTTTCTTCGGGCAGGTTAGTTCGTCAGATATTCCACCAATAGGTTAGCTTGACCACAAGGGAGCGGTTGCGTGCAATGCCGCCCGGGAAATAGTTGTCGGCATAAACGATGAAGAAATCCGAGGCCGGCCGATAGCGCCACTGAAAGCGGGTATTGAGATTGAAATTGTCGAGCTGTTCGTTATACTGGGCGAAGGCGGTAAAGAAGAGTTTGTTTGTCATTGTTACATCGAGCCGTGGTCCCACGAGCCATAATTCGCGACTTTCCATCGGCTCGGGAAGCTTAATGTGGTTATAGGTGGTGCTGATGCCTATCCTAACATAGGGTTGGAATCTGTATGCTGCTACAGTCGTAACCCTGACCCGGTCGCCATTAAAAAAACCCCCCGCCTGGACAGCCGCAGAGTAGGTAAACAGTGACTGCGGCTTGGACACGTACTCCATCCCGTATTCCATCCAATGATACTCCGTGCCGGTGGCGAGGGTATCGCCATTGGTATTTGTAGGATCAAACGGCGCGAGGAGCTTTACATAATTGGGCGATGTCCATGCACTCGCTGTAGCCCTGCTCCTGAAGGTGGCGGTGTAAGTGAACTGGGTGCGGTAATCGGTTTGATGCATACGTTCGTCGAAGTACGAAGAGTTCGCCAGCTTTAGCGAATGACTCAGTATCTTTTCGCTCTTCGGGAAGAACATGCGAATGACCTCCGGATTGAGGCGAACGTAGCCCCGTCGCGGAACGTACCCCACCTCCGCGTTAAAGTTTTCCCCGACGTATTCATGCCTCCAGAGAATGTCCCATGTACGCGTAGCATATCGCAGATTCGCAGCGTGGGTGATATCCTTGCCTTCCTTACCGGGCGACATCGACTTAAACACCAGCGCCTTACCCGTCCAGATATTATCGGCAGACGCGAGATTATACTCGACTCCAATGCTGCGATTGTATTCAGAGCTCAGCCCGTGTTCCACAGAATCGTAATCCAATGACTCTTTGTTAATGAAGATCAACCCAACGTTGGATCGTGCAAACACCCTGCGCTGGATAGCCAGGACAGCAAAGTTCTGCGCAGGAAGACCCAGCGAATCGACGGCATCGGTTTGCATATCCATCGCACCAACCCGCCAGTCGGAATTGATCTTTCCACTTAATCGCGCACCATAACGTATGGGTACACCCAGACCTATCCGCCGGGAGAAGAATGGCCGGATGTTTTCATAGCCGAAGTTTGCAAACAGGTCGCCGTTCTCGAGAAAAAATTGACGCTTTTCAGGAAAGAACAGTTCGAAGCGATCAAGGTTTGTCACCTGTTCATCCACATCGACCTGCGAAAAATCAGGGTTGACGGTGAGGTCAAGGTTGAGCGATGACGTGACGGCAATCTTCGCGTCTCCGCCGAATTCGTGATGATACTTCCGCGGTACATCGTTTTCGAAATCCCGCGTCATGCCTCCGAGAGCATAAGGTATCAGCGAGATGTTTGATCCGGCCTCTGGGGGCGGCTTATCCCACACCAAGGTACCGGTGTAGGCCAGCGCGGCTGTGGGGAATTGGCGGGGTACCGGTGTCCAACTCGACTTCTCCGTGGTTTTTAGATCCAACCGGCTGAAATTGATACCCCACTCCGTGATGCCCTTCTTGTATCGGATCGTCTTGAACGGAATGGCCATCTCGAAAATGTAGCGGTCGTCATATCCCCTGACTTCCGAACTCCATTTGTTATCCCAACTGAGGTCGACTTTGTATCCTTCATACATGATGCCATCCCATTGGGCACCGGCTGCATTAGCCCCGAATGAAAAGCCGTTGGTTTGATCGTCGAAAGGGTCAATGAAGACAAGAAAGTTGTCGTTGTTCCCAAAAACAAAATCGCGCTTGAGCGATTCTACCATGTATGGACCGGGCACCTTGTGAAAGCAGGTGGCGACAAGGTAAAGGTTGTGGTCGTCATACGTCATTCGCACATCTGTACGAACTTCTGCTTTGCTGGTATCCATCGGCAATACCATGTAGAAATCCGATGCAACCTCAGCCTCTTCCCACGCTTGCTCATCGATAATACCATCAACACGAATGGGCGACCACGCTTTCTTTATGTGAAGCCGGAAATGGCCGTTAACTTTTTGCGCGTTAGCAACACCACCAGCCATGAACAGGCACAAAGCACACAGCCCCAATAGGATTCTCAGCATTTCCCGGATTTAGCTCGCGTCCAAAATAGGAAATGCCCCTGTACCTAAATGTACAGGGGCAGAATACTTCACGAGCGGTTCTGCGTCTGCGTCTGCAACTATAGATAGGGACTAGCCCAGGCTACATCCTTTGGTCAAGACGGACGCCTTCCATTTCAGGCTGCTGCATGAACGGCTGACGATACAGTCGCTTGCCGGTAGCCTTGAAGAACGCGTTGGCGACAGCTCCACCCGTTGGCGGAAGGGCGGGTTCACCCAGTCCTGTAGGACTGATGCCATTGTCAACAAAATGCACTTCAACTTCAGGGACTTCTTTCATTCGGATGAGGCGGTAGGTGTCAAAGTTCTTTTGTTCAGCCTCTCCATTCTTGAAAGTCAGGTTTCCGTACAGTGCGTGACCAAGTCCGTCGACAATACCGCCCACGACCTGCTGCCGCGCACCGCTTTCATTGACAACGATACCGCAGTCGGCCGCTGCATAAATCTTTTGCAACGTCGGCTGGTTGTTCTTCATCGCCACCTCTGCAACCTGGGCTACGTATGACCTGTGCGAGAAGTACACACTAAATCCTTGAGCAACATCGCGCTTCTTTCCCCATCCACTCTTTTCTGCGACCAGTTTGATTACACCGATCATGCGATCTGCATCATAGCCGAGTTGTCCCACCGGTCTTTGCTTGGCGCGTTCCAGGAGTTCAAGACGGAATTGTACCGGATCCTTTTTCGCCGCCAATGCCACCTCATCGAGGAACGATTGCTCCGCGAACGCCAGGAAGTTGGTGATCGGCGCGCGCCATGCGCCCGTTGTGATCGGCGATTGATGCTCGATGGTTTCGATGAGTACGTTGTCGACGGCTCCTGACGGGAAATTGTGTTCACGCGTAGTATTGCCGGAGTTAATTCCGACACCGCGCAGTTTGTAGCCGATGAGATTACCCCTGGCATCCAATGCCGCTTCAAAGCGATAGCGTACTGCGGGACGATAGCTGCCCCCCTGCATGTCATCTTCGCGCGTCCAAATAAGTTTAATGGGCGCTTTGACGATGCTGGAAAGCTCCGCAGCTTCCAACGCAAAGTCAGTCTTCAGACGTCGGCCAAACCCACCGCCAAGACGCGTGAGCTGAAGCGTTACCTTTTCCGGCGGGATCCCCAACATCTCAGCCACCTGCGTGCGCGCAGAGTTTGGAGTCTGCGTCGGGCCGATCAATTCAACACCATCTTCACGAACGTGCGCAAAGAAGTTCATGGGTTCCATCGGCGCGTGCGCCAGGAACGGACATTGATATTCTCTAACAATTTTTGTTGCCGCCGACGCAAAAGCAGCATCCACATCACCGTCCTTGCGCTTGACTTCAGCTTCCTTGCTGTCGAGAAGTTCTTTCAGCAGGCGGTCGTGGTCGGTCGAGCTTTCGATGTTGCCGTCCGGTTCGTATTCAATGCGAAGCGCCTTCCGCGCTTTCATCACCTGCCAGGTCGACTTTCCGACAACCGCCACATTATTCTTGAATGTCACCACGTCAACAATTCCCGGCATTACTTTCGCGGCGGCCACGTCGACGGATTTTATCTTCGTACCAAATGAAGGCGGCCGCTGAATCATGCCCACCAGCATGCCGTCGCGATAAACGTCAAGCCCATAAAGCGGCTTGCCTGTGATCATTTCAAAATTGTCGACGTTCCGAACGCACTTGCCGATCAGCTTGAACTCACTGCGTTCCTTCAGCTTCACATCCTGAGGCGGCGTAATCTTCGATGCGTCTGCCGCCAGTTCACCATAGCTGAGTTTTTTGCCGCTCTTTTTATGGATGACGAATCCATTGTCTGTTGAGAGTTCAGAAGCCGGTACGCCCAGCCGTTTCGCTGCAGCCTCAACAAGCATGTGGCGCGCCGTTGCACCAGCTTGCCGCAGGCGGTCCCAGGAATGGGGAATGGCGCCGCTACCGCCGGTCACCTGGCGGTCGTATTTTTCTGTATCGAGCGCGGCCTGGACTACCTTCACCTTCGACCAGTCGGCATCGAGCTCATCAGCAACGATCATCGGGAACGTCGTCTTGATATTTTGTCCCAACTCAGGGTTTGGAGAGAATATCGTGACAATGTTATCCGGCGATATGGTCAGGTAGCTGTTGAAAGTTACTTCACCTTCGGCAAGCGCACCCTCAGTGACAGACTCAATGACGGAAGCCCCTGCCTCGTTCCAATAGAATCCCAGCAACAGGCCACCACCGGCGGCCGATGCGATCTTGAGGAAATCGCGTCTGTTGGTTTTAATCGTCATCTCCATGGTGGGGTCATTTAAGTTTTGAGGAAGCTAACTGGACGGCTTCGCGAATGCGGTGATAAGTTCCACACCGGCATATGTTGCCCTGCATGGCGTTGTCAATCTGCGCCGGTGTAGGGTTGGGATTTTCGGCGAGCAATGCGGCGGCCGTCATGATTTGTCCCGCCTGGCAATAGCCACACTGCGGTACATCCACTTCATCCCACGCCAGCTGGACGGGGTGGTCGCCGTTCTCCGATAGTCCTTCGATGGTCGTTACCTTCGCTGACCCCACAGCCGAGACCGGAAGTACGCATGAGCGGACGGCACGTCCGTTGAGATGTACGGTGCAGGCGCCGCACTGAGCGATACCACAACCGTACTTGGTGCCTACCAATCCGAGGTTGTCGCGAAGCACCCACAAGAGAGGGGTATCAGCGTCGACGTCAGCCTCGTAGGTTTTACCATTGATTTGAAGTTTGTACAAAGCCATTGTTTCTGGGTGACGGTTTTGAATCGCATAAGATATCAAAATATTCCAGCCACCGGAAGTCAAAACCCATCCGATGGCAAACCCTTGGTTTAAATGGCTTAGCTGGTATTATTCAGTCCTCAGTACCTCAGCAGGTTTCGAACGGGCTACCTTTAGGGTTTGGGAAAGGATCATCGTCGCAGCAAGTGTCAGGACAACACCCGCACCCGAAACCATTTCAAACCATGTCAGGGGTGCGTGATTGGCCACTTCAGGCAGTAGTATGCGGTCAAAGAACAAAAACGTAAGCGGCACCGCAATCGCGATAGCTGTACCGAGGAGAACAATGAACCCACGCGCCAACTGATACAGAATGCGCGCCTCGCTGGCGCCAAAAACCTTCCGTATGCTCATTTCCCGAAGGCGTATCTCGGCAGTGTAGATGACCATCCCAAGCAACCCCAATGAGGCAATGCATACGACGAGTATTGCAATGAAACCACCTGCCTTAACTGAGGCAGAAAATCCACGGAAGGATTCTTCCAGTTGATCGTCGAGGAACTTGGCCTGAAGGGGATGATTAGGATCGAATGTACTCCAAATCTGCTCCACTTTCTCGTAGGTTGACCGCAGATCGTTCGTGACAAGCTTTACATTCAGATACCTTGCATATTCGGGAAGAAGCTGCCGGAAAACAACCTCCTTGGTAGTACTATTGTTCGCCTGCCCGTACTGGAAATCTTCGACAACACCTACAATCTGCAGATCAGTGTGGTCGACATTAACGGTCATGCCAATCGCTTTCCAGGGATCATCCGCTCCTATGTTGAACCTCCGTAACACACCGGCACTGACAATCACCTCCCGCTCTAACGTATCGTGTGGGGATTTTGGATTGAAGTTCCGACCGGCAATGAGCTTAAAGTCGTGAAGCACAAGAAAATTTTCATCAACCCGGTTGTAGTACACCTGGGCGGAGTCGCTGGGATCCGCCGGATTTTTCATGATTGTCGAGAAATAATTGCCAATGCTCATCACGAGCTGAGATTGCGACTGACCAGCTACTTCCGGCAATTTGGCAAGTTCATCCCTTAATGCGTCTGCGTTGTTGTCACCAAGTCGGATGTTAAGGATGTTCTCGGTATTGTATCCAAGATCGTAAGAGAGGAAATGCTTGTACTGATCGTAGATAACCACCGTACCGGATATGAACATGATCGAGATGACGAACTGGAAAACAACAAGAATCTTGCGTCCCGTGATTTTTCTGAAGGGCGGGCGGGTCCATCCTCCCTTAAACAAGGACACCGCATTCAGCCGCGAGAGAAAGAGTGCAGGGAAAAATCCCGCTGCGATGCCGACAAGCAGTGCAAAGAGAATGAAAAGTCCGATCAATTTCGGCGACAAATCCATTACCAGCATTTCCTGGAGCGAATACTCCATGCTGATAAAGTGCGGTCTGATAATGACGAAGATCCCGACAGCAAATATCAACGCCAGGAATGCGATAACAACCGACTCCGTGACAAACTGAACAAGCAGATTGCGCTTTACTGCGCCCATGGTCTTGCGAATGCCAACTTCCTTCAAACGCCTAAACGACCGGGCGGTAGACAGGTTTGTATAATTGAAGCATGCCGAAAGAATGACGACCAACGTCATCGCTGAAAATACCCACACCACCGTGCTGCCCATATAGGGGCCAATTTGGTTGCCTAGATTTTGCCCGATAACGATCTCTCTCATGGGCTGCAAGCTCAACTGGACATACCCGGAAGCAACAGCATTGGCCTTCCGTTGACAGATTTCGTCAAGTCTTTGTTGTAGTGATTCGGCGCTTGCGTTAGGGGGTAACAACACGTAGGCGTATGCGTTCCAGATGTTTTCCCACATCGTTTCATAAGCGTTGTCTTTTTCTGTGATCGTTCTTGTACTAAGCGATCCCAGCGCATCAAAACGCATGTGAGAAAACCTTGCCGGATCCTGAACAATACCGGTCACTGAAAAGTCCCTGCCCCAAATCGAAACGCTTTTACCCATGGCGTTTTCGCCACCAAACAATTTGCGCGCGAGGGTTTCTGTGAGGACAATGGAGAAAGGTTCTCTCAATGCCGTGCGAGAATTGCCCTCCAGCAGCCTGAATGAAAATATGTTGAAGAAGGAGTCATCGGCCATAAGTCCGCCAAAAGGGACGACCTTTTCCTCATAAGTAATGTCTCCCATAAACCCTCTGTGGATCACAGCAACATCCTCGACCCCTGTCAGCGATTCTTTGATCTCTTTACCAGCAAGAAGCGATGTGGTGGCCATGTGTCCTGAACTCCGATCGCCGTTACGTTGAAGCTGGCTGGTGACACGGTAAATGCGATCGCGTTTTTCATGAAAGCGATCATAGGACAGGAGATCCGTGAGCATCGCGATCAACAGAAGCCCAACAGACATGCCTACAGACAGGCCGATGATGTTGATTGCAGAAAAGAGCTTGCTGCGTGCGATGTTGCGTGTCGCGCTCTTGAAATAACTACTGAGCATGATCATGTTGGGGAGGAGTTTTGAAGGCTCAGGCCTTTTAATGGTATAGGGTCTGCAAAATTTGATCACGTCAAGCCAATAGATGAGCTTAGCGCGAAAGGGCCCGAGTACCCGCCAATTGTGACTGAACATCTCATTGAGATCGCCTTCCAGGTCTTCGGCAAGCTCCGGGCGGCAATACCAGTTGAGCAGGCGCTGTGCCCATCGCGGAGGTCGGGGATCACGTCGCGCTTTCATGGATGCTTCAATGAAAATTCCGGTATCACATTCCAAAGGCTGTCGCGCACTTCCTTAGCCCTCACAAGTGCTGCTTTGCCACCGTTTGTCACCGTGTAGTAACGCTTGCGCTTCCCGCCCCGAACGCTTGTCGCCTCTCCCAACCGACTCTTAACATACCCTTTGCGCTCAAGACGGTGGAGTACTGCATGCACCACCCCGAGCTTCACAGGCCTGCCGGCATGTTTCGCCAGCTCATCGCAGATGGCAACGCTGTACGCGTCGTTCACCAGCGCGGCGATGGTGAGGAGGACAAGTTCTTCGAATTCTCCAAGGTGAGTCCCTTTCATGAGTAATGGGTAATCGGTGATCGGTAACCTGAGCACCATGTAGAGACGTACCATGCTACGTCTCTGCTGTACCGATGATTAATTACGTAAATGTATGTAAAATAGTTACAGAAATACAAGCACCATTTTCCTGGTGCTTGAACATTTAGCCCAGAGCTGCGCCCTGGAGTATTTCTTTCAGGCGTTTGGCGACGATGCGTTCTTCGCCGGGGATCATCATCCAGGTAGTGATTCCGATGGTTTCTTTATCGCCCACCGTCTCAATGGAAGGGTGACCGTCGCGCAGGGCTTTCCTCGCTTCCTCCGCCGTGATCTTCACCTTGCTGGTGTCCCATTTAATGCGAAGAGAAGGTACGTGATTAGCAACCTTTGGCACGTGGATTTCTGCCGTAACACCGGGAACCGAAACTGCATGATCGCGGATGAGCTTCACCTGGTTTTCCCACATCTCCCACTCCGCTTTCTCATCGCGCGCGAGGTAGACTTCCAGGGCGACGAGCATTCCAAGAATTTCTTCCTTGTTGACTTTCATCACGCGACCGATCGCGTCGCCAATGGGAGGTGCGTTCTTTTTCGCGGCTTCAATATACTGTTTGCGTCCAAGAAGGAGTCCGGCACTTTGGGGTCCGCGTAGCCCCTTCCCTCCTGAGAAGCAGACGAGGTCGAATCCCATCTCCGTGAATTTCCATAGATTTTCCGTTGGAGGCACATCGGCTGCGCAGTCGATGAACGTCGGGATGTTGTGCTTCCTGGCAATCGAGACGAACTCTTCCCACTGCACTTTTCCTTCATAGTTGTTGGCGTTGAGGAACCACATCATCGCGGTGTTGTCGTTGATGGCCGCCTCCATCTCCTTTCGCGTCTCCACTTCAACGATCTTCACGCCGCAATTGCGGATGGCGTGATCGTAGCCAATACGGTGGGATTTTTGGATGATGACTTCCGTCTTCATCCCGGTCAGGTCAGCCGGCAACCGCCGGATCTTGTCCGGATCTCCGCCGGTCATAATTGCCGCGGTACCGAAGGTGATTGCTGAAGCCGCCCCGGTTGTTACCATGGCGGCTTCGCATTTCAACAGTTCTGCGATGCGTGCACCAACAGCATCCTGCAGGTCCTCCAACTTCACGTATTGCAGGGCCGCATAATTGATTGCCTTAATCACCTCGGGGTGTGGAAGCGATCCGGTCAACGCGGTGTATGTACCCGCCGCGTTGATGAAGGTCCGCACTCCAAGTTCCTTGAAGTAATCTCTTTCAAAGGATACTCCTCCCAACACCGGGCCGGGCAGCGTACCCAACAAGGGAAGGGTGACCAATCCCTTCAGCAAGTCCCTGCGTTTCGACATTTCTTTATTTGTTTATATGTATGCTATACAATCCATTTCTACGAGCGAGTTGCCGGGTACGCCACCGTATACGGCCACCGTCGTGCGCACCGGGGGATTTTTTCCGAACCGTCCGCGATAAGCCTCGTTCATAGCCTTGTAGTCGTTGAGGTCGTGCAGGTACACATTCACCTTCAACACCTTCTCCATTGATGATCCGGCCTTCTTCAGTTCCTTTTCAATTTCATCCAGCACGTGCTTCGTGTGCGCAGTGATGTCGCCTTCAAAATGTGCGCCCTTGCCAGCGACGAATACGAGGTTGCCGTGTTTAACCGAACCAGAGAACAACGGTACGCCTCCATCCTGGTAGACTTCTCCGGTCACTACCTTTTCAGAATCAGCTGAAGCGGCTTTTGCTGCACCAAAGCCCAGCAAGCCGGCGATACCAAGAGCAAATTTTTTAAATGCGGATCGTCTGTTTGTATTCATAGTCGTTATGTTTAGTTGGTTGATGCTTGTGTCTTTTTTTCCTTGGCTGGCAGGGTGATCTTCCAGATGTGGGCGTCGTCGTTGCTATTTTCAATCACGTATACATCGTTCCCTATCATCACCGCGTCAGTAGGGCCCTCAAAACCTTCCACAATACGACGGCACCGAACGTGATAGTTGTCTATCTTTTCATCGTACTCCAGATCAAGGTGCATGAGGTCTGCTCCTTGCATCGTGAAGGGTCGCATGAGTACGCTCGTCCTTCCGTATGTCCAACTCAGGACAAACCCATCTTTATTGAACTCATCAGCAAGAACTCCGTCGACATCGAAGAACAATCCCAGCGGCGACCTGTGAGGCGTAAAGGTTCCGACCAGCACGCCGGTCGTGTCGGCATCCATCACCTTCCCCGTCTTTCGATCGCGATATTCATTTGCATCAGGTCCATGGTTCAGCACTGGGTTTGTAAATGGTTTCTTTGGCATCTTTGGGAATGTCGGATCGTTGCGGAAGTATCGCACACGCCAGGCGTGACTAAAAGGATTAATGAATGGATCGGTCTTTGGATCCGGCTGCCAGTCCTTGTATTGCTGTGGGTTTTCCACCATCCCCATAACCCATGGATAACCGTAGTGTCTTCCTTCGCGCAGCCAGAACATGTCTTCCGGGTGATCGTAATCGCCCGAGTTCGAAACAGCAAATAAATGACCCTCAGGCGAGAACGCCAGGTCATACGCGTTGCGAATCCCTTCCGCAAAGAGGTACCCGTTCTTCACCAGGAACTCCTTGTCGTTCGGAAGAAACAAAGCTTCAACATCTACGGGAATGCGCAACACACAGGCTGTAAGGGCCTCGTCGCGCGAGTTGGGATACTCTCCGTCGTTATCCTGAACTTCGCCGTGGTCGGTGCGCGCGCCGCTGTTGACGAAAATGTATTTACCGTCAGGGCTGATCACCGTTCCGTTGAATCCGTGATCGAATATCGTCTTCGTGCTGCCAACGTCTTCTGTGATGAACCCTAAACTCCAGTCGCGCTTGCCATACCTGTTCAGCTTGCCTTTCATCATAATCCCCTTCGTCCCCTTTCCCCTGTTGACGGAAATATTGCCAACGAGGAAAAGTGTGCTGTCGAGAAACGACGCTCCCTGTAGCCTTGTAATTCCGTGGTCTGCCGCCGTGTATTCCTTCACCAGGTAGCGGTTGCCCGCGAAATCCTCCGCCACGCGAATGATGTCGCCGGAAAATGTTGTGTAATAAAAGCTCTTTGTTACGGGATCCACCAGCAGGCGTACGGCATCGGGACCGATAGCCATGTAATGCGATATCTTAATGTCATCCCGGAGCGCCTTTGGAACACGTTGCGCTTTGAGTCCGGTTGTCACGACCAGGGCAAACAATAAGCCCAGGTATCCACCAATTCGTATCATCTTACTCCCCTTCATCATTGGAAAGTACACGTATATATGCAACCAGCTCCCATCGTTGTTCTTCCGTCAGCAAATCACCGTACGGTGTCATGTTGCCTCTTCCCGTGGTTAGTTTCCAGTACAGCGCCCCGTCCGTTTGTCCCCGAACCTCCGGAGCATGTAAGTCGGCTGGCGGAATAGGAAATGAAGCACCCGCGGCGCCATCACCTCTACCCTTCTTGCCGTGACACGACCAGCAATAGAGATCGTAGCTTTCCTTTCCGCGTTCTATTGCAGCGGCATTTCCGACAAACGGATTCTTCAACGTATCAGTCCACGCGGGCGCCACCCATTTGCCCTCCTGTGATGATGGAGATTGTTCAAACGAAAGACAAAACATTGCAGCAGCACCCAGCAACACCACACCCAACACCGACTTCCCTGTACTCATTGTTTGAAAGGTTTTGCTGCAAGGCCGTTGAGATCCCATGCAACTTCACCGTTGGCGATGGTAACCTGACACGTCAGCTTACGATCGCCGGGCATCCTGAAGCCACGAACATCAACAAAGCCGAAATTACCTCGATCCAAACTCAACACCACGACATCGGCGGGGGCTCCTACATCAAGGTTACCCAACTCTTCGCGGTGAATCACTTTTGCCGGAGTCCATGTTGCGCACGTAATGACTTCGTTGAGCGACATTCCGAGGTTGAGAAGCTTCGACATGATGTTGAGCATGTCCTTCATGCCCTTGTTCATACTTCCTGTGTGAAGGTCAGTACTGATAGAATTAGGTCTGAATCCTTGTTGAATGGCTGGGACGGCGATCTCGTAGGCGAAACTTCCGCCACCGTGGCCAACGTCAAAGATGATTCCGCGCTGCTGAGCTTTGAGGACAAACGGTTCGAGTTTGCCATCCTTAACGATGGGCATTCTTCCCTTCACATACGCGAAGCAGTGCGTGAAGATGTCGCCGGGACGCAGCTTTTCCATAAACAACGTCTCCAGCGAAAGTGGCGGATCGCTTCCACCGAAGTCGACCATCACCGGGATACCCGCAAGCTTGCCGGCTTCAACAGCGCGTTCGGTAGGAATCCAGGTGTTACCCTCGAAGTGGGCGAGTTTAATGCCGACAACGTATTCTTTGTTTTCCTTTGCCACCTTGGCTGTCATGACCGGGTCCATGTCTTCGATGTTTTGTTCGCGCTTGCCTCCGCTCATGCCGTTCCCAACAATGTTGAGGAATGACAGTACGCGTGTTGTCGAGTTATCGATGGTTTGCGCCTTGAACGTAGCAAAGTTCCTCCACCCTGCTCCTCCGACGTCAACGACGGTCGTTACTCCTGATCGCAAAGTGAATCCATCCGGTGGAAGCGCTGAGAAGCTGTTGCTGAGGTAGTGGCCAGGTTGAGTGCCAAAGAAATGATGGCCGTGAATGTCGATTAATCCCGGAACCACGTACATTCCGGACGCGTCAATAACCTGCGTCGCGGGTTGATTGATGGAAGGCGCAACCTGGACGATCTTCTTGTCGCGAATGGCTACATCCATAATACCATCACGTCCGTTTTTCGGATCGATCACATGGCCGTTCTTAATCAAAATGTCGAGTGTCTGCGCCTGCAGCTGAATGATTGTTGCGGCAAACGCGAACAACAAAAAGACTCCTTTTCTCATGGTGATGGGTTTTCTACTTTCTGCGTGGCAGCATCAAGATAGTGAGAAAAAAACCGCATCACCAAGACTTTTTGTTGCGCGGCAAGCGTGACAGAATTTTGTTTTGGGCCGGGAAAATGCACACGCAATTACACACCCATAGAAACGAGCGAACGATTCCACGACATACATCCCTTTGTGCTCTATGTGTTCACCTATTGTGCCCTATGGGGTTCAAAAATTCTAAAACTCCTTGAACCACATCGGGCACATAGTTTTAGCACATAGGACACAAAGGAGGATTCAGTCAGTGACTCCTTTTCCCCGGAGATACCATGCAAGGAGCGACGTGCCAATCAACGTCATCACACCCATGATAATCGGGAGGCCGCTCATTGGCGCGAGATCATTCATGTATAGCACAACACTGATGGTCGCAATCGTTAGATCCATGAGAATTGTGAAGGTCAGCGCGGCGGGAGCAAGCGTCAACGCGAACGGCATCCTTCTCAAAGAGAAAAGGCCAACGAGAAATAATCCCGGAAGGCACACAGAAAGATCCAGTACGTGCACAGGATTAGTGATCAGTCCGGCATCTGTAAGTGCGTTAGGTAATGTTCTGTTGATGGAAGCGGGGATGACTTCCGAAAGCCACAAAAGATAAAATGCACCGGCAACAATCATCAGGTAATACGACACCCATGGTGTTGCCTTGTGGTCAGACTCGTGATAAGGTGGAAGCACAGTAGCGCTCTTTAGAAAATAGCCAAGAGCAAATAGCGACACGCCGAGCGCTAAACAGTACAGCAAAAACAAAATATTAAAGTGTATCGCGAAGCAGTAGATCACAAACGTGTACACGCAGTACGACACCACACCACCCCATATAAGAAAAGCCGCGTTCTTCGTCCTCGCAAAAAATGCGGTAAGCAGGAGTGCCGGCACAACGAAAAACAAATCGAAGCCGTCCTGGGCAACTGCCTGTGCATACCAGTTGGGCGATTCGCGACTGTAAATGGAGCGCACGAGGAGTCCCGGTATGCTAATCGCACACACAAGACCCGCCAGAGCGATGGAAAACGCACGAACAATAGCTGCGTTGGGTTGCATAGCATCGGCTTGCACGCTCAAGTTGTGCATTCTGTCGCCACCCTGCAAGAGTCAAAGGGTATTTTGCCGAACGGTGATTCGGTAACTGGGGGCATAATGGCAGGGAATAATACTCCATTCCCTCATCGGGATGCCAATGGCTCAGGAAACAACACACCGTACGCGTCACCGCATGCTTTCAACGCCGGGGGAATTGTCGGGTATAATGATACTCCATCCCGTTTCTGTTTCTCGCGCAACTGAAAAGCCCTGGTGCCCGGCATCCGTACCGGATTGCCTAGGGGCCTCGATGCCAGACAAGCGTCGATGAAGAACTTCATCTGCCTGTCAAACGCCTCACCCCCACCGAAGGCTCTTGGATCCATGATCTGGAGGAACACCGACGCGCCCCATTGGTTCGGGTTGTCGGCGCGACCATAGCCAGCCAATCCACTCGTGAGCGCCTCCACCAAAATGCCAAGCGCAAATCCTTTATACCCGGTGTCCATTCCTCCCAGTGGTAGAATCGTCGCCGGCGGGTCCGTCACGAAAGCATTGGGGTCGTCCGTCACCTGTCCCTCGGGCGTCAGCAGCCATGGATGAGGCAGCTTCTTGCCCTCGTCACGCGTCCGCAGGACAAACGCGTTCGACGTTGTCGACATGCTGATATCAAAGATGATGGGATCACCATCTGTTGGTATACCTCCGGCAATGGGGTTTGGCGTATACACAGCATCAAGACCTCCGAAAGGAGCAACGGACTTGACCCGGGGATCACTCGACGACAACAGCATCAAGCAGCCCGCTCTTGCGATTCTCTCGGGATAAGCGGCCAGGCAAGCAATGTGATGACTTCTTCGAATAACCAGCGTACCTACGGGATGCGCGGCAATGCGATCCATCAGCAAGTCCATGGCTCTGTTGACAAGCCAGGGCCCCGGCAGATAGTTTCCATCCCAAACGACCACTGATCCGCGATCAGAAATAACGCTCGGTTCGCCGTCGCGTCTCATCTTGCCTTCCGCAACTTCTTTCGCGTATGCCGGAAGGAGATGCAGGCCGTGAGTCGTGTGTCCCATCAGGTCTGCTTCCACCAAAGTTTCGGCAACGACGGATGCTTTACCTGAGTTAAGTCCGGCAGCTGACAACACGTCGTGCGCAAACCTGATAAGATCAGTATGAGAATAAACCATGGGCGAATGCATTGCGCCCCGCATTGAATGGCTACGGCGTCAGTATCACCGACAGGCTACGGGGTCCGTGAGCGCCGATGACGAGCGACTGTTCAATGTCGGCCGTCTTAGAAGGCGCTGAGATAAAGACACCATACCCTTCCCTGGCAACAGAAATGCGCGCATAGGCCTCATGCAGGGTAGCGACAATATCTCCTTCGCGGATGAGGATAGCAAGATTTTGCGCGATAAACGGAAGGACACGCTTAACAAGCCGTGATTCGCTCAACCATATTGCCGCATTTTCAGCGACACCTACCTCACCCTGCACTACGGCAAGATCCACATCCGCAAGGGTATGCGGATCATCTTCAGCACGCAATTCGCGGGAACCATCAATTCCGGTAACGGTCGAGATGATTTGATATGCGGAGGCATACTCCCGCGCGATGAGGGTCTTTGTTTCTTCGAGCCCCGACACTCGAAAGAATCTTCCACCATTTGTGACTACAGACGACTCGAACTGAGCAATAACGTCGCCGGTATGAGTCGGGGTTACATCGTAGGCAACCGGTCCTCCTCCGGCAGGCTTTGCGGCCCGGATGGCATCGAGTATTTTTTCGCGGCTACTCATTCTTCTTCACATTTTTCATGTACCAGTCGCGAAACGTTTCTTTGGCGATCGGAGGCAGTTCGCGCGACTTACCCCAGCTTGTTATTCGGGCTGGCAACAAAGGAAACAATGTGCGGGCCACACGCGCCGTAAACCGAAAGAGACCCGGTTTGGCAAACAACCTTCCGGCAGCCTTCATTATCAAGCGCTTGGATGGCGACTGCCCATGCGCTTCAGTGATAACCTGCCTCCAGTTAAAAAGCTGTTCGTGGATATTAATCTTCACGGGACACACGTCGGTACACGAACCACATAGTGTTGACGCGAACGGCAGGGAACTATAAGCTTTCAGGTCAAGGTTCGGTGAAAGTATGGAGCCGATTGGTCCCGGTACGGTAAAGCCATAACTGTATCCCCCGCTTCGACGGTACACCGGGCACGTATTCATGCATGCTCCACACCGAATACATTTTAGCGAATTCCGAAAGTCCGGGCGTCCGAGCTGACGCGACCTTCCATTATCAACAAGGATTATGTAGAGGTGTCGGCCAGGCTCAGGTCGGTGGAAGTGCGACGTGTAGGAGGTGATGCTCTGCCCCGTGGCGCTCCTGGCGAGGAGGCGAAGAAACACGGCAAGATGCTCGGCGCGAGGAATGATCTTTTCGATACCCATGCTCGCGATGTGAACAGGTGCGAGGTGAACACCCATATCGGCATTGCCTTCGTTGGTGCATACCACGAAACCACCGGTTTCGGCGACAGCAAAGTTCACGCCCGTTAACGCGGCATCCGCCTCAAGAAATTTCTGGCGCAGATGACCGCGGGCTGCTTCGGTCAGTTTTTGAGGGTCATCTTCACCGGCACGTGTACCGATCTTTTCGTGAAAGATGTCTCCGATTTCTTTCTTCTTCAGGTGGATAGCGGGCATCACGATGTGGCTTGGCGGCTGACCGAGGAATTGTACGATGCGTTCACCGAGGTCTGTGTCTACCACTTCAATGCCACTCTTCTCGAGAAATGGGTTAAGGTGGCACTCCTCGGTAAGGATGGATTTGCTCTTGACGAGCCGCCGCACCTTGTGCGTTTTGAGAATGTTCAGTACGTGTCGGTTGTGCTCTTCAGCGTCAACGGCCCAGAGCACCTTTACGCCGTTGGCTGTTGCCGCCTGTTCAAATTGAATGAGATAAGTATCGAGATTGGCTAAGACGTCATCCTTAATCGCGGACGCCGCATTGCGAAGGTCTTCCCAGT
>QGUY01000213.1 GCA_003242315.1 Bacteroidota bacterium
CTCGGGACGCATTACACCGGCATCCTTGAAGAAATACACATTGTACATAACTGCAATATCGCCACGCTGCAACCGGATAAGTTCAAAAGGCACGATAACGTTACCATTTGCATCCTCGCGGATCGTAGGTCCTTGTGGATCATTGTAGTTCAAATCGTGCTGCACCTTACGGTAGCCGAAAACTTCAGAAATCAGGGTAATATTACCCGACTTGCTCGCGGGCGATGCAACGCGGACAGGTTCATTACCTTTATAGGTCGCCAATTTTCGCGAACGATCCGTGTCGATCACCTGCACGTCGCCGTCCACAGTTCTATTATCGCTTGCCCGATAGAGCTCGAAGATGAAACGTTTTCCAAGCGCGGCATCCTCAACTTCACGGGACGCTTGCCCCGGCAATACTTCTCTCGACGATGCCTGTGTTGAAGCCACGGGCGTCTGTTCCTGATGTTGCGCGGTCACATGTTCCGAAGCGGTGACTTCAGCATTCGAAGTATTTGATGTGCCAGAGGCAGTGCCTTCATGACGCACAGCACCGAGCTGACCTTCGGTGACGGGGTTGATGTCAACACCGGGCGAGTCGTCGCCAAGCACACCGCCGTAAACCCAGGCGTCGATGAATTCGCTTTCAACACGAAGCCGGCGGGCTTCGCTGAGCGCCCTCTCGCGATCTCGCGTGTCGAGCACATACACGTAGTACAAGCCGCGGTTCGGATTGAACTCGTAACGCGCATCGTACTTCAGCGACTTGGCGTGCGAAGTAAACCGGATGGCATTCTGATGAACAGCAAATGCGCCGATCACCACATAGTTCACGCCGGGCTGGAAAGAGTTAGATACCTGGTGAAGGGCAGCTGCATCACGATAAATGAATGTGGCTGTTACAAAAAATAAGCTCACCAGTGCAAAAAAATTGAGCTTTCTCATAGTGCACCAAAAAAATTAAAGAACGTACAGTTCAACTCAAATATAGAATATTCCTTTAAAAAAAGCGAATTAACCGCCTACCATTCAGCCGGTTAAGACGTCAAATCAACCGCCAAACAACCCATGTGGCTGCCAGCAACTCCAGCGCGGGGCATATTTTCGGGCAAATTGCTGGCATCTGCCGGAGGCCGGTCCTAGCTTTGACCATCGCACCAGAAAACCGTAAGGATGGAGCATTTCCTTGAACGAACGTACCTGGGCAACACGGTCCGCGACTACCTGATAGCGCTTGCCATCTTTCTGGTTGGCATTCTTGTGGTGCGAATTCTCAAAGTACTGCTTGTTCGCAGACTCCAGGGATGGGCGGGACGGAGCAAGAGCCGGTTTGACGACCTGCTGGTACAAACCATAAGTCGATTTGGAATTCCAGCCCTGAACTTCCTCATACTCTACTGGGCTCTGTACTCACTTGAGCTCTCGCCGCGAATGCACCGCGTCCTTGAAGTAGCGGTTGCCTCCGTCGTTGCCTTCTTCCTCATCCGCCTTGTATCGTCAACGTTGCGGTTTCTGCTGGAGGACTACGTTCGCAGACAGGAGCACGGCACCGAAAAAGTGCAGCAAGTACAGGGAATTATCCTGATCCTCTCAGTCGTCGTTTGGGGTATTGGCCTGATCTTTCTCTTCAGCAACCTGGGTTACGACGTCACGGCAATTATCGCAGGGCTTGGTGTAGGTGGTATTGCTGTTGCCCTCGCTGCACAAAACATTCTCGGCGACCTGTTCAACTACTTCGTTATCTTCTTTGACAAACCGTTTGAGGTTGGTGATTTCATTATTGTCGACGATAAGCTGGGCACCGTAGAATACATCGGTATCAAGACGACGCGCGTAAAGAGCCTTTCAGGTGAACAAATTGTGTTCGCCAACAGCGACCTGACCACTTCGCGCATTCACAACTATAAGCGAATGTTCCGCCGACGCGTAGTGTTCAACTTCAAGATAAGTGTCGAAACTCCTCCCGAACACGTGAAGGCCATACCTCAGATTGTCCGTGACATCATCCTGGGCATGAAAGGAAGTGCAGGTCCCACACTCGACCGGGCGCATCTGCTTTCTTTCGACAGAGAGGGTATGAACTACGAAGTCGTGTACTACGTCGAAAGCCCGGACTACAATGTTTACATGGACATACAGCAGGCAATTAATTTTGCGATTCTTGACGCATTGAAGGAAAGGGGTGTAGCGTTGTTGTATCCGTCGTTGGCCGTGAAAATTAGTGGGCAGTAGGCAGTCTGGGAACCCGCGCGCAGAACCCCCTTTAGGGGATTGAGGGGCGCGCGGTGGCGTTAAGGACTATCAAAAACATATCTACCTACTTCTCCTCAAGAACGAGGATCACCTTATTAAAATCTGCCGCAGCGTTGATGACCTTTCTGAATTCTTCGTAGCGCTCGAGGGGAGCGAAGATTTCTTTGTAGTATTCTTTGATGGTGATCACGAGGTCATTGCCTTCCATGGTGTAGTCGGAGACGAACAGGAAAGGCTCCTTGCCATCTTCTGAATAGACGACATTGAACCGAATGTCTTCCGGATTGCGAATCTTGTAGCCATCGGGAATCGTGATCCGTATCTTCCTGTCGTAGCCCCTGTTAAAGTCGTTTTCAACATCAGTCATGCGGTCATCATCGCGATACATTTCGATTTGTGGTCCGATGAGCTCACCAGCCTTGAATAAAACGCGTGAACCCGCTGTTCCGATGAAATGAGTGGACGTGAAGGTGACATCCATAATAAAACTGTCGGCGGGACCTTCCGTGCTTGTATGGGCCGTCCATCTAGATATCACGGGGTCAGGCGCGGTTTGCTTCACGAGTTCTTCGATGAGCTTTGCGCGATCCTCGTTATTGACCATTTCATACCAGGGAGCGACAAATGTTGCGTTGCAGCCACCAAACTCCCGCTTCATGTGGATGGTATTCTTTGTCATCCCCTCATCGAACGTTACGCTGATCTCAAGATTATCCGTGTTCAGCGAATAGTCCGCGGGAGGAATTGTTCGTACTACGCCAAGGGCGGACTTCACATCACCGTACGCAAAGGGTTCAATAAACAGGCCGTCCTGCGCCGTCAGATCCGGCGGCACAAGGGGATACCTGAATTCAAAAGCATAAGGTGCCAGGTAGCCTCCCGTTTGCGGAAAATGCAAAAGGTACTCATCCAGGTACGCCCAGGAATCAAATGAACCGTCGAACCTGACGCCTTGACGGCTGCAGGTAAGGACAGCGTGGGGAACAATGCCAACCTTATCAAATACCTGATAGAACAATCGCGTTATCCCCTCCTTGGAAGCCACCTTTCGGGCAACAATTGAAGAAATGTCGGCGAGTGATTCGTCGCGACTTTCCGAATTAACCTGTATCGTCGTTTTGATCCGTGCTTCTATGTTTCGGATACGATCTGCGGGTTTCGCGGAAGGCTTGTCGTTGAGTGTCTTGATAAACTTGTCCAATGCCTTTTCATCATCCTTGTCTCTGGCCGAAAGCACAGCATGGAAAGTCTTCGCAGCCTCTTCCCAGGTAAACAACCGCGCGTTGGACTTGGCAGTGTTGTATGCAAGCTTGAATTCGATCCGTTGACGATTCGAATCAAACGAAGAAAAACTTTCCTCACGAAGGAGCGGTATGTTTTTCATTTCGCCTTCGTACACATTTCGCTCTTCAGTGGAAGCCGTTTCCTTAATCGGAGCATATCCGTTGTAAGTGTGAAAGTCGAATTTCAAATGCTTCGGACTAGTAAGCTTAAAGGTGCTGCCACGAACCGGTGTCTCAAACTGAACAAACACGCGGTCGTACAGGCTCGGGTTCCTTTTCAGCACATAGAAATACTCTATTTCACTTCCCAGTTCCACCCCTTCGATTGCGAAGATCCGGTAGCCGCGTCCCGTCTCCTCGTCCTTGAGTTCCTTGAGGTTGGATGTATCGAAGTTGACCACCTTTCCCGACGCATTTATCGACCTCGCCTTCAGGCTCACAAGTTCAATCACCCCACCCATCGGGATGTATATGCGGTTGTTCCGCTGGATGGCCTCGTCGTTGTTAACACGAACGATTCTGTGCACGGTATAGTACAGGAGAAACTGGTTGTCCTCAAACACATAGTCGTATTGATTGTGCAGTTTGAGG
Organism: Bacteroidota bacterium; assembly: GCA_003242315.1. GTDB lineage: Bacteria > Bacteroidota > Bacteroidia > Cytophagales > Cyclobacteriaceae > ZC4RG29. The sequence goes on from QGUY01000213.1 coordinate 4,110, forward strand.
ATATATTCACCGAGCATCGCCTCCTCTTCGGTAAGTTCGTATCGGCTGCGATCGGATTCCCATTCATATATTGTTGGGCTCACGCCCGTACTGAACACCGTAGCCGGTGCAAGCAACAGCAAAAGGATTCTCAGCATGGCAATCAATTTTTCTTCAGGATTATGGACTCTTTATATGCCTCGCTCGCCCGTGCCACAGATTCATTCCACTCAGCGAACTGAGCGGGGTTCATCAGCAGGTAGTCGACATAAAAGGTCTTTTTCATTATGATTTGCTTATCAGTTGTTTCATAGTCTACGGTAATACCCATCAGATCGCCCTCATGCTTTACATCCGGCGGCATGTAGTCGATCGTGTAGCCATCGGGTATGTCGAGAACTGCTATCTCCTCCTTCACGTACCGGTATTCATTCTCAACTGGTGTGCGGCGTACGGCAGTATTGATGAAATCATTGTAATAGTCCTTGTTCAGATTCAGGTTGATATAGATTTCATTCCCGATCTTTTGAAAATAATCCGCGATTCTGAACGTGTAGTCAATGGTCGTTGGGCGATCGCGATTGTCCATATCGCGAACTGAATAGTGATCGAGGAAGAACTTATTACTTCCCTTTCCGACAAGTCGCGTTACATACCGACGCGTATCCTCCTCACGGACACGATCCAGGCGATAACCCGCGAAAACCATTGAGTAGCCGCGTAAGAGCATCTGCCCCTCCCCGCGGAGTTCATTGCCGGTGATGGAAAGACGCACCGAATCGCGATGGCCATTAACCTCCCGCGGTATCACAGGAACGACCTTGACTTCGTACGTACCTTCACCCTTTCCAATAAGCGCCTCCTTTCCCTGGATCATGGACGACGGCATACCGAAGGGCGTGTGATTGCTGGTGGCGTCCAGGAAGTAGTACGTGCCATCGGATGAGATGTACGTCGCGATCATATGATTGTCCACAATCGGCGTGGGATACTTTGTATAAGCGTAAGGAATGTCCCGCGTTCCAATCCATGTATAGTAGCCCTTTATGCCGGCGATGTCCATCATACTGACGAGCAGACTGGCCATGTCCTTGCAATCGCCATATCTCTTTTCGCACACATACGATCCCGTGTGAGGGATCAGTCCGCGCATGCCTTCTTCAAACGCGATGTATCGGATGTTGTCCTGAACCCAGTAGTAAATCTTGCGTACGATATCATCTTTCGTATCACCCGGCGCTTTGAGTCCCTCTACAATCTTCACCAGGTCTTCCGAAGGCGGATCTTTTTTGAGGTGGCTTACGAACGAGTAATACCAGTTGTATAAGTCATCAAGCGACGACAACACATTTTTGGTTGCACCCGAGGATGTTTTGAAAGACTTAACGGCTACCACCAGGTGGGGAACGTAATATCGAAGGGAAGGACTATTGGCGTCAAACTTGGTCGCCGGCAGTCCGTTTGCGCTCCATTCGTAGATTACCTGTTTGCCACGCTCATACTTCCTGAACCGAATTTTTTTGTCAGGGTCGTTCAGCACTTCATACATGAGATCGACCTCCGGAGTGGTCTTGATCGTAAACACCGTCTTTTCCTGCGGCAGATAGCTGGAAAAAATAAAACCCGGGATAAACTTCGGATCCCGATAGTTGTTTCGATATTCCAGCTGTGTACGATTCCTTGGGGCGACTGCGGGAAATGACACGGAATAGTAGTATGAGTCGTCGTGGAATATGCCATTATCGGTATCAAACTTCCTCGCAAAATTGGAGACGGGAAGTTCCCTATGCCGACTCTTCTCCCACACGAGGGTTTTAGCTTTGAGATTTTCAACCTCTGTGAAGTGGGATCCATGTACGCGGCGGCTCGCCATCATTTCTGTGGGTTCCTTCAGGTAAAGGATGTCGTCGAAGACGTCGGAGTACGCGACCAGCGAATCTCCCCTGGGAATTATCGAGAGGGTTTCGGACCGTTCTATGTATACGGCCGGCTCGCCCGGATATTTCGCGCTGATCTGCTGCCACAGGTCGTTATTCTGGGCGTGGAGCGTTACCGCAAGCATGCAAGCCACCGCGAGGAGGCCCGCTTTTACTGTGTTCTTCATTAATCGATAAGAGTTCCTGACCAGTATGTGAACGTTGTTACGGGCTGGCTATTTTTATACAACACGTATTTACCATGCAAGGTGCCGTCGCGACGGGTTTCCTTAAGGAAAGGCGTGCCGTCCGGATTAAAAAATTCCACTACGCCCTGCAGCGATCCGGCATCGTACGTACCCTTCTGCCAGAGCCTGCCGTTGGGGTGATATACGGAAAAAGGCCCGGTCTCATCACCTTGATCGTAAATATACTCGCTGAGTAACCGGCCATCGGGATAAAACTCGCGAACCGGGCCCTCGACGCGGCCATTTTTCCTGTGTTCCTCGTAGGCCTTGGCCCCGTTGGGATAATAGGCCACCAGCGTCATTTCAGGGGCAACCTGGACCCATTCGCTCATCTCCCCGTCCCTGCCTCTGGCCCTGTAGGCTGTAACATCGCCCTCGTCGTAGCGCTTTTCCAGGACGAGGGAGCCGTCAGTACCGAAGTATTGCGCGAGGCCGTGACGTTCGCCGTTCAGGTAGTGGGCCTTCATTGACACGCTTCCGTCGATGTTGTACCAGGTCCATAAGCTATCGCGCTCGTCGGCCACGTACGTCCCTTCGCTGGACAACCTACCGTTTTCATGATACCACGTCCATGTCCCGTGCCGTTACCCGTTCTCATTTTT
>QGUY01000502.1 GCA_003242315.1 Bacteroidota bacterium
CGGGCTTTAAAAAGATGATCGACACGTCGGCCTTTGATGCACCCGTGATCATGTTGCGTGTATATTCAACGTGCCCGGGTGAATCGGCGATAATGAATTTTCGCTTCGGCGTGTTGAAATATATGTGGGCTACGTCAATGGTAATCCCCTGTTCCCGTTCGGCAATAAGTCCATCGGTCAGCAGCGACAAATCGAGAAATCCAATTCCCTTTCGCTGACTGGCGCGCTGTATTGCCTCCAGTTTATCCGTAGTGATAGAATTTGTTTCGTACAACAGCCTTCCGATCAGTGTGCTCTTTCCGTCGTCAACACTTCCGGCTGTAGCAATTCGTAGTACCTCCATTTTTTCTAAAAGTATCCGTTCACCTTTCGCATTTCCATGGCAGCTTCCGCGCGCTTGTCGTCCAGGCGCGTACCGCGTTCCGAAATGGTAGTGCTGATGATTTCTTCGATGATTTCTTCGACTGTCGTAGCGGTTGAGCTCAGTGCTGCAGTACAGCTCATGTCACCGACGGTGCGGAAACGGACCGTGCGGGTGACGAGCACCTCGTCGGGGTCCTTGTAGATGAAGTCTGAATAAGGCCAGAGGACGCCATCGCGTTCCAGTACCGGCCGCTCGTGTGAGAAGTAAATGGACGGTATCGCCAGCTTTTCTTCTTTGATATAATTCCAGACGTCGAGTTCTGTCCAGTTGGAGATAGGGAACACCCGGACGTTTTCGCCGGGATGAATGCGACCGTTAAGGTAGTCGAACAACTCGGGGCGTTGGTTCTTTGCGTTCCATTGTCCAAAGTCGTCGCGTACAGAAAAAATCCTTTCCTTTGCCCGCGCTTTCTCCTCATCGCGACGCGCTCCGCCCATACAGGCATCCAGTTTGTGTTCTTCGATCGTGCGGAGCAGGGTAGTGGTCTGCAGCATGTTGCGGCTGGAGTACTTGCCCGTTTCTTCCACAACGCGGCGCGCATCGATGTCGTCCTGAACGTAGCCAACGATGAGTTCGACGCCGGTCTCTTTTACAAGCCAGTCGCGAAATTCAATCGTTTCAGGAAAGTTGTGCCCGGTATCAATATGTACCAGGGGAAAGGGAATCTTCCCGGGATAGAAGGCTTTCTGTGCGAGCCGTACAAGCGTGATGGAGTCTTTGCCTCCGGAAAAAAGTATGGCGGGACGCTCAAACTGAGCCGCCGTTTCGCGAATGATATAGATCGCCTCGTCCTCGAGATCTTTCGGAAAAACTTTCAAATACTCACTCATCCTGATCTATCGTTGTTCAGCTGGTTTTGCTTCGTGAAGTCCGCATTCTTTCTGCGTTTGTTCCCACCACCATCTACCGGCCCGGATGTCTTCACCCGGCTGTATCGCACGTGTGCAGGGCGCGCAACCAATGCTGGCGAATCCTTTCGCGTGCAGCGAGTTCACCGGGATCTTGTTAGCCGCGATGAAGGCCTGCATTTCGTCATACGACCAGTGTAGTATCGGGTTGTATTTGACCAATTGCAGGTCTGCATCCCATTCCACCACCTGGAACGTCTGCCTGTTGGCCGACTGCCCTGCACGCAATCCGGTGACCCACACCGAGGCTCCCTGAAGGGCTCTCCGAAGAGGCTTTACCTTCCGGATGTAGCAGCACTCCTTGCGGTTTTCCACGGATTCATAAAAGCTGTTGAAGCCTTTGGTTCGCACCAACTTTTCGACGTCGCCGGCATCAGGAAAGTAGGTTTCAACGCTGATCCGATAGCGCGCCCGAGTGCGGTCCATTAGCTCATAGGTCTCCTGGAAAAGCCTGCCGGTATCGAGCGTAAAAATAGTGATCGGCAGGTGGTTTGTCGCTATGATATGGGTAATAACCTGGTCTTCTTCACCAAAGGCAGATGAAAACTTG
>QGUY01000503.1 GCA_003242315.1 Bacteroidota bacterium
CCACACTGTACTCTTCTGTGGGGGTGTCTTCACCGGTAGTGGCAAACCGTGTATCGTTTGCGTTGGGACTCAAAGGTGCGAGCCTTGTCGTCGATACAGGATGCTCCGCTTCGCTTGTGGCACTTCATCTCGCTTGTCAGAATCTTATTTCCGGTGAATCGGCGATGTCAATCGTCGGGGGAATTAATCATATCCTCGATCCTGACAAATACATTGAGCTGACCAAGTTCGGTGGTCTGTCGCACAAACACCGCTGCAGCTCATTTGACAAGGACGCCGATGGTTTCGTGCGCGGTGAAGGAGGTGGCGTTATTCTTCTCAAACGACTTGATGAGGCAGAACGCGACGGCGACCGGATTTATGCAGTCATTCGGGGAACTGCGGTTAACAACAACGGATTCAACGATACATTACCTGCGACGAGCACTGAAGGCCAGATCGCCCTTCTGGAATCTGCCTATAGTGCCGCCGGTATTGCTCCTGCAGAAGTACACTACGTTGAAGCACACGGTACCGGAACCAAGCTTGGCGATCCAAACGAGGCCAAAGCAATTGGTCAGTTCTTCCGCAAGGACCGCAAGCAACCCCTTCGAATTGGTTCCGTGAAAACGAACATCGGACATACAGAGGCTACTGCAGGTATCGCCGGACTCATAAAGGTCGTCCTTGCCATGCAGCATCAGGCACTTCCGCCGAATCTTAACTTCAATACACCCAATCCTGATATTCCGTTTGATGAACTGATGTTGAAAGTTCAGGATGAACAAACTGCCTGGCCTGCACAAGCAGGGAAAACATTCAAGGCAGGTGTGAATTCATTCGGATGGGGCGGCACGAACGCGCATGCGGTGCTGGAGCAGTATCCGGCACTTGTGTCGAAAGATGATGCTGCTTCAGAAAAGCTGACGCTTCCTCTTTCGGCTAAATCACCGGCAGCGTTAAAGTCATATGCACGTGCCTATGCAAATCTGCTCACATCGCTCGACGACAAAGATGCAACTTCCGTATGCGTCGCAACTGCATTGGTCAAGGCTGAGTTTGACCATCGTCATGTATTCTTTGCTGAATCACGGAATGAACTTATTGATAAACTTATTGCCTTCGCGGATGCTGAAGATGACGTCACGGCGGCTACATTAACGGGTGCCCCGAAGGTTGTTTTCATTTTCCCGGGACAGGGTGCGCAATGGCTTGGGATGGGACGCGAGCTTTTCCAACACAATAGCATCTTCCGCGAAAGTATTACAGCATGTGATGCTGCCTTTCAACCTTATACCGATTGGTCATTGCTTGATGAATTGAATGCCTCGCCTGAGACAAGTCGCCTGAATGAAATCAATGTTATTCAGCCTGCACTATTTGCAATGCAGGTATCGCTTGCCAGGGTATGGAAGTCGTGGGGTATTTCTCCTGACGCCGTCGTCGGTCATAGTATGGGGGAGGTTGCATTTTAAATTCAGTAAAAAGTAGATTCCGTGATATTCCTGAAGAAATTCGAAACCCAGTAACAAGAGAAGCAGAATCTGCTAACCTGGGTATAGTGGGTGGGCATTACATCGATTTCTTTAGGAATTACTCCAAAACGGCTTTTGATTTTATTGATAAAAATGTGGATCGATTGGATACCGTCCAGGTCGGTGAATTCAATTGCATAGCAGAGCAATATCTGTTCTACCAAATGGCAATGAAAAGAAATCTGTGAAAGTGGCTGGGAATTTCGACAGGTTGTAAATATAGTTTACTGATTTGAATTTTGTATTGTTGAACCGAAACGGAAGCAGGCTCTGCTGAGGAGCAACCTGCCAGGGATAGGTTCTCCCGACGGAATGTCGTTTGAAGGGCGGTGAGTTGTTCATCGCCTTTCTTTTTTAAGA
>QGUY01000214.1 GCA_003242315.1 Bacteroidota bacterium
CCCCAAAATGCGGGGGGATGATAAAACTGATATTCAACGGCCAGGTTATATGTGTCCAGTCGTCCCGCAGCAACCAGCCGCGCCTTCAATGCATGGGCGCCAAACGCACCGAGCGCAACGGCAGTCATACCCGCCAGGGCGCCGATTACAAGAGTAGTTCTTTTATTCATCAGTTTGGAATTTCATCACCTCTCTGTGGTCAACTTCGCTCGCCGAAGATTGCTGATCCGATTCGAACGAGGGTACTGCCTTCCTCGATGGCGATTTGGTAATCACTGCTCATGCCCATAGACAATTCTGTGAATCGTACATTAGGCGGGGTTTTCATGGTCTTCACACGATCGAACAATTCACGCAGTCCCCGGAATTCACGCCGGATCTGATCTGTGTCATCCGTGAGCGTTGCCATGCCCATGAGTCCCCTGATTTCGACAAATCGAAATCCCGCGATTTCCTCTGACGTAATAACTGTAGGAATCTCTTCCGCGCTGAATCCGAATTTCGTTTCCTCTCTTGCAATGTGTACCTGGATCAGGCAGGGTATTACCCGCGAAACACGCTCGCCCTGACGGTTGATTTCCTGAAGGAGTTTTATGCTGTCTACGGAGTGAATCAGTGCGACAAAGTCTGCAATGTATTTCACTTTGTTGCGTTGCAGATGGCCAATCAAGTGCCAGTCAATATCGGCAGGAAGTTGTGGCTGCTTTTCCACCATTTCCTGAACGCGGTTCTCACCAAAAATTCGCTGCCCCGCGTTGTATGCAGCCATAATCTTGTCCACGCCGTGTGTTTTGCTGACGGCAACAAGCCTGCAACCGGCGGGCAGGCTACGGGTTAATTGCGATATATTTTTTTCGACATTCATTCCGTAATTTTGACACCCCCGTTGGGGACCAAAAACAGCTGCAAAAGTATGGCTATACTGGGAGAATTGCTCAAAAAAGGCATTCGCATACGCGAAATGCTTGAGCAGGAATACTCCTCGCCATTCGACCTTCAGAAAAAGGAGCTCAAAGAGCTCCTGATCGCGGCCAGCCAGACCGAGTTCGGAAAGCATTATGGCTTTTACGACATCCTACGCGCTTTCCGCGCTTCTCCCCGCGATTTTTACGAGCAGTTTAAGACGCGCGTTCCTATACACACGTATGATGCCATATTTAACACATGGTGGAAGCGTTGCCTGCAGGGTGAACGCAATGTGTGTTGGCCGGGGCGAGTGAAATATTTTGCGTTGAGTTCAGGTACGTCCGAGGCTTCATCGAAATACATACCGGTGACCAAGGACATGACGAAGGCAATTCAGAAAACGAGCATCCGTCAAATTCTTACGCTCTCCAAGTATGACCTTCCGGCTCACATCTTCGAATCGGGCATTCTCATGCTGGGAGGGAGTACACACCTGAACCACCGGGGCAGCTACTTTGAAGGCGACCTGAGCGGCATCCAGGCAGCACGATTGCCTTTCTGGTTTCAACACTTTTATAAGCCCGGAAAACAGATTGCGAAGACGCGCGATTGGGATGCGAAACTCGATAAAATCACGCGTAAGGCTGTCGACTGGGACATTGGGATCGTCGTCGGTGTCCCTGCGTGGATACAAATCCTGATGGAGAAAATCATCGACTACTACCGCGTGCCGAACATTCACGAAATATGGCCCAACCTCGAAGTGTATGTGCACGGGGGAGTGTCGTTCGAGCCGTATCGCAAGGGATTTGCTAACCTGCTTGGCAGGCCAATTCACTACATCGAGACTTATCTCGCCTCTGAAGGATTTATTGCCTTCCAGGCATACCCTAACCGGAGGTCGATGCGCCTTGTGACGAACAACGGAATCTTTTACGAGTTCGTCCCCTTTGAGGAAAAGAACTTTAACAGCCAGGGCGAGATCCGGCCTGATGCGGAAACGCTGCTCATCGACGAGGTTGAGGAAGGGAAAGAGTATGCCCTCCTTCTCTCGACGTGCGCCGGAGCATGGCGTTATCTCATCGGAGACGTTATCCGCTTCACCTCGATAGAAGAAAGTGAAATTGTTATCACGGGCCGCACGAAGCACTTCCTGAGTTTGTGCGGTGAACACCTTTCCGTGGATAACATGACGAAAGCTATCGGTCTCGTGGCCGACGAGCTCAACATCAGTGTACGCGAATTCACCGTTGCGGGGATACCGCATAACTCATTGTTTGCGCATCAGTGGTACATCGGCACGGACAACCAAGTCGATCCAGTAGTATTCCGCGACCGCCTCGATGCGACCCTGAAAAAACTCAATGATGACTATGCTGTCGAACGCAGCGCTGCATTAAAAGACATCTTTGTAGAAATTCTTCCGACACAGCGTTTCTACGAATGGATGGAGTCGAAAGGCAAAGTAGGGGGACAGAATAAGTTTCCTCGCGTGCTTACCAAGGCACAGCTTGAAGACTGGGTGTCATTCCTCGGCGTACGCCAGGAACTTCCCCGTTAATCCTCCAGAATATTGGTAATGAACGTCGACTTGAACAGCAGCCAAAACAGGAAGCCTGCTATTGCCCATTGGAGGTATATGAAGTAGTAGTCGGACGTTTCCTTGTAACGGGTTTCTTTGATCTCGGCTTTTTCGTACTGATCAATACGATCGAAGACCTGCTTTAACGCCTGGTTGTTTGTCGCGCGGAAAAACTCGCCTTCGCCAATCTCTGCGATGCGGCGCATCGTCGTTTCATCGACGGTATTGGGATACATTTGCGGCCTGCCAAAGAAATCTTTTCCCATGGGCACCAGGCCTTCTTTTCCCACAACGATGGTATAAATGCGCACGCCATAGGCGGATGCCAGCTCCGCTGCCGTAAGCGGGTCGATATTGCCGGCATTGCTGTCGCCGTCGGAAAGTAGGATGCATACCTTCGATGCTGCCGTCGACTCGCGCATGCGATTGGTAACGACAGCGAGCGCGCTGCCGATTGCCGTGCCCCGACTTTCGATCATGTCATAGCTTATCTCATTGAGGTATTGCTTGAGCAGATCGTAATCCGTCGTCAGCGGAGCCAGTGAGAAAGCGTCGCCGGAGAATACGACAATGCCGATGCGATCCTGCGACCTTCCTTCTATGAACTCCCGCGCCACGCGCTTGGCTGCCTCCAGGCGGTTGGGCGTGAAGTCTTCGATCTGCATGGATTGCGAGATGTCCAGTGCAAGCATGATGTCGATGCCCTCTGTCCACTGCTCCACCATTTCATTTGTTCGCTGCGGGCGCGCCAATGCCACGAGCAATAGCGCGAGCACCAGCATGAGCAGGATTTCAGGCACCAGGCGAAGCAGGTTCGCCGCCGAAGACCGGAGGTCTCGCTTCACGGTGGCTATCGGCAGCTTTTGATTGAAGCGCCGACGCAGGAGCCAGCGCACAATGAACAGGACCACAACAGCCGGAATCAGGTAAAGGAACTCCGGCCACTGCCATGTGAACGCACGCAGTGTTGCTGGCGTGAACCAGTCGAGGCTTAGCCACTGAAGGCTGGTGTCATTCATGCATTACCTCCTCCATTTTTCTCTCAAACTTATCACGCGCGAAGTCCATCAAACCTTCGAACGGTTTTACATCCACTGTCTGGCCACCGTAAATCGACCGGTCGATGGACTGCAGGCTCTGGCGGATCGAGTCATCCCGAATGAGTTGTATGGTTTCCTTCGTGGTAAGTTTGGTATAGGGCCTGAGTTCGAGTTTCTCCAGGTACTTCTTCCACAAACTTACGGTCGATTCGGCTACTTCGGGTGAAGCGCTTTCACGCAATCGCGAAAGATTCGACGTATAGCTTTCCATGAACCGTGCAAAGTTGTTCCGCAGCTTTCGCATACGGTAATGCCGGCGTATAGTCTTTCCAAAGACAGCATACCCGCCGGCAGCCAGAAGCATTACGACGCCTGCGATGGCTGACGCTACAACCCATCCGAAGGATGTGGGTATGCGTTCGAATGCAATCGTCTCTTTCAGGGCTACAGCATCCAGCCGGGCCGTATCCGGCAGTACGAGGATGCGTTTCAGAAAGAGGCTGTCGGCGTCCGCATACACGGCGGTGCAGTCCCTTTCGTGTACTACGAATACCGGTAAGGCTAATGTCTGAACGGAGTCCGGCTCGAATGTGCGGTAATAATAGACAACGCTGTCGCGACTCACTCCGTTCCGCGTCACCGTTGGAAAGTATTCGCGTCGTGCGTATTCAAAAGGAAATGTATTGATGCTTGAGTCGGGGAACAGGACGTCTATGTTCTGAGGATACGTGGCGCCAAGTACATACACCGCTTCCTCCCCGATGCGAATGCTGTCGGTGAGGAATCTTCCCCGCACTTGTGGCTCCTCCTGTGCTATCGCGGGCCACGCAAGACTGACGGCAACGGAAAGTAAGGCAATCCTCAATGTCATACGGTCGCGTTGCTTCAGGTCGTTTTAACGGTCTTGTTTCGAATCTTGAACAACCGCAGAAGTTTCGGTACATAATCTTCTTCGGTGTCCAGTGAAATGAAGTTGATCTGATGCTTGCGGCAGAATCGTTCAAGAGTTTCTTTTCGTCCGGCAAGGCTGCTGCTCAGCAGGTGCCGGAAGTTGCCGAATGATGTATTGATCCACAACGTCTTTCCCGATTCCTTGTCAACGATCGGCACAATGCCAAGTTTGGGTAGGTTCGTTTCGCGCTTGTCGGAGATGTGAATGATCACCAGGTCGTGGCGTCGCGCCAATGCCCTGAGGTTGTCGAAGTAGGAGTCCTCATCAATGAAGTCTGAAATCAGAATTACCACGCTTCTGCGCTTGATCGTATTGAGCGCGAAGGCCAGCGCTTTTGAAAGATCTGTTCGCTTTGATTGTGGCTGTAGTTTTACTAATGCGGAGATGATCTGGTAGGCTTGTGCCGATCCTTTGGACGGCCGCAAATACTTTTCTTTCTGATCTGAAAAGCAGATCAATCCGACGTGGCTTGATTCCTTCACCGCGGAAAGGGTGAGGACGCCGCAAATCTCTTTGCCGATGTCGGCCTTTGTTTTTCCGGGCCGCCCGATATCTTCCGAAGCGCTGACGTCGAGAATGAAGAATACCGTTTGTTCCTTCTCTTCGCGAAAGGTCTTTACAAAGGTGCCGTGTCCTTTTGCGGACACATTCCAGTCGATCGTGCGGATATCGTCTCCATATTGATAAGGACGGACATCATCGAACTCCAGCCCTGACCCCTTGAACACGGAACGGAAATCGCCCTGCATCTGGCTATTGATCGCCTTGCGAATCTGGATTTCATAATTCCGGAGTTTCTTGATCAGGTCCTTCATCCCGCCGCTAGTCATAAACGTCAAAAATAGAACAATTATGATTATTTTGCTGCCCGGCCGCTGGGCTTGGGCAATTCCTCTGGCTGAATGGTAAGCAATTGTATATGAGGTTGGTAGTAATACTCGTAGTGGGGTTGCTGGCCGCATCATCGTGCAAGCGGGAACGGCGTCCAAACGATATTTTGTCGCAGGACCAAATGGTGCAGACCCTCAGATCGCTGTACATAGCGGAGGAACATGTCAGCCGGCTTGGACTTCGACCGGATTCAGCGCGAAAATTCTTCACCCGAATGGAGGATCGCCTATTTCAGGACGCAGGCATCACCCGCGAGGAATTTATCCGATCGTTCGACTATTACGTGAATCATCCTGATCAGTGGGAAGCGGTATACTCCGCGCTTGTCGACTCACTGAATTTGCAGGAGCAAAGGCTTTCCCTACCCTCCCCGTAATCCTATGATCTACCCGGATCAATTGGAAGAGAAACTCGGTTTCGACCAAATACGCCGTCACCTTTCAGAAAATTGCCTGTCGCCCGCAGCCGTGCGCCGCGTGGAGGCAATGCGCTTTCTCACAGATTTTAACGCCATTCGCCTCCTCTTAAATCAGACGTCCGAATTCGTACGCATTATTGAAAAAGGTGAATCATTTCCGGCGGCACATTTTCACGACCCGGCGCTATGGCATGAAAAAATATTTCCTGCAGGAAACTATCTCGACGAACAGGAACTGCTCGACATGGCGGGAGCCATTGACACTGTGCATCTCTGCAAATCGTTTCTCCGTCGATCGAGGGAATGGTGTCCCTCCCTTGCTGATTTGGCCGACCCTGTGCCCGATGTTTCAGCGGTTGCAGTAAGTATCACCAGGCAAATTGACGAACGGGCAAAGGTACGCGATAATGCCACTCCGGAGCTTGCCCGCATCCGCAAGCGACTTCGTGAGCAACAGGCGCGGTTGCGAAGTCTCTCGGAGCAGATTTTCTCAAAAGCTGTTGCCGAAAAGTGGGTACCCGAGGGAGCGTTGCCCACAATACGTGAAGGTCGTGTGGTGATTCCCATTCTTGCTGAACATAAGCGGAGACTGCGCGGCTTTGTGCTCGACGAATCGGCGACCGGACAGACGGTGTTCATGGAACCCGCCGAGATGCTGGACGCCAACAACGAGATCAGGGAATACGAACACGCCGAACGACGCGAGGTCGTTCGCATTCTAACCCATATAACGGATGGCATACGTGCCAGATATGATGATCTTAAGTCGGCATTTGACTTTCTAACGGAGGTTGATTTTATCCGCGCGCGAGCGAAGTATGCGCGAACGATAGAGGCACATATGCCTGATCTGCGACCGCGCCCAACGCTGCAATTGAGAGATGCGCGGCACCCGCTTCTTTTTCTGACATTGAAAGGGAAGCGGCCTGTGGTTCCGTTGTCAATAGACCTTAACGATCAGGACCGGATGATCCTGGTGAGCGGCCCCAACGCGGGAGGAAAATCGGTAT
>QGUY01000504.1 GCA_003242315.1 Bacteroidota bacterium
ACGCCGGGCGCCCGGGCGAATCTGTGTCTGGTGCGGCTCCCGTCAGGGGGAGAAGAGACTCCCGAAACCCACCTTCTTCGGGGGACTATTGAAAGAGTGATGCTGGCCGGACACTGGGTCCGTTGACAACCTTGCACCCCTGTTGCGTGATGCAGATGCGAACGTCCGAAAGGCTGCGGCATTTGCTCTTGGTCAAACCGGGGGAAACCGGTCCGCCCCGATATTGATCGATGCGTTAAACTCCGAAAAGGATCCAGCTGTGCTAAACGCAATCCTCGAAGGGATTGGGAAGACGGCAGATGAGTGGACGCCTCTGGCCGTCGATTCGCGTTCGCACGAAGGTCTCGCCTGGGGCATCTACCGGCTTGCCCTCAGAGGAAAATCGAATCAGATTACCAATGCACTCGCAGCCTCCCTATTAGGCCCCAAGTCTAATGACGCTACTCGTCTGGCAGCGGCGCACTATCTGGCCCGTGGCGCACAAGGAATCGAGTCATTGTTTGGCATGATAAGCCGGGCCGCACTGACCGATTCTCTCGTAGAAGTGAGAATGGCCGCTGCGCTTGCTTTGCGAAAAATCCCAACGGACTCATCATTGCTAGTGATTGAAAGCATCCTGGCCTCCGATGAGGATTATCGCGTAAAAGTGAATGCCATGCGGGCCCTCAGCGCATTCCGGTACGAACGCGTTGAAAACCACCTTACGGAAGGACTCGCCTCAAAATATCCCGCCATACGCATTGCAGCTTCGGAAATTGTGCTTTCACTTGCCAATGAAAAGGCATGGGTACAACTCGCTAATCTCGCAGAGCAAGTTCAGGACTGGCGGGCGCAGGCCAAGGTCTACCAAGCCGTCTTAAAACAAAAGGATTTACCCTTCATCATCGATGAAATAAAAAGTCTGTACGATAAAGCGACAGATCCATATCACCGTGCAGCGCTGTTATCCAGCCTGCAGGAGGCACCATCCGCTTACCCTTTCGTTTTTGATCAACTTATCAAGGCAGATACACCGGTGATCCGGTCGTCTGCCGCCGCCGCGCTTGTGGCGATGAATGAAAGTCCGCGCTTCAAAGCATCGATGAAAAGCAAATTTGCCGATATGTATCGGCGGGCGATATCAACCGGCGATCCTGCCGTCATCGGCACCGTGTGTGGCGCATTGGCGAACCCTTCGCTGGGATACCGCGAAATTATTTCCGATGCTAGCTTTCTGATCGAAGCGAAGAACCGATTGTCGTTGCCAAGGGACAACGAAGCATTGCAACCGCTTGAACGTGCGATCGCGCATTTTGAAGGCCTACCAGTCGCGAATGTCTTGAATGAATACAATCATCCAATTGACTGGGCTCTCGCCCGTAAAATTCCCTCGAACGCTACCGCCATAATTCGCACATCCCGCGGACATATTGTGATCAGGCTATTTGTCGATGAAGCGCCAGGATCGGTGGCCAATTTTGTACACCTTGCGCGCACGGGATACTTCGACAAAAAGTTCTTCCATCGCGTAGTCCCAAATTTCGTGATCCAGGCCGGCTGCAATCGAGGCGACGGATGGGGAAGTGAAGATTATTCAATTCGATCAGAATTTTCTGAACGAAAATACCGCACCGGCAGCGTCGGCATGGCTTCTGCGGGAAAGGACACCGAAGGGACCCAGTGGTTCATCACACACTCCCCAACCCCACATCTTGACGGACGGTACAACATCTTCGCGGAAGTTGACCAGGGAATGGAGGTTGTACATCAAATACAGGTGGGTGATCGCATTCTTGGTGTAGATTTGCCCTTCTTGGAAGAGAACGACACGCAATAATGTCTTAACCCGATTCGGCTTTGAATTAAGTTTTGATACATCGAAGACTGTTGGAA
>QGUY01000215.1 GCA_003242315.1 Bacteroidota bacterium
GGAGATGGATGAATCAACCCGATCTCTTTTGAAGTATACCAACTTCCTGCTGCCCGTACTCCTGGCTGTGGGCTATGGTGTGGTGCGCTCACAAAGAAACCGGGCAGTGCGGATGCAACGAATGAACGAGGACTATGAAGCTGTCTAATACGCACATTCTTGTCGCAGTTTTCATTGTACTGGTGGCAAGCTTTGTACTGACGAAGCTCTTCCGATCGCCAGCGCGCTCGAGTAATATCCAGGCCGCCGCGCTAAAGGTCGATACGGCTGCTGTCACAGAGATAAGAATACTAAGAAACAGTGCAACAGACACGACCGAAAAGGTGCTGACGCGCAATGACAGAACATGGCGTGTAGAACAATCGGGTATTAATGCCGCTGCGGATGGTTACGCCGTGTCGACGCTCCTGGAGTCGTTGGCTGATCTGGAATTTGATCGCATCGTTACCCGCAACAAGGAAAAGTGGGAAGACTATGGTGTTACGGATGAATCTGGTATCGTTGTCAACGTATCAGGTAACTCCGGCAAACTGGCAACATTCGTGATTGGTGCACCGCGTGGAGGAGAGGCGTTTGTACGCACCGGTGAAGACGATGAAGTCTACACAGTAAGCGCTTCAGTTCACAGCACGTTTGGTCGCGACTTTAATTCATTCCGCAACAAGTCTTTTCTCAAAGTACCCAAAGACCTCGTGTTGCGTCTAGACTTCCGTTATCCTGCGGACAGCGGTTTTGTTCTTGAGCGCAAGGACAACAAATGGATGATACAAGACACACCCGCGGATTCCGCTAAGGTGGAAAGTTTCCTCAATACTTTGCGCTCAAGAAACCTCAATGCTTTTGCAGATGATTTTGTACCATCAGGAGATCCGGATCTCTCGCTCGTGGTGAGTGGCAATTCAGGAGACCTGGAGACGGTGCGCGCATGGAGGCAACCTGATGCGACGTGGCGACTTGCTTCCACAGTGCAGCCAGACGTGTACTTCTCCGACAGCGGCACGAGGATTATTGCAGACCTGTTCAAAAAGCGCGAAGACTTTCTGGCGGAGACCAATTGATACCTCTGGTCTCCAGAGTACATTTTTCTGTCCGTGAGGGCTACGCCGCTCCTAGCCTGGCTCTTACCTTCGGTTACGTTAATTGCATGTTCAATCCAAAACGAAAGAGCGTATGAAGGCAACAGTTAAAGGCCTGGTTGAAGAGGCCAATGCGAAGGTAAAGACTCACGAGGTTAAGGAGGCCATCAAGTTGGTGAACAACGCTAACGTCCAGTTCGTTGACGTTCGCGAAGACCACGAAGTTCAGGAAGAGGGCATGATCCATTGGTATTAACCGACGCCTACTCGAACGTATAGTCAACGTCGACAAATCGCTCAAGCAGTTGAGTGCTTTGATCGGGATTGGTAATGGAAATTTTTATTTGGTCGACGTGCAAAGGCCCGGATCCAACATCTTCCGTGGAAAAGATCACGGTGCGCTGCCCGGACCCTTTGAATACGCCTGACGATGAATAAACGTATCCTTCCGATTTGTCCCCTTCCGTGTAAGGAATAATCCAGATGCGTGCGCCTTCCGGGTGGGAAATGTGGTAATCGTACGTGATCGTCACGCGATCTGACGTGCTCGTCTCGTAGAAACCAAGCGTGCCCGGAGATTCCGGATCAACAGCCGTGATGCTGATGTCGTTTATTGGAGTGCTCTCTTCATCGGAGTTACACGAGAGAAAGAGAACAAAGAACATGAGACAACACAATCCGAAACGGGATTGTGAACGCCAACTAAGAACCGTTTTCATGTCGCTATGATTTAAGTTTAAACAGCTGATACTTTCAGTGGTCAGGTCAGGTTCCGGCGAAGTGCACTTCGAATTTGAATGCAATCGATCAAATAGCTTGTAACGATTGTATCAAAGGCTCAAAGTATTGTATCGGGAAAAGCTCTGAGCCAGGAATGGCTAGCCTTTTTCAGTTAACAGTTCCTTAATGGAGGGTTGTAATAATTAATGACGAGTAGGACGCAACGACAATCGACCGCTTCCCAGCAGTAGCAGTACTACGGAATTGCACAGGATGATTATGGCCGGAAATGCCGGACGATAAGCATCTCCGATGTGTACGCCGATGAGTGCCACTGCGAAGTTGAAGATCATGATTGCTGCGGCTACTCTGATCCAGACTCCGAGGATGTACATCATGCCGCATAATAATTGCGCATAGACGGAAACCACGGCGCAAAAAAGGGGGAGGGGAAAATGGTGCCCATCGAGGAAATCGCGGAATTCAAGCATGCGTTCCCACGATACGACGTTGTCAACGACTCCGTAGATGAGGTGAAAACCTACCGGAATACGAATGAACAGCATCGCATGGGAGTGCTTGTCTGAGCCAGGATTCATAGGTTGAAAGGGTGATTGGATTTGGATCAATAGGATTCATAGCAATATTGAAATATCGTTCTAATCCGTGAAATCTTGAAATCGTTTTCTCTTGTCTTGTGTTGCGATTTAAGATTTTGGGATAGTTGGCCCTGGTTCGCGATTCTAAATCGCCTTAATATTTGGATATACACCTAATTGCGCGTTGGCCACTTAAGGGGTTTAGGGGCGTGGGTTGGGAATTTGTGGGGGTGGGTGAATTGTATCTAAGTCTCATATCAAGTCCTTAGTCGAGAGGGTTACCCACATCGTTACAAGTTCGCTTTGGGACGGCCCAACTTCAACACTTCAACACATCAACACTTCAACACCTCGTAGACACGTAAGCACCTTCTCAAACGGGAACGGCCAGCCTTTTTGCGGCTAGCCGTTCTGAGAAAGCGGGAATGGTTCCG
Source organism: Bacteroidota bacterium (assembly GCA_003242315.1). Classification (GTDB taxonomy): domain Bacteria; phylum Bacteroidota; class Bacteroidia; order Cytophagales; family Cyclobacteriaceae; genus ZC4RG29. Next base: position 2,830 of record QGUY01000215.1, read on the forward strand.
CCGGAGTCTAGATGGCCTCGGAACCGCGCTCGCCGGTTCGCAGCCTGATACACTCCTCTAAAGGTACTATGAAGATTTTACCACTGCCGATGAGCCCGCTGTCGTTTGCCTTGGTTGCGGTGAGGATAGCGTCGCAAGCAGGCTTTACGAACGCGTCGTTCAGCGCTATCTCAATGCGCACGTTAGGTACGAGGTTGGGCACAACTTTCTGTCCGCGATAGATTTCTTCCACGTGCGTACGGCCGTGGCCGGAGACGTGGTTGACGGTGATCCTGGATATTCCGGCATTGACCAGCGATTCGCGGACTTGGTCTAGTTGATTTTCCCGGATTATTGCTATCAATAGTTTCATGTTCTTGTCGATTTAGGATGTTTGAGTATGGTTGCCTCGACAAAGTCGGGTGTTTACCCACGACAGTGTCGGGGCAACGTCTGGTACATGCTAGCTGGGATTGATAAGTCCGTATCCGCGCTCGCCGTGATAGTAGTTGTCAAGGCCTTTCATTTCAGCCTCATTCGAAGAGCGGAACTTCAGAATCTGGTTCAGTACCAGCAGGATGACCAGCGTACCGACAGCGGCGTACGCGATGGCAATGAGTACAGCGGTTGCTTGCACACCAAGTTGTTGCATGGTAGTCCAGCTGCCACCAGCGGCGACGGCTGCGTCGGCCATCCAGCTATCGCGGATAAAGAAGGTGAGACCAATAGCACCTACAATACCGCCCACGCCGTGGATACCGAATACATCCAGGGTGTCGTCATATCCGAGCTTGTTCTTGAGAATTATCGAGAGGTAGCAGAAGCCCGAGGCGAGAATGCCAAGGAACAATGAACCGAGAGGTTCGAGAACACCGGCGGCCGGCGTGATGGCTACGAGACCTGCGAGGATACCGCTGGCAAATCCAAGCGCTGTTGCTTTGCCCTGGTGAATGCCTTCAATGATAATCCAGGTTAATGCACCGGCAGCGGCGGCAATTTGCGTTGCTGTGAGGGCTTGCGCCGTGCTCAGTCCACTCGTGAGACTGCTACCAGCGTTGAACCCGAACCAACCTACCCAGAGGAGCCCGGCACCGATCATGGTCATGACGAGGTTATTCGGACGCATGGGAAGGTGCGGGTAAAGTTTGCGTCCACCAATGAAGATAGCAGCAACGAGACCACTCACCCCAGCAGAGATGTGTACCACAGTTCCACCGGCAAAGTCGATCGCGCCGGCAGCACCAAGGTTAAACAGGAAGCCATCGCTTGCCCATACCCAGTGAGCGAGGGGATTGTATACGAGAATACCCCACAGTGCGATGAACCAGCAGTATGCCTTGAACGAAACGCGTTCAGCAAAAGCGCCGGCGATGAGGGCAGGGGTGATAATGGCGAACTTGGCCTGGAACATGGAGAATACATATTCCGGTATTCCACCTTCCAGGATGCTGTCGTCAATGCCGCTCAATAGGAAGTAGTCTGGGTTCCAACCGAACCATCCGCCCAGCACGTTACCGCCGAATGCCATGCAGTAACCGCAGATGAGCCACAGGACGGTCATGACGCCCATAGCGGCGAAGCTGTGCATCATGGTGCCCAGTACGTTCTTGGTTCGCACCAATCCGCCGTAGAACATCGCCAGGCCCGGAACCATCAGTAACACCAACGCCGTGGATGTGAGCATCCAGGCGGTCGCACCCGAATCGATTTCGACGGTGTCTTGTGCGAAGAGTCCTGTCACGGGCATCAAACATAGGATCCCCATGACATACAGGAAACGCAAGGAGGTTTTCATGAATGTAGAGTAGAAGGTTTAAAGGTTGAAATTAGAATAGCTTAGTTGTATGCGAAGTTAACAGAGGAAGGCATTATGTCAAGAGGCGCCGCCATCTTCAACTGTTGTCATGACAACATCATCAAAAATGGAATCCATCGCAGCAACGGCATGAAAACGATTGCGGATTCGGATGCTCGGTGAGCGAAACAAGTCGACAAAAGCGTCTAAAATTTTTTTTGACAACACCGAAAAATTTTTGTCGTACTTCCCCCGCCCAGCTTTTGATTCCCTAAAGGGATCCTACGTGCAATACCTCCAACCGAGAGCTTAGCCTATAACAATTTCTCGTAAACTTCGGGACGGCCAACATCAACACATGCGCACATCAACACCTCAACACAAACATAAACACCTATATTAGCGCTATGGAAGAACGATACAACGCCTATTCCTTTTTGCTCGACCGAACTGCAAGGAAGGTTAAGCAGTTTGCTCAAAGGCGCTTTAAGGAGATGGGCTTTAACATCACGGTCGATCAATGGCTGGTGCTGAAGCAGCTGTATGAACGGGATCGGTTAAAGCAAAATGAACTTGCGGAACTCGTGTTTAAAGATAACCCAACGCTTACACGCATTATCGACCTGCTTTGCGAAAAGGGGCTCGTCGAGCGCAACACGCATCCTGAAGATCGGCGTTGTTTCATGGTGTCGCTCACCAGCAAGGGCAAGAGCAAGGTAAAAGAAATGCTCCCGAAAATTCAGGAAGTGCGCCTCAAAGCCTGGGAGGGACTGTCCGAACGAGATTTCAACCACTTCCGCCGGATTCTTAACACTATTTATGAAAACCTGGGAGGAGATAATGGTCAACCTTAAGTCGATTTTTTCGTATTCAAATAGTTGTCGCACTAATAATTAATATACTAAATTTGGTGTCATGAGTTACGAGCCGATTCAGACCGACATATGCATCATTGGCGCGGGCCCGGTGGGCTTGTTCGCCGTGTTTGAAGCTGGCCTCCTGAAGATGAGGTGCCATTTGATCGATGCCCTACCGCAACCCGGTGGCCAGCTTACGGAAATCTACCCGAAGAAGCCGATCTATGATATCCCGGGCTTCCCCATAGTTTACGCACAAGAGTTAGTAGAGGGCCTGCTCAAGCAGATTGAACCTTTCAAACCCTCCTTCACACTTGGCGAAAGGGCAGAGGGCATTGAACGCACGGAGTCTGGCTTTACTGTCACTACGACCAGGGGAACGACCGTCAGCAGCAAGGTCGTCGTCATCGCGGCCGGGCTGGGAAGCTTTGAGCCGCGCAAGCCGGAACTCGCAAACATTGACCGATTCGAGGGGAAGGGCGTGGAATATATGGTACGCGACCCGGAAGCCTTCAGGGGAAAGAAACTTGTCATCGCCGGTGGAGGTGACTCTGCACTGGATTGGACCATACACCTTGCCGACATCGCCGAGCGGGTCACGCTTGTACATCGAAATGAGACATTTCGCGGCGCGCCCGACTCTGCGGAGAAGGTATACGAACTCGCTGCTTCGGGTCGCATTGATCTGCTGCTCAACTGTAACCTCCACGAACTTCACGGCAACGGCGTACTCGACGCGGTAACTGTTGCCGACAAACAAAAACAATGCATCACGATTCCGGCAGATAACCTGGTTCCTCTATTTGGATTGAGTCCGAAACTCGGCCCCATTGCCAACTGGGGTCTGAATCTCGATCGAAATCAGATCGTCGTGAATACCGTGGACTTTTCAACCAGCGAACCGGGAATCTTCGCCATTGGAGACATCAACACATATCCCGGAAAACTTAAACTGATACTCTGCGGCTTTCATGAAGCGGCGCTCATGGCACAAGGCGCCTTTCCTTTTGTGTACCCCGATCAGAAGATCAGTTTCAAATACACCACCGTTAACGGTGTCAACGGATTCTAGATGATTCACATCACCATAGAAGATCCATCGGGTATCAACAAAAATCTCGAAGTACCCGAAGGCGTGAGCCTCAGTCTGATGGAGGTGCTCAAGGCGTCTGACTACAACATCCCCGCCACCTGCGGCGGCATGGCACTCTGTGCCACTTGCCGCGTAGAAGTCGTGCGTTGCCCCCAACCCCTCAGTGAACCCACCGATGCTGAACTTGATATGCTAGATACACTTCCGGATGCATCCGAATCCAGCAGGCTATCCTGTCA
>QGUY01000216.1 GCA_003242315.1 Bacteroidota bacterium
TTTAAATCTTTCCCAAACCGGTAACGTACCAGTACCTGGAGATGCCCATCCTCTATACTGCTGAGTTTAAAGGTACTGTGGGTGGCAACCGGGAATATAAGTGGTATTTCGGAGCTGGCCCAAATGTCAGTTACTGGCTTGGCGGAAAGGGAAGAATGATGAGCACCGACCTCAACGAGCTTGCCATTGATGAGCTGTCATACAAAATCGCATTGGGAAAAGATCCGGAAATGACCGCCGCGAACGAGATGTCCGTACAGGATCCTAACCGGATGCAACTTGGACTCAACCTCGCTGCAGGATTTGTTTTCGAACCCATGGGGTACCAAAAGTTTATGATCCTTTTTCGCTACGAGTTGGGTCACAGTTTCTTAAGCAGGACAACTGACGGGGTATTTGCCGGCATCGCTTATCAGGAACCTATGCGCGTCAGGAACCACGGCTTGCGCATCTCGTTGTCTTACCTGATGGACACAAAGATCTCCGAACGCAAGAAGGGAAAGAGCACGATCAAACACTCCGGACGAAAAAGGAGATAGCCTACTTCTTGTCGAACTCGAGACGTTTCTGCCGCGTATTGCGCTCGTAGAGATAGAGAATAATCCCGTCTTTCAATCCGACTTCAGGTACAAGAATGTTCTTAGCATTCGCCCACTCCATGACTTTTGTATAGATGTGAGTGGCAGGAACAATAACATCCGCGCGATCGGGATTCATCTGCAATTGATAAATACGATCTTCAATGCTGTATTGCTCGATCATCTTGCGGATCTGGTGAATCTTGCGCAGCGATAACAGCTTACCGGGTTTGAGTTGGGCGAGCTCAAACACCTTGCTGATGTTACCGCCCGTGCCCACAGCTGTGACCTTTCCATACTCCGGCTTTACGTTACGCCGCACCCACTGCTCCATGTCATTCCACATCACAGGCGAGTCGGTCTGTTCGAGGATACGCACCGAGCCGATCTTGAACGATCGTGTTTTAATCTTCTTCCCTGATACATAAAGATTAAGTTCGGTACTACCACCTCCCACGTCGATATGCAGGTAGGTCTCGTCGCCCAGGTACGATCCGATGGCCTGATTGATTAGCTGAGCCTCAAGGTTACCGTCGATGACATTGATGACGATACCCAGTTCATCTTCAACGCGCCGGACAAGTTCCTGACCGTTTTCCGACTCACGCATAGCGGACGTCGCGCAGAACATGTAGTCATCCACCTCATAAAGTTCAATGAGCAGTTTGTAAGCGCGCATGAGCTTGATGAAGCGGGACATGCTCTGCTTACTGATGCTTCCTGTCGCAAAGACGTCGTGGCCAAGGCGAAGAGGGAACCGTATGTATTCAAGCTTTTTGAATAGCACCCGGTCATTCCGCGTCAGTACTGATGACACCTGGAAGCGGATGGCGTTGGAACCGATATCGACAGCAGCAAGCTTCAAATGAATAGCAACCGAATTGATGGGCTAAACATAGAAACATAATTCGATAGATGCCGCTTAAAATTTGCAAACGATGGCAATGCCCTGTGGCTATGCTTTTCGTGCTTACATGATTAGCTCCTCATATCAGGGCCTGGGCCAATGTCTTAAGGCTGCTATAGCCCCTGATTTTTCTTTTTTAAACTTTATGCGTTTATTTGCAGCTGCTTATCCAGAAAGACCGAGGGATTGGGCCCTATGACGTCTTAGCATCCTGCCCGGTTCGGCCGCGGCGTTGTGCTAATTCCCACCAGCCCCGCTTGCGGGGATGGAAAAGATAGGCATCCCACCATTTTGGGCTCTCTGGAAAGCGTACATCAAGAGAAGAGAGTCTATGACAATCTGGGACATTTTGAGAGAACGGATCCTGGTGCTCGACGGCGCCATGGGTACAATGATCCAACGCTATGCGTTGGAGGAAGCCGATTTTCGCGGCGAGCGTTTCAAGGATCATCCGCATGCCCTGAAGGGAAACAACGACCTGCTTTCAATTACTCGACCTGACGTGATTGCCACCATCCACAGGGAATACCTGGAAGCTGGGGCAGATATAATTGAGACGAATACGTTCAGCAGCAATTCTATAGCTCAGGCAGACTACGGCTTGCAGTCGATCTGCTATGAGATGAATGTTGAATCAGCCCGTCTGGCACGTAAGGTGGCCGATGAGTTTACGGCTAAAGATCCAACAAAGCCCCGCTTTGTGGCAGGGGCCATGGGCCCGACGAACAAAGTCGCGTCCATGTCTCCGGATGTCAATAACCCGGGCTACCGTGCCGTGACTTTTGACGAACTCACCGACGCCTTTATGGAGCAGGCAAGAGGACTCCTGGATGGCGGCGTCGATGTTCTGCTTATCGAAACGATAACGGATACGCTGAATGCCAAGGCCGCACTCTTTGCGATACAGACCCTCTTTGAAGAACGCGGCAAGGAAACACCGATCATGGTGTCTGGCACGATCACGGATGCCAGCGGACGTACCTTATCCGGCCAAACAACTGAAGCCTTCCTCGTTTCACTTTCGCACGTCCCGTTGCTCAGCATTGGCCTGAACTGCGCACTGGGAGCGAGTGCCCTTAGACCTTACCTCCAGATACTTAACGAACAGGCACCGTTCTACGTCAGTGCCTATCCCAACGCGGGGTTGCCCAATGAGTTTGGACAATACGACCAGGGTCCCGAGGAAATGGCCGCACAGGTCGAAGAGTATCTCAAGGAAGGTCTGGTCAACATCCTGGGTGGATGTTGCGGTACCACCCCCGAACACATAAGGGCCATCGCGGAATTGTGCAAGAAGTATAAACCAAGGATGTTGGCAGAACAGTTTGCCTGACCGACAGCCTTATCCTTCAAGAATCTAAAAATGCGTAATCATTATTTGAGGTTGAGTGGCCTGGAGGCGGTTACGTTCACGCCCAATTCGAACTTTGTTAACATTGGCGAACGTACCAACGTCACTGGCTCTAAACGGTTCCTTGAACTTATCAAAGCAGATCGGTTTGACGAGGCGCTTGAGGTAGCACTCGACCAGGTGCGCGGCGGCGCACAGATCATTGACGTCAATATGGACGAAGGGATGATCGATGCGGAAGCGGCCATGGTTAAGTTTCTTAATCTCATGGCCTCCGAGCCTGAGATCGCCCGCGTGCCGGTTATGATCGACTCTTCCAAGTGGAACGTCATCGAAGCGGGATTGAAATGCCTGCAGGGAAAAGGGATCGTCAACTCAATAAGCCTTAAAGGAGGAGAAGAGGAGTTTATCCGACAGGCTAAACTTGTAAAGAAATACGGCGCCGCTGTTGTGGTCATGGCCTTCGATGAGGAAGGTCAGGCCGACACCTATGAGCGAAGAATCTCCATCTGTGAACGGGCCTATCGAATCCTTGTCGATCGCGTAAAGTTCCCTCCCCAGGATATCATCTTCGATCCGAATATTTTCCCGATGGCGACCGGACTCGAGGAGCATAGAAATTATGCACTCGACTTCTTCCGTGCGACGGAGTGGATCAAGAAAAACCTCCCGCATGCCAAGGTAAGCGGCGGAGTTAGTAACGTTTCGTTCAGCTTCCGCGGCAATCAAAAGGTACGGGAGGCCATGCATGCCGCATTCCTGTACCATGCAATACGCAGCGGGATGGACATGGGCATCGTAAATCCCACGATGCTCGAAGTGTATGATGAGATCGATAAAGAACTCCTGGAAAGGGTAGAGGATGTTCTCCTCAACCGCAGGGACGACGCTACCGAACGTCTGCTCGAGTTCGCGGAGCGGGTTAAGGGAAGCGTGAAAAAGAAAGAAGCCGATACCTCGTGGCGTAACGGCACGGTCGAGGAGCGGTTGACGCATTCTCTCGTTAAAGGTATTATCGATTACATCGACGAGGATGCGGAGGAGGCGCGGCAAAAGTATGGACCTCTTGGGGTAATTGAAGGTCCACTTATGGATGGCATGAATGTCGTCGGCGACCTTTTCGGCGCGGGCAAAATGTTCTTGCCACAGGTGGTGAAGAGCGCGCGCGTCATGAAGAAGGCTGTCGCGTACCTTACACCGTTCCTGGAAGAAGAGAAGCGCAAGTCGGGCAATTCAGGAAAGCCTGCCGCGCGCATATTGCTGGCGACCGTAAAAGGGGATGTTCACGATATCGGAAAGAACATTGTCGGGGTAGTGCTTGCGTGCAACAACTACGACGTGGTCGACCTCGGTGTCATGGTCCCGGCGGAAAAAATCCTAGATAGCGCCATTGAGCAAAAGGTGGATATTATCGGATTGAGCGGGCTCATCACACCTTCGCTTGATGAAATGGTACACGTCGCGAAGGAAATGCAGCGCAGAAAGATGAAGCTTCCGCTGCTGATCGGTGGCGCAACAACATCGCGCATACATACAGCTGTAAAGATCGACCCGGTTTACGATGGACCGGTGGTGCACGTACTCGATGCGTCGCGAAGTGTGCCCGTCGTCAGCGAATTCATCAGCACACAGACGCGAGAAGCAGCACAACGCAGATTCAAGGAGGAATATGTTAAGCTTCGTGAAGATCACGAACGGCGCAAGGAGGACAAGCATTACATCACCCTCTCGGAGGCGCGACAAAACAAGGTCGCTATCGACTGGCAGAAGGAAGAAATTGTAAAGCCGTCGTTCCTCGGGAACAAGGTATTGCTCGATTTTCCTCTGGAGACACTGAGAAACTATATCGACTGGACACCATTCTTCCAAACGTGGATGCTCGCCGGACGATTCCCTGGCATCCTGAAAGATCCCGTCGTAGGAGCTGAGGCTACAAAACTTTATGAGGACGCGCAACGCTTCCTCGATGAAATCATCACGAATAAGAGCTTAAGGGCTAATGGTGTTGTTGGATTTTATCCGGCGGTTGCGACTCACACGGACGATGTAAAACTGTTCAGTTCGAATGGGAGTCGCGAAGAGCTGGCCGTAATGCACTTCCTTCGTCAACAAAACAAGAAGGCGAAGAACCTGCCCAACTTTTGCTTCAGCGACTTTATCGCGCCGGAAGATTCAGGGAAGACGGATTACCTCGGGCTGTTTGCAGTCACCGCGGGGATAGGTCTTGAAGAGCTTGTTGAGAAGTATCGTGCCGCCCAGGATGACTACTCAGAGATCATGGTCAAGGCATTGGCGGACAGGCTTGCAGAAGCTTTCGCAGAATGTCTGCACGAAAAGGTACGAAAAGAGTTCTGGGGTTACGCCAGGGACGAGAATCTCACTAACGACGAGCTCATCGCCGAGCGTTACCGCGGTATCCGGCCCGCACCTGGCTATCCGGCTTGTCCGGATCACACAGAAAAGCGCACGCTCTTCGACCTACTCGATGCAGAACGCCAGGCCGGGATTCGCCTCACCGACTCCTTCGCTATGTATCCTGCTTCTTCAGTAAGCGGTTACTACTTCGCCAGTCCCCACTCAAAGTACTTCGGCCTCGGCAAGATCGACAAAGACCAGGTTGAAGAGTACGCGTTGAGAAAGGGAATGACCGTGGAGGAGGTGGAGAGGTGGCTCGCTCCAAACCTTGCCTATGGCTAACACTTGGACGATGGGTGCAGGGCATAAGTAGGTGAGCCGTGTTTATGGGGTTTATGTGTTTACGTGCGTACGTGTTTACGTGGTTTAGCGTAGACGAAAAAATGCAGGGTACTAATTGCAGCTTATTGGAATTTATGTTTTTTGGGGTTGTAAAAAAGTTCGGTGTGAAGTGGAGAACTTAGCGCAATAAAACCAAAGCATAACGCCATGCCCAAGGTGAACCGTTTTGAAGATCTCAGGTGCTGGCAGGAGGCGAGGGTATTGGTCAGAGAGATCTATCGAATTGCTGAAGAAGGGAGGCTATCGAAAGATTATGAGACTAGAAGTCAACTTAAAAGGGCAGCGTTATCGTGTATGAATAATATTGCGGAAGGCTTCGGTAAGTACAGCAGTAAGGAATTCATTCACTATTTAGATACCGCGCACAATTCGGCATCTGAAGTGAAAAGTATGTTGTACGTGCTATTTGATCTTGAATATGTAGACAAAGAAAAGATAATGATGCTCCAGGAGAAGACTGAAGAAGTAAAGGCTTCAATCCTGGCGTTCATAAAGTACTTATCAAGACGCGGATGATGCATCGTATTTCGGGGATAAAATAAACACATACACCTTCAGAATCGCAACGACCGTTCCGACGATCTGCGATCTTTCGGGTGCAGAAACGTAAGCACATAAATACATTCAGGGCCGCAGTTCCGTTCAAATGGCCTGCGATCCTTCGAGTACAGAAACGTAAACACGTAAACACATAAACACGTAAACACATGAAGGTCACCGAGCACCTCTCTCGCGCCAACGGAAAAACCCTCTTTACTATTGAAATCCTTCCGCCATTGAAGGGAGAGAATATTGAATCGCTGTTTGCGAATATTGACCCGTTGATGGAATTCAAGCCACCGTTTATTGACGTTACGTATCACCGGGAAGAGTATGTATACAAGACGAAGGAGAATGGACTGCTTGAGAAGAGCACGACGAGGAAACGTCCGGGTACAGTAGGTATTTGTGCCGCTATTCAAAACAAGTATAAGGTCGATACTGTGCCTCACATCATTTGTGGCGGATTTACCAAAGAAGAAACGGAGAATGCGCTCATCGACCTGCACTTCCTGGGCCTCGATAATATGTTGGTGCTGCAGGGTGACGCGATTAAGACAGAGTCGCGGTTCATACCTGAACCGGGAGGGCATCACTACGCGTCCGAGTTGTTGCAGCAGGTGGTGGCCATGAATCAGGGCAGGTACCTGGACG
>QGUY01000505.1 GCA_003242315.1 Bacteroidota bacterium
TGGCGGAATACTGACAGGGTATTAACTTTTTCCTGCCAAACGGCTTTATGGCTGATACGCTACAGATTCCCTTGTTCCCTCTTACCCTGCTGCCGTTGCCGGGAGAATTGGTGCCGCTTCACATCTTTGAGCCGCGCTACAAACAACTACTGGAAGAAGCTGAAACCCGCGACCTAAGCTTTGGCATCTATTTCAGCCACGAAACTAACGAAGCGAAGATCGGGTCGCTGGTAAAACTCGAAAGCGTGATCAAGCGATATGCGGGCGGTGAGTCGGATGTCATTGTTCAGTGCCTGGATTTGTTTACGCTCGAGGTGATGGCGCGCACGTTCCGACAGAATCCTTATCCCGGTGGCGTTGTCCGCCCGTGGCACGTGGAGCCGGTAATACCCAGTCCGCAACTCTATGAATGTTTCGTGGACTACATGAACCGACGTAAGATCAGCAAACATGTGAGTACATTTACCATGTATCAGATCGCGTGTGAATTGAATATGGATGTGTCAGATCGGTATGCCTTCCTCACGTCCGACGAATCTGTCCGCGAAAAATTCCTCATCAACCGGATTCGCTTCCTCATGCACTTGCTCGAGCAGGAGCAAAAGAGCAGGGATGTTTTTCACTTGAATTAATGTGTTTACCCCTACTCAATCTTCCTGATTTCCACCAAAGTCCATTCCGATTCTTCCGATTCAGAATTGTTGGTAAACTTGACAAGTCCTAAGTTCTTCCCGTAATACCGTTCTGCTGTGTGGTTTGTCCCGATTGAATAAAACGGAATGAATCTGTGCCATGCTTTCGTGGCAGTGTGATCCTTGAAAACGGCTACCGGTACATTCCTTCCGTTTATTTCCAATGTGTCTTCGCGTGAAAAGGTATGTTCGGAGGTTAGTTTGAGTACGGTATTGCCACTTGTAATGACTTTCAATTTCATGAAAAAGCCCTCGTATTTTTGCCCGTCCTTGATTTTTTTGGACGCCTTTATTTCGGCCCTGTCCGATGAGAAGGAATTCGTTATTGAATCGAATCGATAGACAAGAGCCTCAATGAGGAGTAAGTCGTCGTCGTTAACCAGCTTATACTTGGTTTGGGATCTTCTATTGTTTAGATCATATGTTGCGTAAACAAGGTACTCGTCGTCACCTTCCCTGATGATTTTTTTTCGTGGAATGCGTATTCACCTGAAGCATTCTCATAAACGAATATCCTTCCCTCTCTTAGACTGTCCTCAGGATATTCATATGCTTTCAGTCTTGGGGTGGGTTCTACGTGATTCGAGCAGTTGAACAAGAGTAGAAGTACTGCGAAACACAGAAGGAATGACACGGGTCTCATCGGTCAGGTTTGGCGCAACAAGTAGTCTCTGGAGACTAAAAATAAAAATTGCTGCTAATTTTCCGACTAGCCTGTGCAATTGCGCCTTGTGGCAAAAAGACGATGCGTTCGCGTCGGACTATTCTCCAACGGCCCTATTGCTGCCCACTGCCTACTGAGCAGACAACCCACTCTCCATCCGAATAATATACCTCCCCGCGCTCCACGGGTCGTCGTGGTAGAATCCGGACAAAATCCGATGGGTTATTTGCTCGATAATAAGCTCATCATCGGACTTACCCTTCTTCCCCCGCCAAAAAACGCGGTTGGGATGGCGTTTCATGTCTTCAACGTAGCTTTTGGCGTGTTGGTACTGGTCGTCAGTGAATTCTATGACGAAGCAGGTTCTTACTTTCCGGGTATTCATGGCACGGAAACTTTTGCAATTGTAATGCCGTTCTTGATCTGCCCATATTAGCCAAAAGCGGCCCTGAAAATCAAGTATTTGCCCGTTTACGGGCATTTCTGTTCGCCGCTGGTACAGTGGGGATTTCCTG
>QGUY01000217.1 GCA_003242315.1 Bacteroidota bacterium
GTTGTACTATTTCAGCGACGGCAAAATCCACTTTACAGACCTTTACAACCTGGAAACCCGCACTGTGCCCGTGGAATCGCCGTGCTACACCGTAGTGCTGGGTACCGGGACCGCGATGTTTGTGATAGATGGCCGGCTGGAATTCCGACCCCTTCCAAAAACGTTTTAAGGGTGTGGGAAAGTGTTCATTTTTGAACATCTTTGTTCACGGGAGGACAACCTGTCCGTAACTACAGCCCCAATTCGCTGATTTGAGGGCTGGCACAGAATTTTCACCATCAATTTGTTCACCTAAACTCTAAAGTCGCTGTGGTTACCGAAGGCGGTAAGATTTTGATGATTGATGATGACGAAGACGTCCTTCTTGCTGCCAAGATGCTGCTCAAGAAGCAGAATCATCACGTAATTATTGAAAAGAATCCGAACAAGATTCCCTTTCTGCTGAATAACGATACGTATGATGTGATTTTGCTGGACATGAATTTCAGCAAAGACATCACGAGCGGGAAGGAAGGCTTTTATTGGCTCGAACAGATTCTCGAGCGCGATCCGCAGGCGGTCGTGATTCTGATTACGGCGTTCGGCGATGTTGAGATGGCTGTGCGCGCGCTGAAACAGGGCGCTACAGATTTCATATTAAAACCCTGGCAAAACGAAAAACTCGTCGCCACGATCGGAACGGCAATCAAGCTGAGAAAGTCGTACAACGAAGTCGACAAGCTGAAGAAAGCAAAGGAGATGCTCGAAGAACAGATCAGCAGGCCGTTCAGCGAGATCATTGGCCAAAGCCAGGCTATACGTGATGTGTTTGCGTTGATCGACAAGGTTGCCCGCACGGACGCCAATGTGCTCATACTCGGTGAGAACGGAACGGGCAAGGAACTGATCGCCCGGGCCATTCACCAGCGCTCGATGCGCAAGAGCGAAAGTTTTGTCTCCGTTGATATGGGTGCGATAACGGAGACGTTGTTCGAAAGCGAATTGTTTGGGCATAAGAAGGGCGCGTTTACGGATGCGCGCGAAGACAGGCCGGGGCGGTTTGAACTCGCGCACAAAGGGACACTCTTCCTCGACGAAATCGGCAACCTCAGCCTCAACCTCCAGAGCAAGCTGTTGAGTGCGCTGCAATCGAGGCAGGTGACCCGGGTGGGATCGAACCAGCCGCGACCGGTTGATATAAGGCTCATATGCGCTACGAATATGCCCTTGCACGACATGGTGCGTGACGGAACGTTCCGCCAGGACCTCCTGTACCGTATCAACACTGTAGAGATTCATGTACCGCCGCTCTGCGAACGGGTGGAGGACATCCCGCTGCTGAGTCAGCATTTCCTGAACTACTACGCCAAAAAGTATCACAAAACCGTGCGGAGCATTTCCGATGGGGCGATGAGCCGCCTGAAGCGGTACGCCTGGCCGGGCAACATCCGTGAGTTACAGCATGCCATTGAGCGGGCCGTAATCATGACAGATTCTGATACGTTGCAGGAAAGCGACTTCCTCTTTGGCCGCTCGGGTTCGAATCAGTCAGCGAACAGTGACACGCTGAACCTCGACGAGGTGGAAAAGACCGCGATCAGCAAGGCGCTGCAGCTACACAACGGTAACATTTCAAAAGCGGCGGAAGAACTCGGACTCACACGGGCCTCGCTCTACCGAAGAATGGAGAAATATGGACTTTGACGGAAGGTCACCCCTTGTCAGGCGCATCGCCTTTCTGGCGGCGTCTGTGCTGGCCTTCGGATTCTTTGCCTTTCAGCGACAGGAGGCGGTGCCGGGCATCGTATTTCTTCTCGTAGCCGTGTACCAGGGCAAGCTCATCCTGGACATGTTCAACCAACCCGCACAAAAGATCGCAGATACCGTTGAGTTCGATGATCTCACCTACTCCTTCCGTACAACAAGCCCCGACGCTCAGGTGAAGCAACTTTGCGACGACCTGAATAAGATCTTATCGCGAATGCGAAATGCACGACAAGAACGCGACTCAGAGTTCCTGTTCTTTCGCAACATCGTGATGCATGTCGGTATCGGGCTCATCGTAGTCAAGGAGGATGGCAAGATTGAAATCTTTAACGGCGCTGCACGTCGTCTGCTTCGTACCAACCGCGTCAATACCATTGACGACCTCAAGGAAGTCAGTGCCCCGCTTGTAGACGTCATCCGCAGGCTTAAGACCGGGGGCAGTGAATTGCTGCGCCTAAAACTTAACGACGATATCGTGCAGTTGTCTGTCTACGCGATCGAACTCACGCTCAAGGGTGAGAACGTCAAGCTCGTGTCGCTGCAAAATATTCAGAGTGAGCTTGAAGAAAAGGAAATGGAAGCCTGGCAAAACCTGGTACGTGTACTCACCCATGAGATCATGAATTCGGTTACGCCGATATCGTCGCTTGCCGGGACCATAGAAAGCGATCTGCGGCAGCACTTTGATGAGGATGCCGACCAGCTCAGTGAGGACGAAATGCGGGATATCCATCTTTCCCTCCAAACCATCAGCAAACGAAGTGAGGCGCTGATTCGTTTTGTGAAGGAGTTTCGGAGTCTGACCAGCATTCCCAAGCCCAAGCCGGCGGTGTTTAGCGCACGCACCCTGCTGGACGAAGTCTGTATGCTACACAAGTCAGAACTGGGTGAAAAGGGCATTAGCGCGCAAATAGAGGTGTATCCCGAAGACCTTACGATTCTTGCCGACAAGGGCATGATCGAACAGGTGTTGATCAACCTCGTGAAGAATGCCATCCAGTCGTTCGACGATCAGGCGGAAAAGACATTAACGCTCAGGGCATTTGTCAGCGAAAAATCCCGACCCGTCATCATGGTCAAGGATAATGGCCCAGGCATAGACCCGGACGCGCTTGAAAAAATCTTCATCCCTTTCTTCACCACAAAAAAGACCGGATCAGGTATCGGTCTGAGCCTTTCAAGACAGATCATGCGCCAGCACCAGGGGACCCTTACCGTCAAATCCGAATTGGGCAAGGGCACGGAGTTTTACCTCCGCTTCTGAAAAACGGCCAAAATTTTAATACCTTTAGGCCAAACCGTAACCGTTTATGCCCGATATTCCGAAGAAAGTTGCCCAGATCCTGGTGGATAAACTCGGCATTGCCGAATCCGAAATCACCCCGGACGCCAACTTTGTTAAGGACCTTGGAATCGATTCACTGGATTACGCTGAGATCGTAATGGAGTTCGAGCAATCCTTCGACATCCGCATCCCCGACGACGATGCGGAAAAGTTGCAGACCTTTGGAGAAGCCGTCAAATACATCGAAAGCAAAGTGGCGCAGAAGACCGGATAGTAAATGCTCCGGCATAAAATCCTGATCATCGCTAACCGGCGGTCCGGCACCGGCGCTGCCGCTGATCTTGAAACGCTTGCCACGCGCGTTTTTCACAATACTGATGCAACGTTCACGCTTTCCTACACTCAGGCGCCAGGTCATGCGACTGACCTTGCCGGTGAGGGAGTTCGTGATGGCTATACCGTCATTGTAGCAGCTGGCGGCGATGGTACGGTGAACGAGGTTGCGCGTGCACTCGTAGGAACCGCGATACCACTCGGAATAATTCCGCGTGGTTCGGGCAACGGCCTCGCGCGTCATTTGGGAATACCCCTGAATGCTGAGAAAGCTTTGGCCTGCATCCTGGAAGCGCCGGCGATGCAGATCGACACGTTCACACTCAACGATAAATTTTCTGTGAATGTGTCGGGGATCGGATTTGATGGCCATGTCGCCATGCGATTCAGTCAAAGCAGACGAAGGGGTTTATACAATTACGCGCGCATCGCGCTGACCGAGTACCGACGCTTTGCTCCGTTCGATGTTCACATCGAACCTTCTGTTCCTTTCGGGGATTTGCGCCGTGTTTTTTTTGTCGCTATAGCCAACTCCTCGCAGTACGGCAACAACGCGCGTATTGCGCCCGGTTGCTCAATATGCGACGGAAAGCTTACCATCAATGCGGTACGTCGGATTCCAATGTATCGTATGGATATGGTATGGTCCCTCTTTAAGGGAGACGTGACAAAAAAATCACTGTGTACCAGCTTCAACACCTCGGAATTGACGCTTCACACCGAGCGCAAGGTAGCATATCATGTAGATGGTGAGCCGTGTGGAACGGCTGACAGGTTTGCTATACGAGTGAATCCCCTGTCGCTAAGGGTTATTGTGCCACCGGGGAGAGTGGTGTGAGAGATAGAAGCAGACGGAGATGCAGATGCAGTCATCTTCCAAATAGGGAAAACTGCATCTGCGTCTGCAACCCACCTAATCAAGTCCAGTATACAATACGCCGTTGGCAATCGCCTCATAATCCTGTTCTCCGTCGCCCAGGTCAACGGCCCTGTAAAGCCATTCGACGTGGATGCTGTCTTTTTCCGGGAAGACTTTACCGGTGACGTCCACGGTGATTCCGCTAAGGATATCAACGCCATTAGTGACTCCAAAAGTGTTATCGTCACTCAGCCCGACCTTAACCTGCGTACCAAAGAAATCAAAGTCTGCAATCCAGAGTGAATCAAAACTCGAAGCTGTGTTGAATACGTGAATGTGTTGTACGTCAACGATGTCAAGCGCCGGAAGTTCCAGCTCAACGACGTATTCACCCGAAGCCTCTGTTGTGGGAAGGACTTCTTTGTCGTATTCTGTTTCCGTACAACTCCAGAACAGTACCGTTGCTGAAAGTGCCAGGAAACCATATAGTCGTATCAGTGTATTCATAATGCTATTGAATTAGAGTTTTCTGAAATCCCTGATGGCAGTTCCATAGACAGCTGATGCTTCAAGCCGCCATTGAAAACCGCTTTCCGTGATTACACCAGTTCCGGGTATGCTCCGTACTGCAATACCGCTGGAGGGAGCTACCTGGTAAGGGACAACAAGTTCGTCTTCCGAGACATGCACGAACACTACGTCGAGAAACGACTCTCCCAGTCCCCCTGCATCATTGATGCGATAGGTTGACTCGCCAATTTTTGTTACGGTTACAGTAACACCGGTAGCATCCCGGACATAGGTTCCAGAAAGATCGACCACATCGGTGGCGGGATCATAGATTACCACATCGCGTTCGTTGCTTCTCACAAAACCTTCCGGATTCGTGGCGCTGTAAATGATCGTACTTACTCCCGGCTCATCCACGACCACTCCGCCATCAATGTCAACCGGAAGCTCATCCTCTCCAACTAAAGCGACCGCGCCAGGTTCCGTGTACGGAGTACCAACAGGTGCAATTACAAACTCGTCGCCGTTGAGGACAATAACGGGATACGTTGTGACGATAGAAACATGAGCGGTATCGTCGCTTTCACAGGCGCCAAATAAAATGCCTGTCAACAGGGTCAACGTCGATATGATTAATTTTTTCATTGTTCTCAGATTAACAGGTTAGTTGGCAAGATTCCACCACGTACGCTGGATCACAGTCTTCTGTCCGCCAATGGCATTCAGATTTACGGCGTTGTTGGAGAGTTCCGTTGAGGTATAGGGTAGTCGCCTCGGGAAAACACCTCCGGTGATGTTGTTGGGCGTAATCGTGAAATGGTCGGGATAGCCCGTCCGCAGGCGCTCAAAGTGGGACTCAAGCGCGTTGAAATTGGCGCAGGCGATCCACTTTTGGAAGATAACGGATTCGATTCCGTCGTATTCATAGGGGCCGCCGGGTCCGTACAGCGCAGCTGCACCAGAAACACCATGCTTTTCGAAGTTCGCCTCGATGCCCTCCTGATAAAGTGCTTCAGCATCACCCGGAACACCGTAGCGTTCAACGGCTTCGGCCTGGAGGAACTTGCTTTCGGCCGCACTCATGAACACAACGGGATGCGTAGGGCCAACGGCAGGCTGCGACAGGAACACGTGGTTTTGGAAACCCGTATTGCTGTAATCGCCCTGGTCGAGTCCAATATGAGGGCCTCCGGCCTCAGGTGTGTTGAAAATTGCGTCTAACCGTGGATCGCCCGCATTAATCAGCACCTCCAACAGCGTGTTGCTGGCGGCCACATCTACATTGCCACGACCATTGCCAGCTGAAGAAACCTGAACGGCGTAGTAGGGATTCCGAAAATCCTCCACGTCAACATACTCCGCCATTTCCGCATCCACATCGAGAAACTCTGCACCGGAGTTGAACAATTCCGTTATGCCGGCCTGGGCAACCTCAGGCCGCGCCTCAGTTTGCCTCATGTAGATTTTCAGCTTGAGCGTATTGGCAAACTTAATCCAGTTGTCCATGTTGCCCTGGAATACCATGTCGTCCCGGCCCGGTTGGGTCGATGTGAAAGCGTCCAGGTCTTTTGAGAGAGCGTCATCGATACGGGCGATGAGGTCATCATAGATTGCCTGACCGTCATCAAAAGCTGGTGTCGTATCATCACTTCCCTGTAACGCCTGGAAGTAGGGTACCTTATCGTACAGGTCGACGAGCACCTGGAACGTGTAGGCTCTCATTACCTCCGCCATCAGATAGTAGTTCCAGTTCTCTTCTTCAGCTGCGCGCCTGGACACCCAGTTAAGGTCGTTCAGCGCACCGGCATAGAGTTCCGAATACTCACCGTCGTATTGTGTTTCAGTGATGTTGTAGTCGTCAATAACTGCGTATTGGTTTGCGCCGGTCGACTGCGTCCAGTGTTGCGACCAGAAACTGCCCAGAACCTGCCATTGCCCTCCGATGGTAAAGGCTACGGAGCTGATCCCCGCAGGGAATACCAGATCAACCGTTGCCTCCGAAGGATTGTTCGGATCTGTGTTGACATCCAGAAAGTCTTCGCACGCTGTA
>QGUY01000506.1 GCA_003242315.1 Bacteroidota bacterium
CCTTTATTTTCCTCCCGGAAAGGAAATACACCCCCAACGAGAACAAAAAATTTCCGCCTTGCGCGACAACTCCCATTTGGATTTTCCTTCTTCGTTAATGAGTGGCCGCAAGCCAGCCCAGCTGGATTCGATGTCGTCAAGCGTGAGGTGGACCGATGGAAATGTATCGTTGACGGCACGAATCAAATATTCAGCATCCTCGACAGTTGCTACTACATGATCCTTGTCGCCATCATAATTCGTATCAGTGGTACCAATGTAGGACACACGTCCGCGAGGGATGGCGAATATCATCCTGCCATCGCTCACGTCGAAATAAATCGCCTGTTGCACCGGCAACCGTTCTCTTGGCACAACGATGTGGACGCCCTTCGTAAGATGAAGACGTTTTCCACTGAGCGAGGCATCTGCAGTACGGAGATCGTCGACCCACGGACCCGTTGCATTGACGATTGCCGTCGCACGAATTTCAAGTTCCTGCTTCGTGAGTTCGTCAACCAACCGTGCGCCTGAAGCACGTTTGTCTTCATATAGGAAGTCGCGCGCTCCGAGGTAACTAACGCACACAGCGCCGAGCTGAAAGGCGGTCTTTATCACCTCAAGCGTCAGCCGCGCGTCATCCGTACGATACTCGGCGTAAATGGCGCCGCCTTTAATAAAATCCTTTTTCAGCAGGGGTTCATAGCGAAGGGTTTGTGGGCGCGTGAGCATGCGACGCTGATCGGATTTTTTCACATCAGCGAGCCAGTCATACAATTTGAGTCCCAACGACGTGATCAGATAGCCCAGCGACTTCCCTTCAGAAAGGGGCAGCAGCATCTTTTCCGGGATCACAAGGTGCGGGGCCAGGTTGTGAACAACAGCGCGTTCACTGCCCACTTCCTTGACAAGGCCAAATTCCAATTGCTTGAGATAGCGAAGGCCACCGTGAATCAATTTTGTTGATCGGCTGCTGGTACCGGAGGCAAAATCTTCCCGCTCGACGAGCGCGACTTTAAGACCGCGCGATACCGCATCCAGCGCAATACCAGCGCCGGTAATCCCACCGCCAATCACAAGCAAATCAAAGCGTTCGCTCCTAATGCGTTCGAGCAGCTGCTCTCTGAAGGTCACCGAAAACCCCTGTGATGCCATTCTGTTGGTCTCTCCGTATCAGCACAAACGCGTTGCCGCGGTACTTTATTCTTTAGCCCATCCCTTCGTACGCTCAACAGCGCGAAGCCATCCCTTGTACAATCGCTGCCGGGTTTCCTCATCCATTTTCGGTGTGAACGTCCGGTCAATGGTGCGAGCGGACAGGATGTCATCCTTCGTCCACATTTCGGAGGCAATTCCTGCAAGAACCGCTGCCCCCATCGCATTGGATTCGATCCCAGCCGGGCCTCAACACTTGCCCCCAGAATGTCGGCCTGAAACTGCATCAACACGTTGTTCGCACTTGCGCCACCGTCAACCTTCAACGTCGACAATGGAATGCCGGAATCTTGCTGCATGGCTTCAAGAACGTCCTTCGTCTGGTAGGCCATCGATTCAAGAGTAGCCTTGATGATGTGATCCTTACCGGTGTCACGTGTGAGTCCGAAAATCGCGCCGCGCGCGTACATATCCCAGTAAGGCGCTCCGAGCCCGGCGAAGGCGGGCACTACGTATACATCGTTTGAACCCAGGGCTTTAGACGCGAAGTATTCAGAGTCTTTAGACTGATCGATCATATGCAGGCTGTCGCGCAGCCACTGTACCGCAGCCCCTGCAATGAAGACGCTTCCTTCTAACGCATATTCGACTTTGCCGTCAAGTCCCCACGCAACAGTAGTGACAAGACCGTGTTTCGAAATCTGGATGCGATCGCCGGTGTTCATCAACATGAAA
>QGUY01000218.1 GCA_003242315.1 Bacteroidota bacterium
TTCAAAAAAAGTTTCGGGTTTAAATCCGAAAAAATCTACTGCTATGAAATATTCTTCCGTTAAGCAATTACACTGGTTTGCTCCCGCCGCGGGCTCATATCCCGCATTCATTTAAAAAATCCGCCGAGGCGGGACGACTTTGACACTAAGCGATTTAGTCTGGATTTATTCAACAGGGGTTATTCCATCGCGGAAATCGCAGAAAGACGCGGATTAAAAAAAGGAACTATCGAAACCCATCTTGCCCATTACGTTCGCGAAGGAACGTTGAAGCTGGACCGTCTCGTGCCTCAGGAAAAGATCGCGTCCATTCTTTCCGCACTCGGAGGTGACTCCTCGCTCACGGCTATCAGAAAACGGCTCGGCAGCGAGTACAGTTACGGCGAGATCCGATTGGTCCTCGCTCACCGCGATTTCCTAAGGGAAAAGCAAATGAACGAAGTGGTACAATCGCCGGATTTATGACGACAAAGACATGTACCTTAATTGCCATACTGCGTTCAGCTTCAAGTACGGAACCCTTTCCGTACAACGCCTGTTCGACGAAGCTCGGCGAAACAGGGTACATAAGCTTGTCCTTACGGAAATTAACAATACCGCCTCGTATATCGAAATGTTCCGTCTCTGCGCGGAGCATGCGGCAAACCAGGGGGACCACCTGACAAAGTACGGGGAACCGGCTTATGCGCTCGAAGTCGCTGTCGGTGTTGAATTCCGTCGCGACAACAAGTTGCTGTACATCGCCATCGCGCAAAACAATAAGGGCTTTGAACGCATCAACCGGTTTTTGTCGCATCATAACCTCACGGAGAAAAATTTTCCTGAACGCGCACCTGAATTCGAAGGCGACGTTTTCATCATTTACCCGTTCGGAAACATCGAACCGGAACAACTCCGCGCCAACGAGTTTATCGGGATTCGCAAAAAGCAACTGAGTCAGTTCCGGCTCTACACCGCCCGCAGACAATACCCCGACAGGTTCGTCATCCTCCATCCGGTAACGTTCGCCGGGAAATCTGACTTTAACGTACACCGGCTGCTTCGGGCCATTGACCGGAATACTTTGCTCAGCAAACTCCCGGAACATGACCAGGCATCCCCGGATGAAGTCATGCTTCCCGAAGCGGAGCTCATGGCGCATTTTCGCGACTTCCCGGAACTGATCAACAATACACGAACACTCATAGAGGCATGTTCCCTCGACGTCGATCTCGGTACTGACAAGAACAAAAAAAAGGTGACCGGCAGCGTCGAAGATGACTGGGATATGCTGGTGACGCGCGCATGGGAAGGATTTCAGGATCGCTACGATGCCAATGATCCGGTTTTACGCGAACGCTTCGAACGTGAATTGAACATTATACGACTAAAGGGGTTTTGCGCTTACTTCCTTATTGCCTATGACCTTATCACGTTCGCAAGGGAAAAAGGCTTCGATTATGTCGGCCGCGGAAGCGGCGCAAACAGCATGGTGGCGTATTGCCTCGGAATCACCAACGTCGATCCGATCGAACTCGATCTGTATTTTGAGCGGTTTCTTAATCCTGAACGATCGTCGCCGCCCGATTTCGATATTGACTTCTCGTGGGACAATCGCGACGAAGTCTATGAGTATTTATTCAACAGGTATGGAAAAGACCACGTTTGTTTGCTGGGTACACATGTTACCTATCAACGGCGATCGGTCCTGCGGGAGCTCGGTAAAGTATTCGGACTCCCCAAACATGAGATCGACGCCATCGTGGAAGAACCGGACCGCCACAAGGAGCGCGATCACATAACAGAACTAATATTCCGGTATGCGGAACGAATGCTGGAACTTCCGGCAAATCTCTCCATCCACGCCGGCGGAGTGTTGATCACTGAAAAACCCATTTATGCATACACCGCGGTAGATAAACCTCCAAAAGGCCTACCTGTTTCGCACTTTGAAATGCACAGCGCGGAAGACCTCGGCATTTTCAAGTTTGACATTCTCAGCCAGCGCGGCCTGGGTCATTTAAAGGAAGCGGTTCATCATATTCGTCGCAACCGGGGCATCGAAATAGACATTCACAGGTTCAGCGATTTCAAGAACGACGAAAAGGTGCGCAACCTGCTTCGCGACAGCCGCACAATGGGGTGTTTTTACGTTGAGTCGCCCGCAATGCGAATGCTTCTCTCAAAGTTGCGCTGCGAGGACTACGTCACGCTGGTTGCCGCCAGCTCCATAATCCGACCCGGAGTGGCACGCTCGGGGATGATGCGCGCATACATCGAACGTTTTCATGCCGTGCGAAATGGGCGAACATATGAATCGATCCATCCAAAGTTGGATGAGCTGATGCGTGAGACGTACGGAGTAATGGTCTACCAGGAGGATGTGATCAAGGTGGCGCATCATTTCGCAAAACTCAGTCTGGCGGAAGCAGATGTTCTCCGGCGAGGTATGTCAGGGAAGTTCCGGTCGCGTAAAGAGTTTGAAAAAGTGCGCAATCGGTTTTTCGAAAATTGCCGCAAGGAGGGTTACCCTGAACCCGTTATTCAGCGCGTTTGGTATGAGATCGAAAGTTTCTCAGGATACTCTTTTTCGAAAGGGCATTCCGCAAGTTACGCCGTAGAAAGCTATCAAAGCCTTTATCTCAAAGCGCATTATCCACTGGAATTTATGGTGGGTGTGATCAACAACTTCGGCGGGTTTTATAAGACAGAATTTTATTTCCACGAGGCTCGCCGAAGTGGCGGTGTGATTCACGCTCCGTGTATTAACCGCAGCACATATCTCACGACAATCTATGGCGACGACATCTACATCGGCTTTATCCACCTGCGAAGTCTTGAGACAAAACTCGCGAAACGGATCGTGGCGTTGCGTGAAGCTGATGGACCGTATAAAAGCTTGGATAACTTTCTGAGACGTGTGGACTGTGGACTCGAACAGGTTCGCATACTCATTCGCGTAGGCGCGTTCCGTTTCTGCGGAAAATCTAAACAACGACTGCTATGGGAGGCTATGTTGTGGTTCAGCAATCGCAAAGCGAGGCTGCCGCATACGGCCGAATTATTTGACACAGAACCGCAGGAATACCCACTGCCCACCCTCCAACGTAACCCGATTGAAGATGCCTTTGATGAAATTGAACTATTGGGTTTTCCTCTGTGCGATCCGTTTCTGCTGGTAAACACGACGGAGTTTGGCAATGTGATCGCCAGGGATCTAAACAAACATCACGGCGAGATTGTGGAAATCCTCGGCTACCTCGTCACCATAAAAGATACAGGAACGAAGGATGGCTTACCGATGCAGTTTGGGACGTTTTACGATCGCCATGGCGACTTTTTCGATACCGTGCATTTTCCCGACGTCTCACGAAAGTACCCGTTTCGCGGACGAGGATTTTATTACCTGAAAGGAAAAGTGACGGAGGACTTTGGCGTTGCCGCGATTGATGTCATCGCCATGGAGAAGGTACCATTTCTGGATCGACGGATGGAGCGAATGGAAGTGCAGATGCAGATGCGGTAGCAGAGGCATAGCAGGGGCAGAGGCAGATGCAGAGGCAGAGGCAGACACAGGTGCAGAGGCAGTAGCAGGTGCAGTGGATTATGATCCGGAGATTTCTTCGCGTATGATTTTTCCCAGCTTCATGATTGCTCCTTCGATCCGGTCACTCCAGGGGTCGCCGCAGCTAATGCGCATGCAATTTTTAAAACCCATTCTTGACGAAAACAAATGTCCGGGCGCAATGCCAATCTTGTGACGAAGGGCACGGCGATGCAATTTGAAGGCGTCTATCTTCTTATTCAGCTCGAGCCACAGCACGAACCCTCCCTGCGGGCGTGTCATACGCGTGTCGTCGGGAAAATACTCTGAGATCGCTTGCGAATAGCGCAAGGTCTGTGTGTGCAGTGCTTTTCGAAGGTGGCGGAGGTGCAATTCGTAGCGACCTACAGACAGGAAGTGCGCCAGGGCGGCCTGTGCCAGCGTGTTGGTCGAGATCGTGTGCATGCGCTTCAGTTTCACTACCTGATCCTTGAACCGTCCGGGAATAACCCAACCGATTCGGTATCCGGGTGCCAGCGACTTGGAGAACGAACCGCAATGCAGGACGAGACCCTCGTCATCATAGTACTTGCAGGTACGGGGGCGCACTCTTCCATGGTACATTTCGCCATAGATCTCGTCTTCGATAAGTGGGATGTTTCGCTTCGCCAGCATCTGAACGAGCTGCTTCTTGTTTTCGTCCGGCATGCAGCTCCCCATGGGGTTGTTGAAATTGGGCACGAACAGACATGCCTTTACGTTGAATTTCTTGATCGCGTCTTCGAGGTAGTCGAGATCAACACCGGTGGATGGATTGGTCGGCACTTCCACGACTTTCAATCCGAGACTCTCCATCACCTGGAAGAACGCGTAGTATGTCGGACTTTCAATTGCCACCGCGTCGCCTGGTTTAGTGACTGCACGTAGCGAGAACGTTATAGCCTCCATGCAGCCTGCGGTGACCACGATGTCGCTGTCCTTAAACGTTCCACCCCAGTTGAATGCCTGTCGCGCAATTTGTTTTTGCAGCAGCGGGTTCCCTTGCACGTCGTCGTAGTTGAGGCAGGCCGTCGGCGAGTCGTTAAGCGCGCGCATGACAGACTTTTTGAGTTTCGCCATGGGCAACAGTTCAACAGAAGGCACCGCCACCGCAAAGTTGACCAGGTCGGGGGTTACGAATTTGTCGTATACACTTCGGATTACCTGGTCCATGCTTACCTCGACCGCATCTTCTGGGGGCGGACCTGCGACAGGCATTTCAGGATAGCGGCGCGGCGTAAACTTGACATAGTACCCCGACTGCGGCCGGGCTTCGATGAGGCCTTTGCTTTCCAGATAATAGTATGCCTGGAATGCTGTACTCAAGCTGATGCCCTGTTCCTTGCTCAGTGCCCGCACAGACAGGAGTTTGTCGCCCACCTTGAGGACATTGTTATTAATGAGCGTCTGGATACGCTCTGCTACTTCGATGTATTTGTGGTCGGTTTTTTCGAGGGTGGGCATTACCAGAAGAAAATTGATATGGTCAAATATAAGACATTTTAAACTGTTCTCTTTTGACAAGGCACCCTGCGTGAAGGCATCAAAACTATTGCTGCATCGATTCAGTGTGATTTATTGACAAATTGCTTAGATTATTGTCGTTGAGATTTTGGGCGCATGAAAGAGAGAACTCCGGACCTTTGCAAGCTTCGGCGTGGATAGAAAGTCTGATGACATCCACCAGTTCTCCGACCACCCTTACGGCTCCACTCCTTCCCCCTAAAAACTTCCTATGAAAACTGTCCTCCTGATCCTTACACTTACCCCAGCAGCACTTATGGCCCAAACACACCCCACAGTCACTGAAGCCTTTCTTCAGTCTTTCGCCGATGCGTTTAATGCGCACGACCTGGACGCAATCATGTCGCACATGACAGACGATTGCGTATTTGAGGCGTCTGCAGGACCAGACGCCGACGGAGAAAGATTTTCCGGCCACGCAGCTGTGCGGAAAGCGTTTGAAGATGTGTTCACCACCTATCCGGATGCGCGCTGGAACAATCCGAACCATTTTGTTTCGGGAAGCAGGGGCTTCTCTGAGTGGACGTTTACGGGTACAAGAAAGGATGGAAAGAAAATTGAGGTAACGGGGTGCGATTTGTTCACGTTTAAAGACGGCAAGATCGCGGTGAAGAACTCTTATAGAAAGAATCGATCCTGAATGAAATACCCCAAAATTGAGGGGAGAAAAATTTACCTCCCAAAATCGTCCTGCACTCTGACAATATCCTCTTCATCCGACGGGTGCTGTGCGTCCGTATGCTGCCAGATCTCGGCAATAATGCCCCAGTTGTTGAGGCCAACAAGACGGTGACGCTGACCTTGCTTTAGTTCAATCTTATCGCCGACAACCAGTCGCTGTAATTCACGTTCCTCGTCGGTATCGCTGGTGATCACGCCGGCTTCACCAGATACCACACGCCATATCTCCGAACGGCGATGGTGGTACTGCCATGAAAGTCGTTGGCCGGGTTGAACGATCAGAATCTTTGGACTGAGCTTGCGGTTCAGTTGTATCGCGGCGAATTCGATGTCGGGGAAAAAGATGCCCGCGAATTCCTTCGCTTGATTTTCGTCAATAACAAAAAACCCTCCCCAGGGTCGGGAAAAGTCCCGGTCTACAGCTGTCAGCCCAAGACCTGAAAGATACTGTTCAACCTCCGCAAATACTTCCTGTTTTTGTTCGCTGCCGGAAAACTTCAATGCCATACGCACAGTTTTCGCGCAAAATAACAGTTACCGCGTAGCGGCGCACCCCAGGCGACGACATTTTCTGCGGTCATTCATCCACGCTCTCCGCGTAAATCATCCGTTATCAGTAGGTTATGCCTTCCGAACCACCATTTTGCCCGCCGAATAACTTGGGCAAAAATTGTCTTTGTAGTACCTTTAGGCCCATTTTTAAAACTTGTGCTATGCCCGGAACGGAATTATTTGGCGCTGAAGAAAGAAAAGAGGTCAACGATGTGCTGGAAACCGGGATTCTCTTCCGGTACAACCACGATGCCCAGCGTAAGAACATCTGGAAGGCGCGCGAATTTGAAGCGGAAGTACGAAAGATCACGGGCGCCAAGTACGCTCACGCGGTATCGAGCGGCTCCACCGCCGTTTCCTGCGCGTTGGCAGCCTCGGGTATAGGCGCTGGCGATGAAGTCATCGTTCCACCGTTCACGTACATAGCAACCATCGAGGCCGTACTGTTCTGCGGCGC
>QGUY01000010.1 GCA_003242315.1 Bacteroidota bacterium
GCCGAAGGGAGGTCCCTGAGCCCGTCGAAGGGAGGTCCCTGAGCCCGTCGAAGGGCGGTCCCTGAGCCCGTCGAAGGGTGGTCCCTGAGCTTGCCGAAGGGAGGTCCCTGAGCTTGTCGAAGGGGGTCCCTGAGCTTGTCGAAGGGAGGTCCCTGAGCCCGTCGAAGGGTGGTCCCTGAGCTTGTCGAAGGGTGGTCCCTGAGCTTGTCGAAGGGTGGTCCCTGAGCTTGTCGAAGGGCCGTTTAGCCTTTTCCTGGCCGAACATTTCCCGTTTCCTGTTAAATTACCCCCACGTACCCAATTGCTACCATGATTAACAGGAAAGAATTTCTCAAAACCCTGGGCTGTTCAGCGGCGGCTGCTATGGCAGGCAGTGCGTGGTCTGCCAGCGTGGAGACTGCATCGGAAACGTCACTGACGTTGGGACTTACATCATACACTTTCCGCAAGTTCAGCCTTGAGCAGACCATTCAATTCGCACAACGTCTGGGCCTGAAACGCATTGCCCTCAAGAGCATGCACCTTCCCCTCGACGCGTCACCGGCGCAAATTCAGGAGGCCGTAGCCAAGATCAGGAATGCTGGCCTGGAGCTGTATGGTGCTGGTGTGATATACATGAAAACGAAGGAAGAGGTGGATCAGACGTTCGGGTACGCCAGGCATGCGGGCCTGAAAGTGATCATTGGTGTGCCGAACCATGAACTGCTGGCTTATACTGAGCAGAAAGTTAAAGAATACAACATCCGGCTTGCCATTCACAACCACGGACCCGGCGATGAACTCTATTCAAGTGTTAACGACATCCACAACAAGATCAAAGACCTCGACACACGCATAGGCATTTGCATCGACATTGGCCACGTTGTGCGCATCAAGGAGGATCCCATTGTACTGGCCACCAGATACAAAGATCGCATCTACGATTGCCATCTGAAGGATGTAGATAAGCGCGAAGCTGAAGGCGCTCCCATCGAAGTCGGTCGCGGCGTCATCGACCTGCCGGCTTTCCTGAAAGCCATGAAGAAAATCAACTACACGGGCACCCTCGCCTTCGAGTACGAAAAAGATGGCGATGATCCCCTGCCGGGTCTTGCGGAATCTGTGGGGTATGTGAGAGGGGTAACAAAAATGCTTAATTGAGATCTTCACCAAATCAACAATCTCAGATCACTATTCACTAGTCACTAATCGAACACGCTTGAATAGTGAATAGTGATTTTTGATTAGTGATTTGAGATTTGGTATCTTCTACCAAAGCGTCGGGTGAAAACAACGCGTCGAACCTCACACGAAACTTTGCTCAGGAACCGCGCTTCGACTTCGCTCAGCAATCGGATTTATTCAATAAAGATAAGGATCTTGGGTGATCGGATTAATCCGGTAGTTTCGACTCCGCTCAACCACCGGAGTAATCCGATCACCCAGCAAGAATAGACTACCGGGGGAAATAGGGTCTTATTCTTGTTTCCCAGTATCCCCCGCCTCCGCTAAATGATTGTGGCCTAATTCCGGTGACTGAGCGAAGTCGAAGTCACCGAAAGCTTGATACACCAATTATAGTATGAGTCAACATCCGGAGGCTGAGCGAAGTCGAAGCCGAATCACTAGTCGCAAAATCGACACCCTTCAAGCACCTATAACTTAAAGAATATACGCTTCCTGTATAGGTAGTAGCACATCCCCCACTCCAACCCGAAGATCACCAGCGAGGTAATGATAAGCATGAGATTTTCCGGAGTGTTTATCATGCTCATGAGGCCGTTGGTAATGGCGCCGACATAACCATTGAACCAGCGATAGCCAACGATCTCGAAGAACAGGTATATGAAGATGGGATTCATGCCCACGATCGTGAAGAAAGACAGGTACTTTCGATGATCACGGACGTCAATCCACCAATAGCAGGCAGCCAGGGCGAGTAGGCACCAGCCTCCCGAGGCAATGGTAAACGAACTTGTGGCAATACGCTTGATGATGGGTGTAATGGTCCAATCCATTGCATACCCGACGGCCAGGCCTGCAATTCCAAATCCAATGAGCGTTCTTATTTTGACCGAAGCGTCAACGTCGCGCATAAGAAGTTTGCCGGCCAGGGCACCCCAAATCGTGTGAGCTGCGGTCGGAATACAGTTGATCGCGACTCAACCTCCTTCGTTGATCTGATTCATGAGAATGAGATCAACGTAGTTACCGAAGTTGTGCTGATCGGTAAACGGCTGATCAAATCCGGGAATATTGGTGAACCGGTACAGGACCTCCGTTAATACCAGTAGCCCAATGCTAAACGCAAACTGGCCATAGAACGACCATTTGAAAATAAGGAATGAGACAAGCAGCGTGAACGATAGTTGAGTAAGAACATTCCACAGTTCGAAAGAAAGTCCGTCCCTTCGCACGGCATAATTCAATACACCCCAGAAGAACAGCCACCCGCATCGCTTCAGCATTTTGATGAAAGTTTCGTTCCAACTCTTCCCGAGCGACCATTGTTTGGTCATCGAGAAGGCCATGGCTGTTCCCGCAATGAACATAAATCCAGGCTGAATGAGATCCCAAAAACGCAGCCCGTTCCAGGGATGATGAAAGAACTGTTCCCAGAACCATCCACCCTGGGTTTCGTACATAATCTCATAAAATCCGGATGCCTCCAGGGCAAGAAGAACCATGATAGCACCTCTGAAAAAGTCGAGAGACAAAAGTCGTTGACCCGGGTGCTGGAGATCAGACATGGTTTGGTTCACCGTAGCTTTTCAAGTAATGCCGATTACCTCAAAAAAGCAAGTATATACTTTCTGAACCGTCGTATGAAAATGTATAATTTGTACGCTTAACCAACTATCATGAGCACAATCCCCAAAAAGAACATCATCGTTACCGGGGCGTCAGGCAATCTCGGCCGGGCAGTAGTTGCACGCCTGTTGGCTGACGGCCACCGCGTGATTGCCGCCTCGCGTAATGGCGGCAACGATAATACCAGTGCCAGCGGCGACCAGTATGAAAGCCATCGGATAGACCTTGCTGATGAGAAAGCAGCATCTGCTTTTGTTGCTGCTGTCGTTGAAAAACATAAGACCATTGATGCCGCCCTCCTCCTCGCAGGAGGCTATGCAGGAGGTACGATCAAAGACACGGGAAGCGAACTAATTCGGAAGATGATCGCGCTGAATTTCGAAACTGCTTATCACGTAGCGCGACCGGCCTTCAACCAGATGATGCAGCAGTCGACCGGAGGACGTATTGTACTCGTGGGCGCACGGACCGCTCTTCGGGCGCGCGACGGCGCCAACAATCTGGCCTACGGTCTCTCCAAGTCGCTCGTGCTTCGTCTTGCAGAAGTCCTGAACGCTGAAGGAGCAAGCCACAACGTAGTCACTGCGGCCATCATACCGTCCACGATCGACACCCCGGACAATCGCGCTGCAATGCCCAAAGCAGATTTTACAAAGTGGGTAAGACCCGAAGACATCGCGGCAACGATTGCGTTCATTCTTTCTGAATCTGGTAAGGTGTTAAGGGAAACGGTGCTGAAGGTTTATGGGGACGCGTAAGACCATTGTCAGTGTGAGTGTGAGAAAATTTTCTATACAGAAAGGATCGGTCTATATTTGCGCATACCACCGGCTATGCTAGAACGGGCGCACCAGGTTGTCATCCGCTTTGTCAGGTATTTTCATGAGTCCCTAACAGCGCGGCAGTTCTTCATCTTGTCTTCTGTACTGGTTGGTATATCTGCCGGCCTCGCCGCAATCGTTCTCAAGGGCTTCGTCCACTACATACAAATCTTTATTGACTACGCCGCAGTCAACTACCAGCAGTTCATTTTCTTCAGCTTGTTGCCGATGGTAGGACTGGCTCTGACGGTCCTCTATGTTCGATACATTCTCAAGGGAACACTAAAAAAGGGATCGTCGGAAATTGTCTATGCAATCGTAAAGCAGTCGAGCTTGCTGCCCAAAAGCGAAATGTACGGTCACATCGTGACCAGTGCGCTAACGGTAGGTTTCGGGGGGTCTTGTGGGTTGGAATCCCCCATGGTTAGTACCGGATCCGCTATCGGATCGAACTATGCGAAAACCTACAAGCTCAGCTACAGGGACCGCACGATCCTCCTGGGATGTGGGGCAGCTTCTGGTATTGCCGCGGCATTTAATGCCCCGATAGCGGGTGTTCTTTTCGCAATTGAAGTGTTGCTGACTGACGTTAGCGTGTCTGCATTCATACCATTGATTGTGGCGGCGGCCACCGGGGCGCTGCTGTCAAAGATCATTCTCCAGGAAGGCGTAATACTATCGTTCAGCCTGACCCAGGAGTTTAACTACCATAACGTTCCTTTTTACATCGTGCTCGGCATACTTGCCGGCATGTTGTCGCTATACTACTCAAACGCATTCCATTATGCTGAGCGACTCATGTCGCGGTTCAGGGTTTGGCCGCGGGTGATCATCGGGGGGCTGGCATTGGCGATACTCCTGATCTTGTTCCCACCCCTTTACGGTGAAGGGTACGAAACCATTAAGACGCTTTCCAACCTTCATCCCTCCTACTTAACGCAGACGAGTGTGCTCCGCGATTTGCTGGACAACGAATGGCAGATATGGATTTTCATCGCAGCGATGGTGTTCCTCAAGCCGCTCGCTGCAGGCATCACCATAGGGGCCGGAGGCAACGGAGGTAACTTCGGACCTTCCCTCTTCATGGGAGCATATCTCGGCTTTGCATTTTCGCGGCTCGTTAACATGCTCGGACTCGGCAACATCCCCGAAACCAACTTCACGCTGGTCGGAATGGCGGGCATCTTGAGTGGAATCTTTCATTCACCCCTCACGGCAATATTCCTGATCGCAGAAATAACGGGCGGTTACGGACTGATGATTCCCCTCATGATCGTCTCGGCCATTAGCATTCTTATGACACACTTCTTCCAGCCCTTATCCATGGAAGCGCAGAAGTTGTCGGCAAAGCTCAAACTTTCGGTGGAGGATCGCGATAAAGTACTGCTTAGCAGGCTCGACATGGGCGACCTTGTCGAAACCAACTTTCTGCCCGTGCATCCGGATGCTACGCTGCGCGACCTGGTGCAGGCCATCAGTCGATCGCGACGCAACACCTTCCCCGTCGTCACCGACGAAGGAAAGCTCGCGGGTGTCATCCACCTCGACAATGTGCGGGAGACCATCTTCAGAACGGAATTATACGATAAGGTCACCGTCAAAGAATTGATGACACCACCCGATGCCACCATTTCTCCCAACGATAACCTGCACCAGGTTTTGAAAAAGTTCGACGAAACGAATCAGTGGAATCTGCCAATGGTGGACAAAGGGAAGTATGTAGGTTTCCTTTCCAAGTCGAGCATACTCACCAGATATAGGAGTGAGTTGCTGAAGAGTGTTTAGCGTGTTGAAGTGTTGAAACATACCCCACTTCAACACTTCAACGCCTGAACGGCAGCGATGCCAAAACATCCTTATCTCCGGCACGTTCGTGCAGGAGGTTGTGCTCTGTTACGACGCGCAGTACTTCGGCCACGGACCGGGCGGAGGCTACGCTTCCCCGCGGGGTGTGTGGCGCGTCGCCGTCAAAGTATTCCGATAGGGTTCCCACGCAACCCCTGTCGAGGTCTTCAAGCACCATTTCCAATATGGAATGGGCTTCCGATCTCCCTCTTGAGCCACGCAGGAGGATGAGCGCATCGACGTAAGCGCCTATCCAGTGCATCGCCACAGTACCCAGGTTTGCCGGTGTCCCCGTGTCACAGCCTGTGGGCGCGTAGTTTGGGTCGCCGGGATTAAGAGACCGAAGGCCGCGGGGTGTGACAAGATCTCTTTCAATCACGTGTAAAACCCGGTCGGCACGGTGTTTTGACAACAGCGGATAGGGCAACACAATTGCGTACAGCTGATGAGGACGAATTTCTCTATTTGCCGTCGAGCCAATGAAGTAGTTATACAGGCATCCGTCTTCTTCGTTCCAGAACACCCTGATGAAGTTTTCCATGACCTTCTCCGCGCGGGCGCTATAACGCGATGGGTCCTTGCCTCTCCCAGCCTCGGTCAGCAAGAACTCGAGGATGCGGACCGCATTGTACCAAAGAGCGTTCACTGGCATCGATCGAACGGGCACACCATCGGCAGACTCGGAAATCATCGTAACCAACATGCCATCTTCATCAACATGCCCAATTGACAGCGAGCCTTTGACCAGGTACTCCACGATGCTCGTAAGCATGGGCAGCAATGTCCTGACGAACGCAGCATCCCTGGTGAACAGGTAGTACTGATACACCGCGAGGTAATACCACAAGATTTCTTCAACGGTCCACGACGTTGCATTCCCGCCGGGACCGACCTTCCCCAGGGATGCGGCCAGCTCCTGCAGAATGCGTCTGGCTACCTTGTGCCGCGCCGTTGGCAGGAACAGACCAGGCACCGAGACAAGCACGTCCTGTCGTGTGGATTCCGTTACATAATACCCTGCTTTCACGACCGGTTTGTTTTCCCGATCTGAAATGACAAATTGATCGGCTGCGAGCGTCAGCAGTTTCACCTTCTCCGTCTCAGCATCATTGGTTAACTTCTTTCGTCTTCGTTCCTCCTTTTGAAAAAGGGCGAATGCATTGCGACGTGCCTGTGGCTCTATCGTGGAAACAATGACGCCCAACTTATCACCTCCTTTCAGACGCACACAAAATACACCGTGGCTGTACAGGTCTTCCGTATGATCCGCACCGCGTGTAAGTTCAGATACATAAATGAGATTGTAGTACCAATGCTGATCTTCGCGGAAAGTTGACCCGGGAACACTGATAAATATTTCAGGAGTTGAGCTGTAGTTCTTTAGCCGTAATACACCATTGGAGAAAACGTACTGTCGATTGATGAACTCATTCGCGACCGACAGGTTCTGCACTGAGCGTGCTGAATACATGGGTCTCAGTTCAAGAGTGAACGGTCGGGCAAAAGACCCAAACTCGTACAGGATTACGACCGTAGGCTCACCGTGCAATGCAGCAATCGTTTTCCGAATGGTAAGTCCCGCTACCTGGTACGTAAAGACAGGGAATAGATTGCGTTCGAATCCGATCAGGTGCTGATGGCCGGCTGGATAAATTACGCCTGGATATTGATTGCAGCCGAGATCAAACCGGGTATTAGACTCGATGATGGACTCTTCGAGCTTTGAACAAACCACAAAAGGATCAGCATCCGGGGTTTCAGCCGTTACTAGAAGCCCATGATGCCTCCGGGAATGTGCGCCGGAAACCGTTGAAGACGACCAGCCACCTGTGCCATTTGTCTCGAGCCACTCCAGGGCAGAACTGTAGGGGAACTGCGCGAGCAGTCCGGACGCAATTCGGTTCGACTTCGGATCCGCATCCATAACCCTGTGGAATTAAATCTCCGCTCATTGAGCATCATTCCGACCTCAGAAAAGATACTAAATTCCTGGAAGATTGTCGTTCGACGGGCGCGAGGAAGGGGGAGTCGCAATTTGCGACTAGCGATTGGCGATTAATGATTCCCTCACGAACTCCGCAGATCATGGAGCTTATTCCGCTCATCCTGCAATTCACGGGAAAGCTTCATTTGCTTTTCGAGGGCATTGCGTTTGTACTCTTCAAACTCATGACTGAGTGCTTCGGCGTTTTCGATCTTCTCACGCATAGAAGACTGTACCCACTTGACGCGGGCGACGAGGAGGCCGAGGAGAACAAGTAAGGCGAGGATAATAATGCCCACCGTGCTAAGGAAAACTGATTTCAGGAAGTCGATGCCCAGGACATTGATGTGGCTGCTGTCGTGTTCCATTTGAGCAACAGCTTCGTCCTTACTCTTCATGGCGGCGTTTACAGCAGCGACTTCATCCTGGAGTTTCTTGATTTGAGCCTGAGCTTCGCGCAGGGCTGCCTTTTGCGCCCTAAGGGAGTCCATGGTTATTTTCCACATCCCATCAAGGACGTAAGTACGAATAACTTTATACTCGGAGTAGGATTCCGACTTATCGCGCATGATCGTAAACCGTTCCTGAAGGGTGGCTTCATTGGGCTCAAGAGCTTCGGCTGACCTTTGAGCGCGGCTATCTACAAAAAAAGTGAGGAACGCAACAATCAGGAGAACGGTCCGCTTCATATCATTTCAAAATTTTGGAAGGCTTTTCGCTTTGTAAACTTAAAATCCAAGTCAAATCAGCCCAATATAAACCATTTAGGCTGGAAAATACGTCGATCAACGTAACCTCGTGTCGTTTAAAGGTTTATGCATTGCGCCAAGACTGCGGGGCATCAGTCTTTCACAAAAATAAGGTCCGTATTCTGAACCTGCACTATCCGGGCGAAGAATTCCCTCAGATAGAAGTATTCCTGGTGGTTGTGCCGCACCTTCCTGGTCAACAGCCTGCTGAAAATCGTCACCCGCCGACCGTCGTTCTGGGCCTTCAGCATATAGTGCCCCCTTCCCGGGCAATACCAGTTCTACCTCCTCCGGCAGGTTCTTGAGCCGAATGCCTTCCGGAAAATTCACGACGATAGTAATCCCTTCGTCCAGCGTCGTCCCAAAATCCACGGGATACAGTCCATCTGCCACACAAAGGGGTTCCGAACCGTCCGGTTCGCAAGGAAAGGATTCAACAGACCTGGTCACCGATAGCTACTCTTCACCTCTGCCTCATCGTATTTTTCAGTCAACACATTCTTGTTAGAGCGTTTCGTCTCCACGATAGAGCCGTCAGGGGCAAGTATGAATGAGGAAGCCTTTAATCCGATGAAGTCGATCTTGTTTTCATGCTTGGATAGCGGTACAGCGGAATTGAAATGTCGGCGAGCGACAGGGCCTCCTTTTTCAATATCTTGATACGAACGTGATACTCGAGAACGGTCGACATTTCGTCCTCCGCGAAGGAAAATCACCCCTTTTTTCACAACCTTTGGCTGATTCTTACATTGCAGACGCAATCAGATTATCCCGCAGTGAAAATTGGCTTGCTATCCGATACCCATGGATTCCTGGACCCGCGGGTCTTCGACTATTTTGCGGAATGCGATGAGATATGGCATGCCGGCGACATCGGCTCGACGGAAGTTGCCGACGCGCTCGAGAATTTCAAGACATTCCGGGCAGTGCACGGCAACATCGACGATCCCGCCATGCGGAGGCGCTATCCTGAGGACCTTTGGTTCGACTGCGAAGGAATCCTGATTTTAATGACGCATATCGCCGGCAGCCCCCCGCGCTTCAACCCTCGTGTAAAGAAACTTCTTGCCGAGCGTAAGCCCGGCGTGCTGGTGTGCGGCCATTCGCACATCCTTCGCGTCATGAAGGACGAAGCAACGAGCGTCATGTACCTGAATCCCGGCGCCGCCGGACATCACGGATTGCACCCGATACGCACCATGCTACGATTCGAAGCGCACGAAGGACGCCTCGCGCGTATGGAGGTTATCGAACTGGGGAAACGGGGACTGATCGAACCGACGACTACGCGTACTGATTGAGCATCACAGGCATCACCAGCATGAGGATATCCTCATTGGAGTCGGTACTTGCAGGAAGGATGACTCCAGCCTTGTTGGGTGCCGACATGGTAAGCTGAACGCGATCGACGTCGAGGTTCGACAGCATTTCGATAAGGAAGCGTGCGTTGAATCCGATCTCGATGTCTTCCCCTTCGTGTTCGCAGGAAAGGCGCTCATTTGCCTCGTTGGAGAAGTCGAGGTCTTCAGCCGAAATCTGCAGTTCGCTGCCTGTGATCTTGAGCCGTACCTGGTGTGTCGTCTTGTTCGCGTAAATTGAAATACGCTTCAGAGCGCCAAGCAGCTCAAGCCGGTCGATCGTCATCTTAATGCTATTGTTGACCGGAATTACATTTTCGAAATCCGGGAACCGTTCGTCGATAAGACGACATATCATTTTGATGTTGCCAAAGCGGAAGAACGCGTTCGACATGTTAAAGTCGAGGCTCACCGGCGTATTCTCCGTCGGCAACGTTGTCTTCAGCAGGTTCAATGCCTTGCGTGGTATAATAATCGCGCTGCCGTTCTCAGAGGTTACATCTTTCCGTCTGTAACGAACTAGGCGATGGCCGTCGGTGGAAACGAACACCGTATTCTTTTCGCCCAGGTTGATGTACACCCCCGTCATCGCAGGACGGAGTTCGTCGTTGCTGGTAGCAAAGATCGTATTGCTGATGGCGCGGGCGAGTACTTCCGAAGAAATCTCAGCGTAGAAGTCGTTCGATACGGACGGTACACGGGGGAAGTCCGTAGCATTTTCTCCGGAAAGCTTATAGCGGCCGTTGTCAGAAATGATTT
Source organism: Bacteroidota bacterium (assembly GCA_003242315.1). Classification (GTDB taxonomy): domain Bacteria; phylum Bacteroidota; class Bacteroidia; order Cytophagales; family Cyclobacteriaceae; genus ZC4RG29. The sequence goes on from QGUY01000010.1 coordinate 10,307, forward strand.
CGACGCTGTAGGAAGATTCATCGATAGAAAACGTCACCGGTTGCTCCGGAAGGTTTTTGAGGGTTTCCAAAAGAATCCGAGCGGGCACGGCAATGCTGCCTTTTTCTTTGGACTCCACCTGCAACTCAGTAATCATACTCGTCTGGAGATCGGAGGCTGTGACCGTCAAGGTGCCTTTGTCCAACTCGAACAGGAAATTCTCAAGTATTGGAACAACTGGATTGGTAGTTATCACCCCGTTAATATTGGAGAGCTGCTTAAGCAGATACACGGAGTTTACGATGAATTTCATTCGTGGTTAGTGGTTATTGGTTGTTAGAGAGCCCTAAAGTTAGAAAGAAAACCGAATTTAGGAAACGCAAACCGGGGCGTCTAATTCGATCTAAACCAGGACTTTTTCCGCAGAATCGCATCGATCTTATCGCGGTCAAAAACGCCCACCGCGGAGCTGTCGACAACGCCATAAACCGCGGAGCTATTCCCATCCCCGGAATACAGTTCAAGGTGGTAAGCGCGCCCTCCGACATCCTTGACCGTGACATTCATTAAAGCATTGAGCGACCGGATGCTGTCGGGGTCGGTTTCCATAAATTCGTTCGCCGTGAGAAAGGAGATGTTGTCCATGAAATCGTTAAGGCGTGTTGTATCAGCTTGCGCCATCCCGGGTATTACGGCCGCGTTTCCTTCACGAACCACAGTAAATCCTCCGGCCGGATCGTTCGGGAAGGACGCTTCCAGCCCGCTGAAATTCATCCAGTTGAGCGAAAACACATGACGGTCTCTCCAGCCGGACGCCGGTAATTCAAAAATGCCGGAAACATAGACGCGGTAGCCCGGGATCACCATTACATAAGGTGTGTCGGAATCCGGCTCCCTGAAATAGGCTTCCGTTCGCGCCGCGTTTCCGCCTGCAAGGAAGGTCATCACCTCGTCACCGCCTGCGAAGAGCTCAACCCGAACCCCGGCACTATCCAGTTGGCGACTCACCACCTCGCGCATCCGCACCGCCACGGGCCTGCGCGCTTCCGCCTGCTGCAGCGTGGCAAAGAGGACGTCGATAAGATTTCCGTCTGCAAGGACCTCGTCGTTTACACGCCACCGCGAACCACGCACCGCCAGATCGACCTTTCCACGTGGACCGGTGAGCACAACACGATCAACTGACGCCAGATCGTCGGGTCGGAACAAGTCTTTGTCGACATCGCTTCCGTCAGCATCCTTTACATAATACACACCAAAACAGGCGAGCACCAGGACCATTAGAGAAACAGCAAGGAAAATGTTTTTCTTTCTCTGCATACGCTACACCCGTGCAAATTTTCTCTTTCTAAGCCACGCCCGCACCAGGCCAAACACAACGACCAGCACAACGGGCAAGCTCAGGTTTAACACCTGCCATTGCGTTTTTTCCCTGGAAGCCCGCGCACGATCCAGCGGCCTGATCCGAATCTCCTTGTCACGAACAGTGATCAACCCTTGCTCATCTGTAAGCCAGGCCATCAGGTTCATGAGCAGATCTTCGTTTGCGAAAGTATAATTCGTCATGGGATCGAATCCCAGCGGCTGAGCCTGTCCTGTTCGCGGATTGATCTCACTCCGCGCGATGTCCCCATCGGAGATCACCACCAGCGAAGTGTGCACACTCGAATCCCGTCGACCCTCGGTGCTGACGCCATCCGGAGGGAACCGGTTCCGGTAAAGCGAGGTAAATCGCCCTTCGAGAAGGTAGCCAACGACACGGCTACCCGCGTTGAACTGGTCAGGTCGTACCTGCAGCAACTGATTGACCGTAATGTTCGCAGGCAAGCCAACTACCCGCGTATACTGCGATGTAGTCATAATGGGAAGCTTGCGAACACCATCGGCACGTACGGTATCGATGCTGCTTACAAAGCGCGTGAGCGTCGCATCCAGGTTGCGCGTGGCGGGATGATCAGCGTAGTGATTGATCAAGGGAAAGAACGGCCAGTCCAGCATCTGCATCCTGGGCCTGTCGCCTGATTGTCCCGTGACAATCGGATACAACGCGGCATGGCGATCCTGAACGAGGTCATGATTGATTCTGACGCCATACCGGAACAACATGTCGTCCAGGTTTACATCGCGGGGCAATGCTACGGAGTGCTCGTACGTAGCGCTATCCATCGACGCATCGGATCGGTCGAGAAGGAACATTACCTTCCCACCGCGCATGATGAACTGGTCGATCTTGTACTTGTCCGCCTCACTGAACGGCTCGGTAGGATTGTTGATAATCACTACCTGGTATCCATCCAGGTTGGATCGACGTGAAAGGTCGACCTTTCTCACGTCGTATAATTCCAGTAATGCGTTGTTGAAGCCTGCGATGTCAAGTGAGTCCAGCTGTCCATAACCCCTGAGCAGCCCTACCCTCTTCCGGTCGGTATTGAAAAGTTTGTAAATGGCGTTGGCTATTTCAAACTCTACTCCTTCTATCGATTGGTTTATCTCCTCCTCGGGTGATTGTGCGTTACTGCCCTTCAGCAGCATCACACCTGTTTCGAAACCTCCGTAGGAGACGAGCGCACCAGGAAAAATCAGCTTGGCTGACGTCTCACCGTCTACGCGCTCCACGACGTTCGTCGGTGTAATACCTTTTTCCGCAAGCTCGCGAATGAACTCGTTCTTCGCTTTCGCACTCATGGCCGCGGTAGGATCGACGAAGGTAAAATTGACTTTGTTGTTGGAGTAAATTCTGAACTCGTTCAGCGTCTCGCGAATCGCATTCTGAAAGCGGCGGAATCCTGCGTTGAGTTCACCCTCAAGATATACTTCCACGTAAACATCATCATCGAGGGACTCAAGCAATTCCCGGGTCGCTGGTTTGATGGTGTATCTTTTCTCTTCAGTGAGATCGATGCGGAAGAAACGGTCGGATGCAATCAGGTTGATTAACACGACCAGCGCGACGGCGTTGGCCAATTGCAACAGATCACCCAACTTTTTGTCTCCCCAGTTCACCATGATCGAGCGCTTAACACCACTTTGGTAGTTGACAACATGACAAATCCAACGCTGAAGAAGTAGATCAGATCGCGACTATCTACCAGTCCTTTTCCAATCGCTTCATAGTGATACAGCAGACCAAGTTGCCGGATGGCAAGCGCGTATTCCGACCACAGGTTTATCGCAGCGAGGCGGTCGAAGCCGGCGTAGAGAAAGAAACACAGAAACGCAGCCGTGATAAACGCCACGATCTGGTTGGGCGTGATCGCAGAAGCAAGTATACCCACCGTGCAAAATACACCGCCAAGCAAAAGGAAACCAATGTAGGATCCCATGACACCTGCGCTGTCGATGTTACCGACCGGGTCACCCAGGCGGTAGATTGAAATGTAATACACCAGGGTCGGAATGAGCGACACGATCACGAGAAGAAAACAAGCCAGGAACTTTCCGAGGATGATGTCCCAATCCGTGACCGGACGCGTCAGCAACAACTCCATAGTACCTGCCTTGCGCTCTTCGGCAAAGCTCTTCATAGTGATGGCAGGAATAAGAAACATGAAGACGTATGGTCCGAGCATGAAGAGCGTGCTCATATCAGCATAGCCGTAGGCCAGTACTGAAGTGTCGGGGAACACCCACATCAGAAGTCCCATAGCCGTCAGAAATACGCCGATGACGATATAGGCGATGAGTGAGTTTAGAAAGCTATTGAATTCCTTAGACAGAACCTGGATCATGCTTGCTGTGATTGAAGCGTGAGGTCACGGAACACATCCTCCAGCGATCCTTCCTCCTGGCGTAAGCCCAGAAGCGGAAGGTTGTGGTCAGCGGCATACCGAAAAATTTCAGGGCGCGGATCGGCGCCCTCGGCAGGTGTTATCCTGCAGCGGTTGCCATCAAGCATATCGACCGCAGCGACACCCGGTATCCGACTGAGTTCGCCCAAATCCGCTGGAGCACCGAATTCGACGACGATCGCCGGTTTGCGCGACGCGTGTGCCAGCAGACGATCGAGTTTGTCGTCGGCGACAAGCTTACCCTTGTTGATGACGACGACACGATCGCACAATGCTTGCACCTCCTGCAGGATATGGGTAGAAAAAATTACTGTCTTGTCGCGACTGGTTTCGCGAATGAGTTTTCGGATTTCAAGAATCTGATTCGGATCAAGCCCCGATGTGGGTTCATCAAGGATTACCACACGCGGATCGTGAAGCAACGCTTGTGCGAGGCCTACGCGCTGCCGGTAACCTTTTGACAACATCTCGATGCGTTTATGTCGTTCAGCTGTCAGTCCACACACTTCAATGATACGATCCACCGCAGACGTAAGCGTACGACCGCGCATACCGTAGAACCGGCCAACGAAACGCAGGTACTCCCGAACGTAAAGATCAGTATAGAGCGGATTGTGTTCGGGAAGGTAGCCGATGATACGTTTAATCTTTTGAGGATAACGACTCACGTCAAGGCCTTCAACCAGTACGCTTCCAGACGTTGGTGGAAGGTACGTCGTCGCGATCTTCATCGTGGTCGACTTGCCAGCGCCATTCGGTCCGAGAAATCCTACGATCTCTCCGCGCCCCACTTCGAACGAGATGTTGTCGACAGCACGTTGTCGTCCGTAGATCTTGGTGAGGTTCCTGATTTGCAACGTCATAGCTGAGGCCGCACAAAACTATGAAATCGTACGATAGGCAACAACCCGCCCAAATCTCCGCAGCGTACGCCACACTCCCGTGTCGACCGATCGAAATAAATTTGCAATTCCAGCACGGAATTTGAGAGATTTGTAATGTAATGAACCCTTCATGCGCATTAGTTTAGTCGTTTTGGCACTATTGTCGTCGCTGCCGCTTCTCGGTCAGCAAGGCTACGACCTCCAGTTCAGGATCAAAGGGCTCCGTGATACAACGGTCTGGCTCGGGTACTATTATGGAGAGAGTACCTATCGTCGGGACACAGCGGTAGTAGACCGCAACGGCGAATTTCGCTTTAAGGGATCAGAGACCCTGCCTCAGGGCGTCTACCTTATTGCAATCAACAAGACACGGTTACTTGAGTTCGCAGTGGGAGTCGACCAGCAGTTCAGGCTGGAGACGGACACGTCGGGGTATATCGAGCACATGAAGGTTACGGGCGACATTGACAACACGATCTTTTTCGAGAACATGCGCTTCAATAAAGCGCGTCATGATGAAGCCCAGCCTTTCGTCGCAGTTGTTCAAGACAGCACTGCATCTGACGAAGCAAAAAAATCCGCGCGGGAGAAGCTCGATGCCGTGAACGCCAGCGTTGCCGACTATCACGAAAAGATCATTCGCGAACATCCCGGCACCATCACAAGCAAAATCTTCCAGGCGACGCGGCCACTCAAGGCACCCGAACCACCCAGGCGACCCGATGGGAGCATTGATTCGACATTTCAGCTCAAATGGTATCGTGAGCATTTCTTTGACAACTTCGATCTTGCTGACGATGCCTTGATCCGCATGCCCAAGCCTTTCTACCGCGAAAAGGTCTACGAATACCTTGATAAACTCTATGCGCCGGATCCCGATACCGTCAAACGCGCCATAGAGTTCATGGTAAGCAAGGCGAAAAAGAATCCGGAGACTTACAAGTACCTTATTTTCCAACTCGTCCTGAAATACCAAAACCCCGACATCATGGGGCTTGACGCGGTGTTCGTCTATCTCAATGATACTTACTTCGCCACCGGCGAAATGGATTACTGGGCGAATGAGCAGATGAAGAAAAACATGCGGCAGCATGCTGACCGACTTCGCAAGAGCCTGTTGGGAAACACGGGGCCCAACCTCATCATGCAGGACGTCAACTTCAAGCCTCGCGCACTGTATGATATCAAGTCGAAGTACACTATAATCTATTTCTTCGACCCCGACTGCAGCCATTGCCGTCAGGAGACGCCGAAGCTGGTCGCCTTCTACGAGAAGAACAAAGCCCGCTTCGACGTGGAAGTGTTTGCCGTTTCATCGGATACATCGATGGCCAAAATGGCCAATTATATAAAGGAGATGGGGATGAAATGGATTACGGTGAACGGTCCCCGTACATACGTTGGCCCCTACCAGGATCTGTACGATTCCGTACAGTATCCGACTATTTATGTACTGGATAACAGAAAGAAGATCATCGCGAAGAAGATTCCCGCTGATAAACTCGAAGACTTTCTCGCCCATTACGAAAAGCGCCAGAAAGCGGGCCAGCTGTAGCAGGAACGATGGTTTCCCAGGTCGGTCTGTAACTTTTTGAGAACTTTTTCAGTCATACATGCAACTATTCGCCGCTTCTGGAGTATCTATGGTATACGAAGCAGACCCGGCCACGCGTTATTGCGCTAACTATTGACACCATGACTCTATTCAGTAGGCTATTCGGAAAGACCACCAAAAAGAAGGAGCTCAAAGCCCGGTGTCCAATCACCCGTGAGCAGATTGACAGGGGTTTTGGCTACTTGCTCACTACCGCTGAGGTGGTAACCTCCCGTAAATACTGGGATATGGTGATGACCGAACCGGAGACGATGTCGTACACCATCTCACATTTCCGTAATGAAGAGCATGGTACCAGGATGCGTAGCCTGATCTTTGAGAAGTACAGCAGCATACCACACCCCTGGATCATTTCAGACACATGTATTAACCTCTTCGAAGGCATCGACCGCGAAAGGGCAAAACGGTTTGCACAATTGTGGTGGGAACAGGAAGGCGAATTCGTCCCTGAAAACTCAGGGCCGGCACTGGAGATGCTGGATCCCAAGAGTTACCAGGACTGGAAGGATTATGCCATCCTCGAGGCTGGACGTTCCCGCATCAGCGCCTGAAATTTCTTTACCGCTATATATTAAGAGGACCCCTGTCCTGACCGGCAGGGGTTCCGTTTTTTACATGGTCCTGTCGATCGTGAATTGTACGAGCTGGCGGAGCGACTTGCGATAGACGGAATCCGGAAATGTATCAAGAATCTCAAGGGCTTCCGCGTGAAACTTACGCATCGCTTCCTGTGCGTATTCGATGCCGCCGGAGGCACGAACGAAGTCTATAACTTCGCGGACTTTCTTGGGCTTGTCCGAGTCATTGCGGATCGTCCTGATGATCTTCCTGCGTTCAAGCCACGGAGCTTTCGACAGCGCGTGGATAAGCGGCAGCGTCATCTTCTTTTCTTTGATATCGATACCCAGTGGTTTGCCAATCTCCGACTCCCCGTAATCGAAAAGGTCATCCTTAATCTGAAACGCCATGCCGATCTTTTCACCAAATCTCCACATGCGGTTGACAGCGTTGGCATCCGCGCCGGATGAACTTGCGCCAACCGCACAGCACGAGGCAATGAGTGAAGCTGTCTTTTGCCGGATAATGTCGAAGTAGACTTCTTCCGTCATATCTAACCGCCGCGACTTTTCGATCTGTAACAATTCGCCCTCACTCATTTCCTTTACCGCGTCGGTCACGATCTGGAGAAGATTGAAATCCTGACTTTCAACCGACAGCAGCAATCCACGCGACAAAAGAAAGTCGCCGACAAGAACGGCGACCTTATTCTTCCACAAAGCATTTACGGAAAAGAAACCACGGCGGTAGTTTGCTTCGTCAACCACGTCATCGTGTACGAGCGTTGCCGTGTGTAGTAATTCAATGAGGGAAGCGCCGCGAAAGGTAGACTCCCTTATCCTTCCGGTTGTGCCAGCGCTAAGAAAGACAAACATGGGCCTCATCTGCTTGCCTTTGCGCTTGACGATGTAGTCCATGATCTTATCGAGCAGCAGTACCCGGGTCTTCATGGATGCCCGGAACTTCAGCTCGAAGTCTTTCATCTCGCCGGCGATAGGCGCCTTTATTTCATTGAGCGTTGGAGACATTTCACGCAAGTATACAACCCCGGACGTGTCCTTCAAAGGGAATTATGCGGTCACCCCGAAGTCGTGCGTGTTTTCCCAACGCGTTAACGTTGGCCTACCGGTTAACTGGGGATCAGATTTTCTTCTCCAATTCGTCGATTTTCGCCTGAGCTTCCTCTTTGCCAAGGGAAAGGGCTTTCTTATAAAGCTCAACTGCCTCAGCCAGCGTTTCCCGCTTTTTTCTGGGTGCCAGCTTGGTGCGATTAGCAGCCTCCTCTACCGCTGCAGCGCGCGCATAGTATGCGTCGGCTTCGCTCATCTTAGACTGAATCATGAGTTCCTGGATGCGCGCCTCGATGAGGGCAAGTTCCTGCTGCTTTGCAAGTATTTCAGCTTCCTTGTCTTCGAGCATGGCTTCCTGAAGCCCTACCGTCTGGACAAGGTTTTCATTTTCACTACGGAATTTTTCAACCTGCTCCTGAAGTACTGCAATCTCCTCGGTCTTCGACTGCAGGTCTTTGCGCAGCCTGCTGATGGTTGCCCGAAGCGATGCAGCGCCGCTGGTCTGCTTTTTCAAATCTTCTTCAAGCGCGTCGATCTTCTTTTCTGTTTCTGCAACGTAATTCTTGAGATCGCGCATGCGCGCGGTGTAGTCGTCGAAGGTAGTGCCCTCCACGATATTCACTTTCAGCATTTGCCGGCTGGCATCGATGGAGTCGAGAAGGATGCCTACTTCCTGCAGCGTCTGCGCCACCCTCTGGCTGTTTTGCAGCTCGACTTCCAACGAGTCGATACGCGACTGAAGTCTTTCTTTATCCTGTGTCCCGCAGCTGATAGCCAGCATGCCGGCAACCGGTATGAAAAGCACTAAATTCCTAAGCATAAAGGATTGGTTTTTTGTGTATAAGACAAAAATAAGGGCTGTTTTCGTTTGCAAAGGAGCAAAAACGGGAAAATTGTTCGCCTGACAGGTCAGCCGACATTATTCCCGACGGCCGGCAGGAGCCTTTTATTCCCGCTTTTTGATTTGGTATTGCTGGTTGGCCGGCTAAATTTGCCCCGGTTTTCAAGATAGCTACCACCCAAATGGGGACTGCACTATCACACGCCGCAGGATCGGCGTATATGCCATGGACCTGACTCAACGTCACAAGCAGCTCTCCTCCGCCGGCGTTTTAATCTCGCTCGGCATCATCTACGGCGACATCGGAACCTCACCGCTGTACGTGTTCAAAGCCATTGCCGGCGACAACGAGATCAACCCCGAACTCATTATCGGCGGATTGTCGTGCATCGTATGGACGCTTACGCTCATCACGACAGTAAAGTATGTCATTCTCGCCCTTAACGCCGACAACAAGGGTGAAGGTGGTATCTTCGCCCTCTACGCTCTCGTGCGGCGCTACAAGGCCAGATGGCTGATTTATCCCGCCATACTGGGTTGCGCTACCCTCATCGCGGATGGTTTTATCACTCCCGCCATCAGTGTGACCTCAGCCGTGGAAGGGCTCAACATGCTCATCCCCGATATCGGGCACAACACGGTGCTGACTATAGTGGTTGCCATAATCGTCGGCATGTTTGTCTCCCAACAGTTCGGATCAACGATGCTGGGAACAACATTCGGGCCCATCATGCTGATATGGTTCCTGTTCATCGGCGCTGTGGGTGCCATGCATGTAGGAGACAACCTGTCAATACTTAATGCATTCAATCCATATTACGCGTACCGCCTGCTGACGCACTACCCCGGGGGATTCTGGATATTGGGAGCTGTCTTCCTCTGTACTACCGGTGCTGAAGCTTTGTACTCAGACCTCGGCCATTGCGGAAAGGAAAACATTCGGGTCGGTTGGGGTCTTGTCAAAGTCTGTCTGTTGTTGAATTACTTCGGACAGGGCGCGTGGCTGCTTACACAGCAAGGCACAACGCTGGGCAATACCAATCCCTTTTATGCAATTATGCCCGACTGGATGCTGGGTTACGGCATTATCATTGCCACAATGGCTGCCTGTATCGCAAGTCAGGCGTTGATCTCGGGCACGTTCACACTGATCAACGAGGCGATGAAACTGAAGCTCTGGCCCGCTACCAGGGTGCGCTACCCGAGCGAAGTTCGCGGACAGATCTATATCCCTTCCATTAACTGGATACTGATGGTAGGCTGCGTGGTGGTGGTATTGTTCTTCCAGTATTCCACGCAGATGCAATCGGCATATGGACTTGCCATCACTGTCGACATGCTCATGACGACGTCACTGTTGGTCTTCTACTTCGCAACAGCGAAAAAATCCGTGTTCAAATCGTCAGTGCTCGGCATCGTATTCTTCAGCATCGAGGGAATGTTTCTCATATCCAACCTTCACAAGTTCCCTCATGGCGGGTGGTTCACCTTCGTTATCGCGGCCTTCTTTTACCTGATCATGTACGTGCTCATGCGCGCGCGGAGACTTCGTGAACGTCATACCGAGTTTGTCGACCTCAAACATTACGTAGGGATGCTGCAGGACCTCCAGCAGGACACGACAGTCCCCAAGGAGGCGACCAATCTCGTCTATCTTGCCATGGCAAACAGTATGCGTTACATCGACTCGAACATCATCTATTCGATCTTCAGAAAGAGGCCGAAGCGAGCCGACGTGTACTGGTTTTTGCACGTGGACACTGTTGACACACCATACACCAGCAAGTACACTGTCGACACTATCATTCCCAAGCGTTGCTTCTTTGTCCGGTTGATTCTCGGATTCAAGACACCTCACCGGGTAAATCTGCTGTTCAGCAAGATCATCCATGAGATGGCTGATAATGGGGAGATCGACCTTGTTAGTCCCTACCCATCGCTGCATAAGTACAGCATGTTCTCCGACTTCAAATTCATAATTATTCACTCATGGGCGTCTAGCGACAGCGACATCTCCAACTTTGAGCGGTTGATCATCCAGGGATACCGACTCATCAAACGCTTTAGCCTGTCGACAGCCGAGATGTACGGCCTGGAAGCAGCCAATGTGGAAACGGAGAAAGTACCCATCTCCGTTGGACCTATCGCAAAAGTCAAGATCAAGCGTCAAAAGGAAGGGGCTTAAAGGGCACTGCAAAAAAATATTGGATGCCCTTGAAATAGAGCATAGGAAAATTCGCCTAACTTTCAACTTCAAAAAGTCCGTCCGGCCATACCCACCGTGAACACGAGTCATGCTTAAGAACTACCTGACGATCGCGTTGCGATATTTCGTAAGGCACAAGGTATTCACCCTGATCAACATCACAGGCCTGACCCTCGGCATCACTTGCAGCCTTCTTATTGTTCTCTATATCCAGGATGAAATTGCCTACGACCGGTTTCACACCGACGCGCATCGTATCTATCGGATAGCCGCTACGGGGATACTGGAGGGCAAGTCCCTGCGCTCATCGTCGGTGGGATTTCCTGTCGGACCCGCAATGGCTGCAGGATGCCCCGACATCGAATCCTTCCTTCGTCTCACCCGTTGGGAGACGTTCCCTATTCGCTATGAGGACAAGGCTTTTACTGAGAACTACCTGCTTCTCTCGGATCCGAACTTCTTTCGCTTTTGGGATTTCAAGCTGGTTGCCGGACACCCCGACAGCGTGCTCAGTGGGCCACGGAATATCGTGATCACGGAGTCGGCCGCGCGGAGATACTTCGGATACGAGGGTCCACACGACACATCGCCCCTAGGTAAGACTTTGGTGCTCGCCCAGGGATACCTCGCCAACGTTGCAGGAATTGCCGAAGATCCGCCGCTCCAATCTCACTTTCACTTCACACACATTCTTTCACTAAGCTCGTGGGACGACCACGCCAACAACTGGACCGACGGCGCGGTATACACGTACATCAAAGTGCGTGACAACACAGACCGCGATACGCTGCAGGCACATGTCGACACGATATACAAAAAGAACCTCGCGGAGCAATTACGGACGATGGCGCAAATCGACATCGACCAATTTCGTGAACAGGGAAATGATGTAAAGCCTACTCTGCAGCCGCTCACCCGCATCCACCTGTACTCGGCACTGGATGGCGAGATCGAAAAGAACGGGGACATCCGCGATGTTTATATCATTGCGACGATCGGCTTTTTCATTATCACTCTCGCCTGTATCAACTTCACCAACCTGTTCACGGCTCGCTCGGCAAGTCGGTACAAAGAAATCGGCGTCAGAAAGGCCGCCGGAGCGCAGAACGCGCGCCTCATGGGCCAATTCCTGATGGAGTCGTACATCTATGTGCTGGTAGCCCTGGTCTTGTCGCTATTGCTGGTAATCGTATTGCTCGGCCCGTTCAACTATTTCACCGGAAAGCAATTGACCCTGGGGATCATGGGAAGCCCGGTGTTCATCCTATGCGCACTGTTGTTCGTGATCTTTACGGGTGCCGTCGCGGGAAGTTACCCGGCGTTTTATCTCGTGCAGTTTAATCCCGCAGAATCTTTGCGCGGTAAACTTCGCGCTGGCATGCGAAGCTATGGAATCCGGAATGCGCTTGTCGTGTTCCAGTTTTTCATCTCCACCGGTCTCATCATTGCGACGCTTGTCGTGTACCACCAACTGGCCTATCTCCGGCGTGTCGATGTAGGTTTCGACAAAACCAACCTCGTCAACTTGCTTCACACCAAGAACCTTGGCAAAAATGCAGCTGCATTCAAGGACGAACTGCTTCAGCATCCCGATATCGTATCGGCAAGTTTTGCAAGCCGCCTCCCTCCTAATGTCGACTGGCAGGCGCTTGTAAGGCCCGAAGGAACAACGCGTGATTTTCTGGTCAATGTATACGAAGTGGACCATGATCATTTCGAGACCATGGGATACACCTTGGTGCGCGGGCGCAATTTCTCCAGGGAACTCCCCTACGACACGCTTGCCGTCATTCTCAACGAGACGGCTGCAAGAAATCTTAACATCGAAGGGGTGGAAAGTGTAATTACCTATGACGCAGGGCCAGGCATCAGAATGAGAAATATTATAGGGATCGTCCGTGACTTCCATTTCCAATCCCTGAAGGATTCCATAAGCCCCGTCGCCTTCCTTCTTGCAGATATACCCGGATGGGAAATGGCCATCCGCATTACACCGGGCGACACGGAGCGGAAAATAGAAACCATACGGGCAATCTTCAGCAAATATTCGGGCGGGGCGCCCTTTGACTACTCCCTTGTAGAGGAAAACTTCCTGCATGAAAGCAGTTCTGAACGCAAGATGGGTCTGCTTTTCACATTGCTTACATGTATTGCCATATTCATTGCATGCTTTGGCCTTCTCGGTCTTTCGGCATTCTCGGTTGAACAGCGCACAAAGGAGATCGGCATCCGTAAGGCCCTGGGGGCGAGCGTTAACCAGATCCTGGCCCTTTTGAATGCAGACTTTCTGAAGCTGGTGATCATCGCCAACCTGCTCGCATGGCCGGTGGCATGGTGGTTCATGAGGCGGTGGTTGGACCAGTTTGCATATCGGGTTTCCATCGAATGGTGGATATTCGTCGCGGCCGGCTTATTGACTATCAGCATCGCCGTTCTGTCTGTGAGCCTCCAGGCTTATGGCGCAGCCGTAGGAAAACCAGTAGATTCTTTGAGAAATGACTGACTTCGTGCAACCTTAGGAAGGGAAAATTAGTCTGTATCGACAACAGACAAACCCATTTTAATATAATATTCATGAAAAACGCCCTCGCTATTGTTGTGTCGCTGACCCTGATCACTTCCGCGACCGCACAGGAAATCACGTCGTCATTAAAACCGTTCAGCAAAATCATCGCCTCCCCGCGCATCAACCTTGTACTGACTCAGGGCGACCAGGAAAGCATCCGTTTGGTCTATGAGGGTGTACCTGCCGAAAAGATCAACATAAAGCAGCGCGGAAATACCCTTCATATCTTCCTTGACAAGGCCAAATACGCTGAGAAGAAGTATAAATATGGATACACGACCACTCCGATGTATCCCGACGCGCGACTTACCGCTTATGTCACGTACCGATCACTGGAAGAGCTTGAAATCAGAGGCAACCAGGAGCTGTCCTGCCTCGATCCAATACGCAACGCCCGTTTCGCCCTTCGCGCCTATGGCGAGAATGACATAACCTTCGCTTCGCTCAACACCGAATATTTTATCACGAGGCTGTATGGAGAGAACAAGCTGAGAATCGAGGATGGCAAAGCAGACTTTCAAAAATACAGCCTGTACGGCAACAACGATATCAATACAGTTGCCCTAAAGAGCTACTACGCAACCGCCACAATTTTCGGTGAAAGCAGCCTGCAGCTCCACACTGACGACGAGCTAAAGGTAAGTTCCTTCGGAGAGGGTGAGGTGATTTATGCGGGCAACGCGCACGTCAATCACCGTGTGGTTGTAGGAAACGCACGTGTATCGCACCTCGACTAAGGAAGATTTTCAGCGCCCGTCCTGACAAGCCGGATCTGCCCCGGCGTACAATCCTCGTCAACGAACGAAGCGTATACTGTATCGCCGCGCATAATCCAATGGAAGCCCGCCAGGTACTGATGCCGCATGTCCGGCGAACGCAAAACAATTCGAAAACTGGTGGTGGGCGGATTCCGCGGTGGTATGGTAACGCGGAACACGACTTCGGGCGGGCAGGTCCGCTCATCCGGCACACGGATCAATAGCGACCTCACATCCACCGAATCCGGAATCAGCAACCTGCGAAACGATGTGTCCGTCGAGTCAATTTCTAGCGCGATTCCCCCATTGACGGTGACACTTGGAAAAATCAATCCCCGATATTCTGTTCCAAGTACCCGGTTTTGTCTATCGAAGGATACCTCAGGCTGCATCACTTCTATGTACCGGCGACCATCATAACGTTGGTCCATCTCAATCAGCGAATCAATGGATGTGAGCGCCCGGTCGGGATTAAGTATCAGGGTATCACCCTTCACCGCATAGCGGCCAGTATCAATGCGGTAGAAGTAGCCTCCATCAACTTCGAGAACAAAGGTTTTGTCACGCCGAAGGGTGAGCGTTCTGCTCTCACCCTCACCTTGCCACCGGTATACTCCCTCACGTTCAGCCCTGCATGCTGCAAACAAAAGAAAACAGGACAGTATGATCGATGTATGACGGGGTAAGTACATCATACGGATTAATCTCTCCATGGAATAGCTCTTACTGATGCAGTGTCCAGATACCATTCGCCTTCGACAAGGTAAAAAAGTACGGCAACATTATAAACTTCGTGTCTGAACACACTGTCCGGTTCGAATTGAACATATCCGTACATGGTACTGCCCGCTTTCGAACAGCAAAATGTCGAAAACAGAGCAAAATGGGGGATTTTTCTCTCGGCTTGATTTTTGGCCCTCTGCAACAACTGTAACAAAGGGGCCTGTTAAACAGTCTAAGCAGTAAAACCCTATCCGCGCCGTGCTATACAACTATTTTATTGTCGCGCTACGATCCATTTTCCGCAGCAAACTCGTGGCGCTCATCAACATTGGTGGACTGGCATTTGCGATGACATGCTGCCTGCTGATCTATACATACATTTCGGATGAACTACGGTACGATCGCTATCATGAGAACGCCGACAGAATCTATCGCGTAACCCGAAATTTTCTTTCAAATGACGGCAGCGTGAACCTTCACCTGGGGCATCTGGCTCCTCCATTTGGTCCCTTGTTGAAGAATGATTTTCCGGACATCGAAGAAGTTGTACGCATCCTCAATACAAATCTCACCTTCACGATCGAGGAAGGCGCTGAACGGAAGGTCAGCTTCCAGGAGCCTCGGGCGTATGCCGCAGAGTCTTCGTTGTTCAGAATATTTACCGTTCCGATCCTCTCGGGTGATCCTGAGACGGCACTTACCCAGCCGTTCACCGCAATGCTATCAGACAAAGCGGCGATGCAGTACTTCGGCACAACAGACGTAGCCGGCAAGGAGCTGCATGTAGACGGCGGACTCGTATTGTCTATCACGGGTGTATATCAGTCTTTCCCGGCGCAATCACACTGGCATCCGGAAATCCTTGTCGCTTTCAGCACTCTTGAAAACGAAAACATTTACGGAAAAGAACGCCTGGAAACCAACTGGGGCAATAATTCATTCGCGACATACATACTCGTGAACGACAACTTTGATCCGGTGCGCACGGAAGCAGCATTTCCTGCTTTCATCGACAAGCACATGGGTCCTTCGGAAGGTCCCCAGGCGCCGGCGCCTTCATCATGGACCAACCTCTTCCTCCAACGCCTCATTGACATTCACCTTCGCTCCCACCTCGACACCGAGATGGAAGCCAACGGAAACATCAACAACGTGTATATGATGGGCGCCATTGCGCTGTTCATAATCCTCATCGCCTCCTTCAACTTCGTAAACCTCTCAACCGCCAGGGCATCGAAACGTATGAAAGAGGTAGGATTACGGAAAGTAGTTGGCGCTTACAAACATCAGCTGGTCGTACAATTTCTCAGCGAATCGATTCTCACCGCCCTGTTGGCTCTTGTTCTGGCAGTCGTCCTTACATCGGTTTCGCTGGGCTGGCTTAGTGATTTCACTGGTAAGAACCTTAAATAAACCTTAATAACCCATCCAATTTTTTTTTTTACTGCTGTTGCTGTTGCTGTACTTGTTGGAGTACTAGCTGGCTTTTACCCAGCTCTGGTTATCTCCGCATTCAAGCCTGCACTCATTGTGAAAGGTCAGACGCCGGGTGGCAGTCGTGGTGCCGTTCGCCGCGTACTCGTCGTCTCCCAGTTCGCCGTCTCGATTGTGCTCATCGTCGCCACGCTGGTCACGACTGACCAACTGCGCTACCTGAACAACCGCGACCTTGGCTACAGGAAAGACCAGATTGTGGCGCTGCCTAATGGCGGCGATGGGTTTGACGAACACTATGACGCCTTCCGCACGGAATTGCTCCGTAACCCTTCCGTGAAGAATGTTACGCGCTCAAGCCGCATCCCAACCGGTCGGTTGCTGGACACACAAGGTGCACAGGTCCAACAAGGTGATTCGCTCGTACCGACTGACATAGTGATCAAGAACGTGCTGGTGGACCACGAGTTTTTCGACACCTACGGAATCTCAATGGCCACCGGTCGCGACTTTTCAAAGGACGTTCTGAGCGACGATACCGCTGCGTTCATTCTTAATGAATCCGCCGTACAGATGATCGGCTGGAATGTTGATGATGCACCCGGCAAGATTCTTCGGTACGGAGGTCGCGAAGGAAGAGTGATTGGCGTCGTAAAAGACTTTCACTTTGAATCGTTGCACGAGGCAATCGTACCTATGGTATTCTACATGGGTAAGAATTACAATAGAACACGTATGTCAGTGGCCGTCAATCCCACCAACATGCGGCAAGGACTTCAGCATATCGAAGAGGTATGGAAGACATTCGCGCCGGGAATACCTTTCGGATACACATTCCTCAGCGATTCATACCGCGACCTTTACCAGAGCGAACAAAAGGAAAGCGAGTTGTTCCTGATCTTTGCAGCGCTCGCCATTTTCATCGCCGCGCTCGGATTGTTCGGATTGACAACATTCAATACACTTCAACGGGCCCGCGAAATCAGCATACGCAAAGTACTTGGTGCGTCGGTCTCGCATATTGTCAATCTGCTTACGCGCGAAGTACTGATCCTGATCCTCATCGCAAACATCATCGCGTGGCCGGTGGCGTGGTATCTTATGAATGCGTGGCTCGCTGGCTTTGCCTATCGCGTATCACCCAGTCCGGTCGCCTTTGCGCTAGCCGCCATGGCCGCGATCCTCCTCGCTATAGTAACCGTGAGCTCTCAAACAATTCGTGCCGCACTGCTTAACCCGGCAACAACATTGCGTAACGAATAGACTGATTTGTCGACTATGCGTTATCTGATCGCTTTCTTTTTCCCCTGGCTTTCGCTGATGCTGCAGGGAAAGATATTTTCTGGTATTATCTGCCTCATCCTGCAAATAACGATCATCGGCTGGCTGCCGGCAGCAATATGGGCTATCGCGTCAGTGCATAACATGTATGCGGATCGTCGGGCGAAGCGCGTTATTCGCGCCATGAAGTATTCGCGCTGATTACCGAAGCAACATGATCTTGCCGTACCCCCCCCGCAGGTATTTCGCCTGCAAAGGTATCTTAATCAGCTGTGGCACGCCGTTGCGCCAGAGCCTGATTCGGTATAAGTAAAGACCATTTGGAAGAAGCTGCCCGGAATCTTGTGTACCATCCCAGATGATTTCGTTGGTACCGACCATAACCTGACGCGGCGAAAGGTGCGCTAACTCGCGACCATCCGCGCCCAACACGGTCAGATCTATTGCATCCGGGGCATCTTCACCAGATACGATGAGGGTAAACACTACAAATCCCGGAGAAGGATTGGGATAGGGCGCGAGCATGAGGACAGACTCCTCTCGCTGCACGCGGAAGGTAATCGAATAAGGTCCGAAGCCGATGGAATTGCCTGATGCGTCCTCGATGGCGACGCTGAAACGATACACACCATCAGGCAAATCGGCGGGGCTAAAATGCACGCGAAAGTCCGAAGTCTCTGTCGCCGGAAACCACTGGACGTCGGGACGACCAAAGTATACGGTTGGGTCGTCGTCACAAGGTGGACAAGGGTACTCAAGAAACATCCGAATGCCTAGAGTGTCCTTCTTAAGGAAAGAATCATTGTCATCCCACAGTCGCAAAACAATCTTCGGATTCGCCGATACGAAGTCGCCATCAGCAAGCACTCTGCCATCAAACGTCACCTCGAGAACAGGCTTAAATACATCGGCTTCGACATCGAGACCACCCGGGATAATGAGTTGGTTGTTCTCATACACCTGCTCCGGAATGACCCTCGGATTAACAAATATTTCCAGGTCGTTGGCTCCGGCAAACCCTAAGGTTTCAGCCTCGATCACAAAAATTGTTGTATCGCCAGGCGCGGGCGGTTTTATGCGAAATGTCGAAGTATGTCTTTTGTGCGTAACCTTGTTTGTCATCCTGAACTGGACTTCCAGCGAATCGGAAAATGTACCGGAGGATATGTTCGCGAAACCAAAGGTCCCTGACCACACCTGCCCCTCTCTTAAGATTTCCGGTTCCGCATCGTCGACAAAAAACGCGATGCCTTCAGCGACGGGTGTATAGGTGACGATCCACGACTCCAACTGAACGGGTGTGAGGTTCAATTCATCTTCAGCATGGAACCGCAGGCGCAGATAGGGCCATTGCGCAGGATCGACAAACGACAGGTCTGTCGTGGCACCGAGACCCGAGACTAACACCGATGTGTTACCTTCCAAATCTTCTCCGAGGAGATCGACAGACATCACATCCAGTGGTTCGGCGGTCCCTGTCTTTTGGAATGCCTCGTGCCATTCCAGTGCCGGTCCGATCCGTTGCGAGGTCATCGTCCCAAAATCGTAACGACCTGTGACGGTTGCGCTGACTTCAAGCGACTGTTGATTTAACGGCGTCGAAGGATTCACATACACGCGAGCGGATCCAGGGGGCGTTCCTTTTTTTCCGAAGATCACAACGGGTTGTCCATCCTGCAGCGATTCGATCTGAGCAACGGAGATACCCAGCTCACCGAGTTTAGCCTTGATGTCAGCTGGCCAGGCAGAATACTGTGCATTCCCGATGGAGAAGATGACGACGGAATCACCAGGGGCGATGAGATCGACCGCACCTCCCGGTCCCCCGGGGAGACCGCTGTTTGGTTCTACTCCATAAAAATCATTGAGTCGCCAGCTATTAATCACCTGCGGCTGTCGGCCGCAGGTGCGAAAATCCTGGAAGATAAATGGCACGGGTGCATAAGGCACCGTAGTTTTCTTGTCGAAGGCAATGAGGTTAATGGTATTCGTGCGACACGCTTTCTGTTGCGTGTTGATTTGGTATTCGGTACCGTTCAACTTTACCGAGACGTTGAGATTGGAGACGCCTGCAGCTGATCCGAAAGTGTTGATGTACACGCTTGTCACCGTTCCCTCGAACCCCATTTCACGATCTTGCGGATTCAACACAAATCCTTCCGATCGGTTTTCCAGGAATTGAGGAAAGTGCACCTGCGCCCATCCTTCGGGTCCGCCTTCAATGTATGTAAATGAACTCTGCTCCCATTCATTGCTTTCTTCAGGCAGAGGATCAGCAAGTCGGGTTCTCCAATAATACGTAAGCGAATCGCCGGGCAGCAGTTGAACTTGCTTTAGATTGAACACGTCACCCTCGACCGTGAAGGAAGACTTCCACTGACTATCAAACGTGTGTGTCGTGTCCACCTCCACGACGAATTTTCGCGCGGCAGTTCGCGGGTCGGTGGCCTGAAACGCGAGATCAAGTTCTTGTTCGTGAACGATCGCGAAATTGTGCGGAAAAAGATTTCGGGTCCGGTTCAGGGGAAGCAAGTATTCAAACGTCAGGGAGTTGTTGTCTTCGTTGAGCTCTGGAATGGTATTGTCCGGATCGATCTCAATGGTGAAAGTATTTCGGCCAGCCGTGAAGATATCTTTATTCCGAATAGTTACTGTGAGTGTATCGCTGTACAACACCGCGGGAAACAACGTGTCATATCTTATGGCACTTTCGTCAGGAAGGGTCCGCGTGACCCGAATCCAAAGCGTATCGTTGATCGCGGCGCCATAGTTGGGGATGATGAGGCGCAACGCAAGTGAATCCGATTGTGCCGTCACGGGTTCCCCGTCGAACGCTTCAATGAATACGTTCTCTTCTGAGATGGCATAGTCGGGCAGACGTGTGCCGAACAACGACACGGCCGGGTCACCCAGGAGAAGCATCTGCTGTACCTGAGCAAGGTGGGAAACGGTCGGCGTGATGCCCTCCATGTATCGTTTGGCCACTTCCTGCTGTACGTCGCCCACGCCCCGGTGAATGAAATTCTCATCGCCAAACGCCACCTCGTAGAAAATTGTGGAGTAACGATGGAGCGTTGACTCCAAACCGTACGATGTGTGCGCGATGAACCCGACCGCACCACGATCGGGAGCGAGAATCCAGTCTTCACCGAACAGCTTAGCGTTGAGGAAAAAAGATCCTGCATTACAG
>QGUY01000507.1 GCA_003242315.1 Bacteroidota bacterium
TTGCCAGACTGTTCCATATTCAAAGAGGGCGTTTACGAGAATCAGTATGAATTCAAATTCCGTGTGTACGACAGCCGATGCTGGAACGTAAAGGGAGACACAGTCGTCGTCAATATTACCATCCGCGACGTGGAGTCCGACCTTGATGCATTTAACCCCCCCAACATCATAACGCCCAACGGGGATGGCTGCAACGACTTCTTTGCTTTCGAAGGATTCGAACCCGCTACCGGCCCGTGTGCCGCGGACAAGCCGGAGGCCATTATACGCTTCCCGAAGGACAACTGTCTCCGCCAGTTCGAAGCGATCCGCATCTACAATCGATGGGGTAACCTCGTCTACGAGAGCTTTAGCCGCGATTTCCGCTGGTACGCAAAGGATCAACCCAGCGGCGTGTATTACTACTCACTGTTCTTTACGGACAAGGAATTCAAGGGCAGCGTCACGGTCCGATACTGAGTGTTACTGCGATTGCTTCTTCCGAAGCAAAGTGTCATAGACCTCCTTAGCCTGGGCACTTACGGACTTTGACTCAGCACTGATGAGTTTGCTGTGCTTATCCATCAGGTCCGAGTAAAAATCAAACACGTCGTCATTGCTGGGATCCAGGCCAACCGTTTGAAGAATGGGATGATCCAGGTGGGGCTGAAAAAAGGAATACTCGAGGCCAAGCTCGTGGAGGGTATTAAAGAACCTCCTGCTTTTTAATTCCTCACCGATCAGCGTGAGCGCAAACGCAGTATTATCTGGGCGATCAGTATTACGATGGTGGGTCATAGAGAGCAACTTTTTGCGGTTGAAAGTATAAAAAATGGCGCGGTTAAGGCAAAAAATAATGTGACTAAAAGTCACATTATTCGCCGACCTCTTTTCCATCCTGCTGCTACGCCGGGAAACCGTTACCTTTGTGTTTATGAAGAAAAAGGAAATTCGCTTTCGCTGCTGGGTTGACGTCGACGGCGAACGGTTTTTCGGGCCCGGCCCGGCCCAGCTCCTGCGGCTGATAGAGGAGACAGGGTCAATTTCTAAGGCGGCCCAGGCCATGGGGATGTCCTACCGTAAAGCCTGGGACATTGTGGACAACGTTAACACGAGGGGTCGCAAGCCCTTCGTCACGGCCCAGAAAGGTGGCCAGCGCGGCGGGGGAGCCCAACTTACGGAAACAGGTAGAAAGGCGCTGGAGGCCTATGAGAAACTTGCCGGCAAGATTGAGAAGATTGTACGCGCCGAAAGGGCCCTGCTCCGATTTATCTGACCCACCCGAATAGCTCACGACTCCGCACGCATATTGTGAGACAATCCCTATCTTTATTCGTTATATAATACTATATATAACGATCTTAAACTACCGTTGCGATGAGATTCCGGACATATGTAGCCATTTTGGGATTGATGATGTTTGGGGGAAAGTCCTGGAGTCAGGAGCGCATACGCATCGCAGCAGCGTCCGACATGAAGTATGCGATGGACTCTCTGGTGCAGGCGTTTGAAGCAAAGCACGCGGGCGTGGTCGACGTCACCTACGGTTCATCCGGAAAGCTCACCGAACAGATTTTCAATGGCGCTCCGTTTGACATTTTCTTTTCAGCCGATATGGCCTACGTTGAACTGCTGCGATCGCGAAACCAAGCTGCGTCTGAGATTTATCCATACGCAACAGGACACCTGGCATTGTGGAGCAGCAAGGTCAACCCGGAAACCCGAAAAATGCAAACGCTCACAGATGCTTCAATTAACCGGATAGCAATAGCCAATCCGCAACACGCGCCCTACGGAGAACGCGCGATGGAAGCGCTGAAATATTTTGGACTAACGGATGCTGTGAAAGCAAAGCTGGTCTACGGTCAGAACGTTGCAC
>QGUY01000219.1 GCA_003242315.1 Bacteroidota bacterium
CATCCGAGTCATTGACAAATTCCGGGATCCGGGGCGTTCATTACTCACACCGGCGCACGGCGTACCGCTGACGTCCCGATCGATGATCGATATCTCGCATGAAAGTCTCATGCGGATATGGACGCGACTTAAGGGTTGGGTGGAAGACGAAGCAGAGGCCGCGCAAATTTACATCCGCCTGTCGGAAGCGGCTGCGATGTACCAGGTGGGAAAAGCAGGTCTTTGGCGTCCTCCCGATTTACAGCTCGCACTTAACTGGCAGAAGAAATACAATCCAGGGATCGTTTGGGGTCGGAGATACAATCCGGCCTTCGAGCGGACGATGATATTCCTGGAGTATTCGAAAAAAGAATGGGAGACCGAACAGCGCATAAAGGAACTTCGTCAAAAGCGGAAGCTGAAAGCCGCCCGGATTGTCGCGTTGATCCTCGGTTCCCTCACGCTTGTTGCACTCCTCGCCCTCGTGTTTGCGTTCCTAAAACAAACCGAGGCTATACGAAATGCAGAGGCGCTGGCTATTGAAGTGGTGAAGTCCGACAGCGCAAGACGCGAAGCGGAACGGCAACGCGAATACGCGCTGGAACAACAGCGCATCGCTGAGGAACAGGAAGCTTATGCCCTGCAACAACAAAAAGTGGCAGAAGAGCAGCGTCAGGTGGCTATTGAACAACGCAGGATAGCCGAGGCGCAACGCGCAATTGCGCTGGTAAATGAACGCAGAGCGCGTGAAAACGCCGAGATCGCCGATCGTGAACGCGTTCGTGCTGAAGCAAACGAAAAGCGAGCCATCGAGAATGCCGAACGTGCGCAACGCGAAGAGCAAAGAGCCCGCGAACTGCGATACCGCGCAATAGCAAAGGCAATGGCGATCAAGTCTATCCAACTGAACGACCGGGAGCAGGAGGCATTGCTGGCGCAGCAAGCTTACAACTTCAACACGCAGTTCAAAGGTTATCCATACGACAACGACATCTACGATGGATTGTACAATGCTTTGAAAAAGTTCGGGGATCCACTCACCGCCAACCTTACCGGGCATAAGAACAACGTGCGCAGCCTGGTTACATCTCCCCAGGGCAAGACCATATATTCCGGTGGCGCCGAAGGCAAGATCATACAGTGGACAAATCGCGGAGGCACATGGACAGGTCAGGTTATCGTTCAGGAGGCCTCATATCGATTGATTGCGTGTATGGATGTTAGTCGTGACGGCAGGTGGCTGATTGCTGGCGGAAACTTCAATGCTTCCGACCCTCGCCGCAACTTCGTCGAACTGTACGATCTCCAATCGCCGGGCAAACCTGCAAAAGTGTTCCGCGGATTTGTTGGCGAAGTCGGGCACATTCGTTTCACGCCCGACTCGAAAGGTTTTTACGCGAGGGATAACGAAGGGTACACCGTCCGGTACTGCGACCTGAACACAGTGAAGGAAGTGATCACAAGCAAAGAGAAAATCCGAAGCATAGACATAAGCAGCGATGGTCGTGAACTCGCGGTGGTAACCGATGAGGAAAAGTCAGGGCAACTCATTGTCTGGAATTTGAATACGATGACATCCCAATTGGTTTATACGAACGAAGGCGAAGGACTTTACGCCGTAGCATTCGGGCCCGAAGAGGAAACGGTCGTCATTGGCGCAGCGAATGGTCTGGTTCGGATTCTCAAAGGCGGATCGGTAGCTCGCGAATTGTCGGGGCATGAGTCGGCCATTCAGGATATAAGGTTCAATCACGCAGGCAATTTCATGGCGACCGCAAGCAAAGACAAAACGGTTCGGCTCTGGAATCTGCAAAACCTGAAGGAACAACCGATAAAGTTGTACGATCACCCGAACTGGGTTTGGTCGATCGCCTTCTCGCCCGACGATGAGCAGTTGCTCGCGGGTACACAGGAACAAGTGATAAAATCATGGCCTACCCGGGTGGAAACGATGTCAGGCAAGTTGTGCGGAATGGTAACCCGGAATATGACTAAAGATGAGTGGGACATTTTCGTTTCGGAAGACCTCGAATACGTAGAGACGTGCGAGCAGTTTTCCACGGCAACAAAGATTAAGTAAGCGAAAAGGTGCCGGAATTTTTTATGAGAAAGTCTATAGTATTTTTTGCGCTTTTGTTAATTACTCTGGCCGGTCCGATTTCCGCGCACGCGCAGACGGCATGTGCTGTCACACTCCGTACTGCGAGAGCAACTTACGATGAAGGTCGGCTCCATGAGTTACCCGCTTTACTGGCACCGTGTCTCAAGAGTGGATTTACACGCCAGGAAGCTGTCGAAGCCTACAAGCTGTTGGTTCTTTCTTACATATACCTGGAAGAACCTGCTAAGGCCGACGAAGCCATGCTGGCATTGCTTCGCACCGATCCCTACTTTGAAATCAACGAGTCGGCCGATGCCGCCGAGTTCATTGCCTTATATCGCACGTTCCGGACATGGCCCGTTTACCGCGTAGGCGCAAAGACAGGTGTCAATGCCACGCAGCCCCATGTCATTTCGTATGTCGACGCTGTGGAAGGCTCGCAGGTATCCTACACCCCCGCACTCAATTTCATGTCTGGGCTCGTATTTGAAATACCTGTTGCAAAACGGCTGACGTTAAACCCGGAAGCATACTTCCAGTTGCGAACATTCCTTTACGAGTCGGAACTCAACCTGGGTGACAACCTTACCAACTCATCTGAAGGGAAGGAAGTACAGACCCTCGTTTCAGTTCCTGTGTCCCTCCAGTATTCGCTCGGGAAATCAAAACTGAATCCATACGTGTCCGCGGGGGTGTCGGTCGGCTACCTCATGAAGTCGTCCATCACCATGAGCCGTCTGCGGGTCAATGCTAATTCTATCCAGGAACGAACCTTCGATGTGACGAGCAGCAGAGAGCGAATTCAGATTAACGCCCTCGCGTCAGCCGGCATTAAAGCACGATTAGGAAGTGGATTCGTAGTAACTGAACTAAGGTTAACGTATGGACTGACAGGTATCAATGATGCCTCGTCGGCGTTTACGATCGACGACTACCTGTTGTTCGACAATGGATATGCCGACAACAGTATGCGGTTGAATGCCCTATCCCTCACTGTGGGATATGTATATAATGTGTTCCATCCGAAAAAACTTAAGCCCGGAAGATGAGATCTGCGTGGCTGATATTGGTAATTGCCAGCTTGATGGCGTGTCAGGAGGCCCAGGACGCCAGTCCTATGGAAAGGATCACATTCGCACGCTTTTATGAGAGCAGCATGGGCCAACGCGCAGTTGTCGCCCGCGAATTCGAGGGTGGATATATCTTGCTGGGAAGCCGACTCACGCCGGCGGACACGACGGGCCTGTTGATCCGTACCGGAGCTCGCGGAGAGGTCTTGTGGACGAGCGAGCTTCCGGGGATTATTCCCAAGTCGTTGCTCATTGGGACCAATTCATTCTTTGTCTTCGGCGACAGCATCCACGTGGATCCCGAATCGCCAAACGTCAACGACCTCATCACACAGTCAGCCCTGCTCTACCGCATTTCTTTTAGCGGATCACCCACGGGAAAGATGGTGATTGCAGATCGTTCACCCTCGAACCGGATCGACTACAGGGCGGACGCCCTTACGCTAAACAGTCAGAACGATATCATCACGCTGGGTACGTTTCGCGAGCCCGGCGTGACAGCAACTGAGCGTCCTTTCGTTGCCGCACTGAACGCAAATACTTTTGACACGCTGTGGCACAAGCACTATAACGTCATCGATCGCGACTACGTCAACGCACGGACCGTTCATTATACGCCAGATGGATATGTTGTATGGGCGAGCGCCATCCTCAAAGAACAGCAAACCTTCGAACGTACCTACTTGAGCATACCATTTATCCGTGAGACATCGGTGTTTGAAAACAACGATGTGTTTGGCGCTACTACAGATCAAAAGCTTCTTGTTGCGGATATTCAGCGGGCATCCGTTCCCGAGTTCGGATATGGCAT
The DNA here is from genome assembly GCA_003242315.1 of Bacteroidota bacterium. GTDB lineage: Bacteria > Bacteroidota > Bacteroidia > Cytophagales > Cyclobacteriaceae > ZC4RG29. The sequence continues at coordinate 3,962 of QGUY01000219.1, forward strand.
CGTCGGCACGCATGCCGCACCATCAGGCGACAATGCCAATCTCTTTTTTGCGCGGGTGACCAGCAGCGGCAACTTCATCGCAGGCAGCGAACGCTATTTCGACGGCACGCTTTCAGCAGCCAACATGCCGGTGGCAGTTCTTGAATCTGCAAGCAGTGATAGCGGCGAGGCATTATGCGCAACGAGCGATGGAGGGTTTGTGCTTGCAGGGACGATGTCGACAACCCCGCTGCGGGGTAATGGCGGTCGCGACATATTTCTTGTCAAGGTAAATGGATTGGGTGACATTCTTTGGAATAAAGTCTGGGGTGGAACAGGCGACGAAGCTATCGGCAGCATTACTGAAACATCTGACGGCGGACTGTTGCTGTGCGGTTCGCGAGATGCTTCGGGTTTGCCCGCCATGTTCCTCATAAAGACCAATGCGAATGGTGAAATTCAAGATTGACGGCCGATGCGTGAAAAGTTTTTGCTGAACATTCTTCTTCTATCCATCGCGCTATGCACCGTCGCAGCGATAAGCAGCGTGGCCCAACCCGTTGTGGCGGATGCTGGCCCACCCACTGCGGAGGTTTGTGAAGGCGACGGCCTCGTTCTTGGAGGAAGCCCAACGGCTTCGGGCGGTACGGGCTATTACAGCATTATCTGGACATCCAACCCACCGGGATTTTTCAGCCAGGCAAGCAACCCGGTCGTCACACCTGAAGAAAATACTGTCTACATGGTTACAGTTACAGACTCGGATGGGGAGACCGACATCGACTTTATTTCTGTAACAATCAATTCGAGAACAGATCCAGCCGACCTCGACATTGTGTTCAATCCGGACGCAAATTCCTACAGCATCGACAGTCCTCCGGTGGACCTTTCTTTTACCGTTGACGGTGGCGGAGGTGGAACCGGAGTACTCAGCGGCGACGGTGTCAACAGCACGACCAACAAGTTCTTCCCTAACGCAGCTAACATAGGTGCAAACGACATCACGCTGACGTTTACCAACACGGACGGATGTGTAACTGAGATTACGGAGACAGTTAGTGTTTACAATCCTAACGGTTTCATTAGTGGGTTGGAGAACAGCTACTGTCCGTATGGTGACGACGACGTCACTATCAACGTTCCTCCACCCTATCTCTCCTTTGTAGATGTCTACTTGTACAATGAAGGCGGCGTAGCCATTCCTGACGGAACAGCATGGACAAAGGACCTTGGTACCCGGACCGTTCATCTGAATCTCGACCTCCTGCCCATTGGCAAGAACAAATTCTATATCATATACCAAATCATGGGGATCATCGGGTACAACTACGCGCCGTACCTGGATCTTACCTGCCTGTGTATTCAGTACAACGTCACGCCCATAATTGGTCCGGTACAGACGCTTGTGGAGGTTCCTATGATCATCAATCCACAGCCCGTAGTGAAGATTGCCTTCAAGGCGGAATCACCCGCGCTGTGCCGCAACGCCACTCCCCTCACACTGGAGGGTGCGCCGGTCGGTGGCATCTGGCAAGGCCTTGGCATTACTCCCGCTCCCGGAAATGATGCCAGTCCGGATTTCTCAGCGGGCGACAACGGTATCGCGTCTTTCAACCCTTCGGCCGCGAACGTGGGCGTCAACCCGATTCGATACATCTATGAAGATGCCAATGGATGTCGCGACACGACGCGCGTCGACATGACCGTACACGATCTCCCCGTACTCAACTTCACAGCGCCAAACGGCTGCGTGGGGATGCCGGTAGAATTCGATCCCTCGGTCAACGTTCCTCCGGGTGTTACTGTAACAGGGTATGTGTGGGACTTCGACGACGATCGCAGGGAATCACACATTGTGCTGCCGGATCCAACAACGCATGTATTCAACTCCAGCAACGATTACGATGTCACACTGGGAGCAACGACGTCTGACGGGTGCTTTACGTCCGTCACGAAGCAAATATCCGTCGGCGATATTCCGGATGTGAAACTCGGATGGTCGTCAGTATGCGACGGAGACCCTACGCGATTTGCATTTAAATCGTCATTCTTCAGCGCTACACCATCCGACCTGTACAGCGTCTCCTGGGATTTCGGAGACGGCTCTACTTTCACACGGGTCAACCCTACGATGCCTGACACGGTTCGACAGTACACTTATGCTGCACCGGGTGTATTTAAAGCTCACGTAACGCTGCAGACCGACCTTGGGTGTACAAACGCTGATACGGTACAGCTATACAAAGTTGCACGAACAGGAATTATTGATGGCGACAACGAATATTTGCAGGACTTCAACACAGCTACCCTTGAAGAACAGCAATGGGTAAGCGGCGGAAATAATTCTTCCTGGGAATGGGGCGTACCTTCGAAAACGCTTATCAACGATGACGCTTCAGGCGGTGGCAAGGCATGGGTGACAAGTCTTACCGGGTCGTTCAACATCAATGAGGATTCATGGGTACACAGCCCATGCATCGACCTTTCAGAGATCGACCGGCCCGTACTATCGCTTGACATTCGATCCCTCACCCGCAACCGAATTGAAGGTGCCGTTCTGCAGGTGAATGTGACCGGGTCGACAAACAAGGAATCAGACTGGAGGACAATTGGAAGCGTTGGCGTTGGCGCTAACTGGTACAACGCGACGGGCATTCTGAGTAACCCCGGTAACCAGTCGCTTAACCAAACCGGATGGTCCGGGTCTGTCGACTCTACAGGATGGCGAAAGGCTGTCACTCAACCCACAAAAAAATTTGCCCCATTA
>QGUY01000508.1 GCA_003242315.1 Bacteroidota bacterium
CGAAATTTCTGAGCCACGGCAATAACCATTCGGCCAGGCCAAGAGAAATCACAACAGCGATAAGCGTGAGAATAAATGTTTCACTGAGAAAGTACGCGGCAAGCTGGTTTCGTTTGGCGCCGAGTGTTTTCCTGATACCAATTTCGCGCGACTTTCGGACAGCAAGTGCCGTGGCAAGATTGATGTAGTTGATGCAGGCAATTATCAGAATAAAGATTCCCAGGATACCCATCACCACGAGCTGCGAAACACCGATGTTACCAGTGTTGGAAGGCGTGCTGGCATACCGCGTGTTGAAATGAATGTCGCCCAGGGGTTGGAGCAGGTAAGTCTGCCTGTCGCGTTCTTCAACATCATAGTACTTCTCCACAAACGCCACAAACCGCTCGTTAACGCTCTCCGGCGACATCCCCTCCGGCAGAACCAGGTAACTATATCCCGTTGAGGTAAGTCCCCACGATGTGATCGGCCATCCGAAATACTCTGCGGTGAAGCTCGGCATGGAGACGATCATAACAAATTGAATGTGCGACGATGGCGGAGGATCTTTTATGATGCCGACAACTTCGAGATCCAGTTTGTTATTCATTCTGAAACGCCCATCGACATCCAGGCCCAGTTTTTCCGCGGTTGACTCAGTAAGGAAAGCTTTGTTTGGTTCACCCAGGTCTACCTCCGGATTGCCGGAAACCACTTCAAAATCGAATACCTTAAAAAACAAGGTATCGGCGAAAATAACTTCCTCCAATTCGTACTTGTCGGTTCCTACTTTGACGAACCCCTCGCTCTGAAAGTGCAGTTGCGTTACAAGGGGAATATCGGGAAAGTCATTGCGAAACGCTTCGGCGAAGGGATATGGCGTAACACCGTCATACTCAATACCGGACACGCTTTTCACATCGCGGACTACACGGTAAATGCGATCATACCGACCGTGGAACTTGTCAAATTTTACTTCGTACGAGATGAGGAGAAATATGACGATACACGCTGTAAGCCCGATCGACAACCCCAGGATGTTGATCAGGCTGTAACTCCTATTCCTCAGAAAATTCCGGAACGCGACGATGAGATAGTTACGGATCATGGTGTCTGGTCAGCCAAATGGTATGCCATGAATACATTCTATTGATTATCAATGCTATATGTAAATTACCCCGGGTGTGTTATGGCCGGGAGTGTATCAAAATCATTACACTGTCGTGTTTGATTTCGTTACATATTGGTAGTTTTAATCCCGATGGATCAATCGAAAATACTGATAATCGATGACGACCGTGACGTGCTGGAGAGTGCCCGCATGTTCCTGAAGCAGCAGTTCGCGACGGTCAAGATCGAGAGCGACCCCGAACGGATCCCACAACTGCTTTCGGAGCAGGAGTACGACGTGATCCTGCTGGACATGAACTTCAGAAAGGGTGTCAACGACGGCGAGGAAGGTTTTTACTGGCTCGACCAAATCCTGACCATAGACCCACAGGCGGTAGTCATCCTCATCACCGCCTATGGCGAAGTCGATACCGCCGTGAAGGCGATGAAAAAGGGAGCTACCGATTTCATACTAAAACCCTGGAAAAATCAAAAGCTGCTGGGGACAATCCTGGCTTCGCTACAACTGCGGCGATCCAAGAAACAGGTAGAGAAACTGCAGGTGACACAGGCCGCGTTGCGGGACGATATCGATGTGAACTACTCGGATTTTATCGGGGAGTCGCCCGCGATCAGGCGCATTCACGATATGATCGATCGCGTCGCCGGCACTGACGCCGATGTGTTGATCCTGGGTGAGAACGGCACGGGAAAAGAACTCGTCGCGCGTGCGCTGCACCGGAAATCGCACCGAAGTCATAACG
>QGUY01000011.1 GCA_003242315.1 Bacteroidota bacterium
ATTTCCCCAAATTCCTGTGAGTTGGCACGACGGAAATTTTGGATTTGCCGTTTACGGATGGATGGTGTGGTCTTTTCCCAGTTGGTTTTCGTGAGGCGCGCGTATGAAAAAGAAGACGGCTGTATTGTTGATTAATTTAGGGACACCGGATGGCCCATCCGTTCCTCATGTGCGTTCATACTTGTCGCAGTTTCTCAATGATCCTCGCGTTATAGACATTCCGTGGCTTCTGCGGAAGCTCCTGGTAAACCTGATCATTGTGCCGTTCCGCGCGCCCAAATCCGCGGCGGTGTATCGCCAATTATGGACACCTGAAGGTTCTCCCCTGTTGATTTACAGCCAGAAGGCTGCTGAACTTTTACAGCAGCAGCTTCCCGAAAATTATCAGGTGTTCCTCGCGATGCGATATAAGAATCCATCCATTCCGGACGTGCTTGCCGCTATATCGGCAGGGAAATTCGAACGCATCATCGTGTTGCCCATGTTCCCGCAATATGCCTCGGCAACCACAGGCTCCGCTCACGACGAGGTGATGCGTGTGATAAGAAAATGGTGGGTCGTGCCGGAAGTCGTGTTTGTCGGACAGTACTACAATCATCCCTCTTACATCGAAGCATTTGTCGCGCGTGGACGTCAATACCAGATCGACGATTACGACCACGTGCTCTTTTCGTACCACGGACTGCCGGAACGCCAGGTCGACAAAGTTCACGTGAACGGCACGTGCGCGGATTACAACTGTACACGCGAAATCAATGCGGACAACCAATTGTGCTATCGCGCCACGTGTTACGAGACATCGAGAAGAATTGCGGCAGGTTTGGGAATTCCGGACGAACGTTACACCGTTTGCTTTCAATCGCGTCTCGACAAGAAATGGCTTACCCCATTCTCTGATGATGTCGTCATCGACTGTGCGAAACGCGGCATGAAGAAGTTACTCGTGTTCTCTCCGGCATTTACAGCCGACTGCCTCGAGACTATCGTAGAAATCGGCATTGAGTATCAACACATCTTCAAAGAGCATGGCGGAGAGAAAGTGCAGTTGGTTGAAAGCCTCAACGACCATCCGGTGTGGATACAATGCCTGAAGGAACTGGTAGAGGAGTTGGGGGACTAGCGGGCGACGAGAGTCCTGGACCCTGTCAACCAGTGCTACTGCCCGCTTCCTATTGCCCACTGATGACTGCGTTAACTGCTTCAATCGCCTTCTTCCTTCTCTCCTCCCGGGGACCTCTGATCTCAACGAAGGGTACATTCATGGCAGTCAGCTGTTCCTGGTATAAAGAATAAAGCATTTCGCGTTTGTCGGGATGTTCGCGTTGGGGGTCATCTTCCCAGGGGATGTCGATGTATGTTAGCAGATGAAGATCGTAGTAAGACTCATTCAGCGCGCGGATGATTTCAGGATCGCAATGACCGTACCTGACCTCGCTCCAAATCTTTATGACGAGTAACGTCGTGTCGCAGAAGAGTATTCCGTTTGCGCTGAGGCTCCATTCATTTTCGAGTCTTAGTTGACCGTGAGCGATGGTGAGTAAGTCGTGCTCTTCGTACGGGCGGACGAGGTTGTCAAGATAAGCCCGTGCATACTCCGGCACCCATACGGTGTTGTAATGTGAGGCAAGGAACGCCGCAAGATCCGATTTGCCTGTGCACTCCGGTCCAACAATGGCAACCTTAAAAAGGCTGTTCTGTTTTTCATCCATCCGTTTAATATCTTAACCCAGATTCCCGCCTATCCGTCCGAATATCATTTCGGGCCGCCAGGGCAGTGGCTCTCCATAGATCATGCGCGTCCCGCGACGATACTCGATATATCCATTCTCCTTCAGGTGGCGCATGGCTACATTATTTTGTTCAGGCACTACGGCTACGCCTCCGTTCCGGTGTTTTAGTTGCATAAGGCTCAAACCCACTTCGGGACGTGTTGCGACGATGTATCCCTCGCCAAGTGTGGGCAAATAGTACCCCTCGAGCACACCATTATTCATGACAAAACGTCCCTCGGACCAATGCGGTTCAAGAAGCTGGCTTCGATCTTCGAAAGAGGCAGCCATGTCCATAGCGAGCGCAGCATCGCGAAGGTCTCTGCTGAATGACACAGTTTGCACGTGCGATTCGTCCTTTAACCTCCCATCACGCATAAAGACGTAATCAGAAATGCGACGAAAGCCCAGCTGACGATACAACGGTTCTCCCATGGGTGTGGCTGCAAGGTGAATTGTCTTGAATTGAAATTCGTTGATGAGAAAATCCATCAGCCATTTCGTGATCAGCGTGCCAATGCCTTGCCTGCGATAGTCCGGTGCGACGATAATGTGAGCAAGCCACCCTGTGCTTCGATGCCGGATGGCACAACCGATGCCCACGACACGTCCATCGACCAAGCATTTTACCGGATGACAAAAAGAAGCTTTGACGTAGAATTCATAATAAGGGCCAACGGGTAACCAGCCCTCAGGTTGCAGCGGCGGCAGGTGGGCGATGTCGGCGGAGGTAAATGGTTCGATCTTCACGTCGGAGCGTCTTCGGCGCAAATTAAGAATCGAATGACGATTTACGATCTGCGATCTTCGATTTTAGAAGTGGCCCTCACCTATCCACGTGCGGCGTAACCACCTGCCTCAACACATGCGCAGGTACAACGCCAGCCTCGCGCCAGAGGATCTTACCGTTACGGAAGAGAATCATTGTTGGCACACCCTGGATGTTGTAGGCGCGGGCGGCTGCTGGATTTCGATCGACATCAACCTTGAGGACGCGCACCTTATCGCCCATTTCCCGGGAAAATTCCTGTATGACGGGCGCCATCATTTTGCATGGCCCGCACCAGTCGGCGTAAAAGTCGACAAGTACAGGCTTGTCTCCTTTAATAATGTCACTGAAACTTTCCCTTCCGTTTGTGCTCATACGTTTTCCTTACGTGTTAGAAGGAACAGCTGCATCGGTGATGCGTAACCGTTTACTGGATTGGATGGCTTTGTAACCGTTGGTAATGTTGACAAGATTGTCGTATCCGCGCGCTTTGAGTATGGAGATGAACACCATGGACCGGTATCCGCTTGCACAGTAGACGTAGTGCGGTCGCGACGGGTCGATGGCCTGCATATTTTCGCTGATGAAATCCAGCGGAACGTTTACCGCTCCTTCAAGGTGCCCGGCCGCATACTCTTCGCGACGACGAACATCAAGTATCGCAGGATTGGTAGTGAGGGCTTCTGCGAGTTGATCAGTGTCAACTGAAACAATGCGATCGATCTCTTTGCCTGCTTCCTTCCAGGCATTAAAACCCCCACTAAGAAAACCAATCGAGTAGTCATAACCCACTCGCGCGAGGCGCGTTACTACTTCTGATTCTCGACCGTTGTCAGCCACGATAAGTATCTGCTGACGGATGTCGGGAATCAGCGCCCCGACCCAGGGAGCGAAAGAACCGTCGAGGCCAATGTTGATGGAATTGGGAATAAATCCCTGGGCAAATGTCTGCGGTGCGCGCGTATCCAAAATCAGGGCACCCGTTTCGTTGGCGGCTGCTTCAAAGGCGTCAGGATCCAGTGGTTGACATCCGCGCTCGAGGACGGTGTCGATGCTATCATAGCCCTCCCGGTTCATGCGCACATTCTGCGGAAAATATCCCGGGGGAGGCAATAGCCCTTCAGTTACTTCGCGAATGAATTGCTTTTTGCTAATGGCACGTAGCGCATAGTTGGTTTGTTTTTGATGACCCAGAGTGTCCGATGTTTCCCGTGCCATATTCTTTCCGCAAGCCGAGCCGGCGCCGTGTGCCGGATATACAATTATGTCGTCGGCCAGGGGCATGATCTTGTTGCGAAGGGAATCGTACAGGAAACCCGCCAGGTCTTCCTGGGTGAATGTTTCGTTTTGAGCGAGATCGGGTCGTCCTACATCGCCGATGAACAGCGTGTCACCGGTAAAGAGAGCTACGTCCTTTGCGTTCTCGCCGCGCAGCAGGTAGCAGACGGATTCCATCGTATGTCCGGGTGTGTGCAGAACGACGAATGTTACCTTGCCTACGCGAATCTCTTCTCCGTCAGCAGCGATATGCGCTTCAAAAGATGGACGGGCATTGGGGCCATAAACGATGGTTGCTCCCGTTGCGCGAGCCAGGTCTACGTGCCCTGAGACGAAGTCGGCGTGGAAATGCGTTTCCAGCACGTATTTGATTTTTGCACCATTCCTAGCGGCTTTGTCGACATAGGGTTTGATTTCCCGAAGAGGATCGATAATGACGGCTTCACCTTCTGATTCGATGTAGTAAGCGCCCTGGGCAAGGCAGCCTGTGTAAATCTGTTCTATTTTCATGGTTTCCAACTCACTACCCGATAAACATTAACTCAAGTTACTAAATTCCAAATGGCTGCTTTTTCATGCGAGGGTTAATTCCCTGATGACGATGAACAGGCCCATGGCCAGGGTGAACCAGCCAAACGCTTTGCGGAGTGACGCTCCATTTACGCGTCTGGACCACGCATTCCCAACGAGAATTCCTACGACTGCCAGGCCGGAAATCGTAAGGAGAAAGGTCCAGTCCATTTTATTGTTGAGTACATCTCCAAGAAACCCGGTGAGTGAGTTGATCGCGATAATGAAAAGAGAAGTTCCGACCGCGGTCTTAAATGGCAAACCTGTGAGGAGTACGAGAGCCGGTATGATCAGGAAGCCACCGCCCGCCCCGACAAGACCTGTGAGAAAGCCGATCAGGACACCCTCGAGGATTACAAGTCCGTGTTGGAATTGTGAATCCTCCGTTTCCAGTTCACCGCGCCGGCGTATGATCGTCACAGAGGAAATGACCATAAGAATGCCGAAAATGCCGAGGAGGAGCAGACGCTTCGTGACGATGAAATCGCCAGCCTGAAAGATCACATCAGGAATAGCGGGTACAATCCACTTCCGCGTCGCAAATATCGCTGTGATGGAAGGAATTCCGAATACGACACCGGTTTGAAGATTGACGCGGTTTTCGCGGTACTTCGGAATGGCACCCGCCAGACTCGTAACGCCAACGATGAACAGGGAGTAGGCTGTTGCTGTGACGATGTCTAGATGAAAGCAGTATACCAGCAGAGGAATTGAAAGAATTGAGCCACCTCCGCCCAGCAGGCCAAGGATAATGCCAATGCAAACGGCGGCGAGATAGCCAAATATTTCCATCGAAGCGGTAGGATTGCCAGCTGTGCCGGCGACTACAATCGGCTGAAGTCTACGATGAAGGCATCAGGGAATTTCCCACCCAGGGTTTCGCGGAATTGTTCTGCTTTGGCCCTGTTTGGAAAATGTCCAAGGATCAGTCCGTAATACTTCACGCCATTCAAGACTTTAACGTGCACCGTCACATTCCGCTGATATGACTTCTTCAGGTTGTCGGCCAGGCGCATCAGGTTGACCAGTTCCTGGAAGGTGCCCACCTGCACACCAAACCCTTTGGGACGCGCACGGCTGACTTCAACGCCGTAGAATTCATTCTCCTCTACCAAAACGTTGTCAACGAAACGAATGGGCTCGCTGGCTTTACCGTCTCCCGGATCGATAACTTCGATTTTCACGTCAGCCAGTCCCTGGTGTACGAAGCCCAGCTTTTCAGCAGCAGATCGCGATAAGTCGATAATCCTTCCTTCTGCCCACGGACCGCGATCGTTGATCACTACCTCTACAGATTCGTTGTTCGCGAGGTTTGTAACCCGAACACGAGTTCCAAAGGGCAGCGTCTTGTGGGCGGCGGTAAGCTTGTTGTGTCGGTATTTCTCGCCGCTGGCCGTTGGCCTGCCTTCAAACCTGTCTGCATAAAACGATGCCTTCCCCGTTTGTACCTGTGCTGTGGCGGGAATGACGCCGAATAGTATGACGAGGAGGAGGGCAGCTTGCAAATAACGTCGTTTCGATCTCACTTGTTAATCTGCTATAACTCAGAGCCAAAAATAAGAAAAGGGTGGAAAGAATTCGGATAAGTGGGAAAGGCGCCCTTTGCTTTGAACATCAAATGACATACCTTTGCCCGGCAAATAATGATTCCTAAAGTTATTTGCCCATGCCACGCGAAACCTCCAAGTTCCTTCCTGACGCACTTACCTACGACGACGTCCTCCTGGTTCCTGCCTATTCTGAAGTACTACCCCGGGAAACAGACACCCGAACGAAGCTGACGGCAAGGATCGCGCTAAACATCCCCATTGTTTCCGCGGCAATGGACACCGTCACGGAGTCGGAAATGGCCATCAGTATGGCGCTGGAAGGAGGCATAGGGTTCATTCACAAAAGCATGACCATTGAGGAGCAGGCTGAGCAAGTGAGAAAGGTTAAACGTTCACAAAGCGGCCTCATCCTGGATCCTATCACACTCAATGTGAACAGCAAGGTTCGGGATGCCGAACGCATTATGCGCGAATTCCGGATCGGAGGCATCCCTGTAGTCGATGAAGAGGGAAAACTGATCGGCATCATTACAAACCGCGATCTGCGCTTTCAAAAGGACCTCAGCGTTCCGGTTGAAAAGATCATGACGCGTGACAATCTCGTCACGGCTCAGGAAGGGATCACGCTGGATAAGGCGGAAAGCATTCTCAAGCAGTATAAAATTGAAAAACTGCCCGTTGTGAGCAAGAAAGGCAAGCTCACAGGTCTCATCACTTACAAGGACATTCAAAAAAAGAAGAACAAGCCCAATGCCTGTCAGGATGAATTCGGACGATTGCGGGTGGGCGCGGCCGTTGGTGTGACACCGGATATTCTTGATCGCATCGAAGCGCTCAAGGCTGCTGGCGTTGACGTAATCAGCATTGACACGGCGCATGGTCATTCCAAAGGTGTAATGGATGCGGCCAGGTCAGTCAAGAAAAAGTTCCCCGATCTCGACCTCGTCGTCGGAAATATTGCAACAGGAGAAGCGGCAAAGGCCCTGGCCAAGGCGGGTGCCGATGCGGTGAAGGTAGGCGTCGGCCCGGGTAGTATTTGTACGACCCGTGTTGTGGCTGGCGTGGGACTTCCCCAGCTGTCGGCTGTCATGGAGGCAGCAAAGGCGCTGAAGGGATCGGACGTCAAGGTGATTGCCGATGGAGGAATACGTTTCTCAGGCGATATCGTGAAAGCGCTCGCTGCTGGTGCAGACTCCGTAATGGTCGGTTCGCTACTGGCAGGTACCGAAGAGGCGCCCGGTGAAATGATTATTTACGAAGGACGGAAGTTCAAGGCATATCGCGGAATGGGCTCCATTGAGGCAATGGAGGAGGGCTCCAAAGACCGCTACTTCCAGGATGTAGAGGATGACATCAAAAAGCTCGTTCCTGAAGGTATTTCGGGACGGGTGCCTTTCAAGGGATATGTGGCCGAAGTCCTGTATCAGCTCACCGGTGGCCTTCGCGCCGGAATGGGCTACTGCGGCGCCAAAAACATCGAAAAACTCAAACAGAGCAAGTTCGTCAAGATTACAACGGCCGGAGTCATCGAAGGCCACCCGCATGATGTCGCCATCACGCGCGAAGCACCGAATTATAGTAGGAAGTAGGCAGTAGTACGCAGTGAGCAGTGGGAAAGTCCAAATCGATATTGGGAATTCCATTACTGCCTGCCGCTGACTGCCAACTACTGTTGACCGCAGACTGCCTGCCACTGCCAACTGCTTATTGCCAACTGCCTACTCCCAAAAATTGGCTATTATTGTACCCCAATTTACATTCCGCCATTTCTAACTTTTCCCGCCGGAAGGCGAAAATGACACAATTGCATGCGCGCCAGGGCCATGATACGTCTGCTGTTCATGATGGGGGCCATTACATGGCTCGGCCTGGTGTTCACCGATATTGTCGTTCTGATCAGCATCAAGAATTCCCTTGAGCCGGATATACCCGTCTGGTTGCCGAAACTGCTGCTGAACCTGTTCATCCTTTCTCTCTTTTACTATTACAAGTTCAAGATCGAGCACGATGAAGTTCTCAACTTCATCGACCTGTTGTGGCGCGTGTTTGCCACAGGACTCATCGCTACGGTTATCTCCCTTGCACTTCGGCTTGTAAGCTATTTGCTGGGCAACACAAAACTGCCCAGCGATGTCGTTTATATCGACCTCGTCTACCTCATCAACATTGGGTTGATGATAAGTTTCCTGATCATGGCGTTCACAGCCTGGAAACGCCTGATCCTCTATCAGAAATCCAAGTGGCTGCTGCGCTTCTGGGCGTTCTTTGAATATGGTCTGCTGATTTCGCTGCTCTACAACAGTTTCAACTTTCCACGGATCGACTGGCTGTACATCGCGATGCTGGTCACGTTCCTGTTAACCGGCCTCGTGCTCTCGGGTAACATGAAGTGGGTTGCCTACCTCAACTTCAGGCAAAAGTGGACCGGCCTGTTGTTGCTGTTGCTGACGATCTTTTACCTGCTGTATGGATTTTATACGAGTAGCGATTACGCTGGCATCGTAGAGAAAACATCGCCGGAGTTCGCCGACTATCGCGATCACGTTTTCATTCTCTCGCTGATCTCTTTTGTCACGATATACAGCGTCTTTTCCTTTCTGGTGATTCTGTTCAACCTGCCGACGACTTCAGTGTTTGAACAGAAGCTGGAAGAGGTCGTGAACTTCCAGCGGATCAGTCAGAGTATTCAAACTGAACAAAGCGAGGAGAGTGTTTATAAGATTCTCCTTGAAACCTCAGTGAGTTCCGTATTTGCTGACGCCGCCTGGCTCGAGATCAGCAGCAGCGAGAAGAAACTCTACACGTACAACATTACGGAAAAAGAAGCGGGAGATATCATCGATCACTTGAACAAACACCAGGTACGTGGTATCCTGGATCAGGGATCGGATAAAACGAGAAATCTTTCCCGCTATTTGTCGACGCTCAAGAATTCCAGGTTTCGTTCGATACTTGCCTTTCCGATTTATGTAAAGAACGAAAACATCGGGATACTCGCACTTCTGAAAGAATTGCCGGATGGCTTCAATCGCGAGATGACAAAGATCGTCTCCACATTCTCCAACCAGGCCGGCATTTCTATAGAGAATTTCCGTTTGATGGAAGAGGCGCTACAGAACGAGCGATACAAAGAGGAACTAAAAATCGCTAAGAACGTTCAGAAGAGTCTGCTTCCGGAAATTCTGGAAAAAAGCGATGCGTTCGAGATAGCGGCATTCTCCGAGTCGGCCGATGAAGTCGGAGGTGACTACTATGACACCCTTCGCATCAGTCCGGAGATTGTGTCGCTCATCATTGCCGACGTTTCGGGTAAGGGAACGACAGCGGCCTTTCACATGTCGCAGATGAAGGGCATTTTTCATAGCCTGGCGCAGGACTGCATTGAGCCGGCTGAGTTCCTGGTCAAGGCAAACCAGGCGCTGGTAAAGTGCCTGGAACGCGGGTCGTTCATTTCCGCCATTATTTTCCTGGTGAATACCACCACCCGAACGATACGATACGCCCGAGGCGGTCACTGCCCCGTATTGTACTACCACGCCACAACGGACCAGGTAGAGTATTTTAAGGACAAAGGCGTAGCCCTGGGGATGATCCGGAGCAATGCCTACAGGAATTTCGCGCGTACCGAGGAGTTTAGTTTCTGCCCGGGCGATGTGATGGTACTGTATACGGATGGGATTACGGAAGCCAAGAATGCAAAGGGCGAGGAGTTCGGCTACGACCGGCTTGCCGCAATTCTGGCGGAATCCAAACACCTGTCAGCCCGGGAAATCCAGGACCGCATTATTTCGACGCTATACAGCTTTTCCGAGTCGGAGGGGCTGGATGACGACTATACCACAATGGTTATAAAATTCAACTAGAGAACATTAGGGATTAAAAACTCGTTAACTAACATGATCCACATCAAACGATTACAGGAAGATGGAGCCGATGTCATCGCAATAATCGGCGAAATTGACGCGAGTTCTTCCATCGAGCTGGATTTGGCCATAGCCAAAAGCGTGGGGGAGGGGTATGAGAAGATCCTCGTGGATTGCAGCGCGCTTGAATACATTTCCTCGGCTGGACTGGGTGTTTTTATGTCTTACATCGATGAGTTCAAAGACAAAAAAATCGCTATGGTCCTGTATGGAATGAGCGACAAGGTCGCCAACACCTTTCAGATACTGGGACTGGATGAGCTGCTGCACATCGCGAAGGATAAGTCGGAAGCTAAGGCAATGATCAATGAACTACAAGTATAGAGTTGGCTGCAGCATTGAGAATCTGAAGGGCGTTCGCGATTTCATTCGCAAGTCCCTAAAGGCTCATCACGTTCCTGATCTAGAGATCAGCGAAATGGTGTTGGCCCTGGATGAGATGTGTTCCAACCTCATGATCCACGCCCACCACTGCAACGCCAATGATCTTTTCGAGCTGCGCATCATCATCGATAAGGACAAGCCCTACATAATCTTCGAATTGGTTGACGACGGAACGGTCTTTGACATTAACGAGTTTTGCGAACCAAGCATCGACAACATCGTCCACCAGAAACGAAAGGGCGGCCTCGGCATTCGCCTGGTAAAGTCGATCATGGATAAGATCGAATACAAGGCGTCCCAGGGCCAAACCGTATGCAGGCTCACCAAAAACATCAACAAGTAAACCCTACGGAAACGGCAGCTAATGATACGAATCTTCTGCATCCTGATCATCGGCAGCCTTGCGTGGCCAGCTGCCGGCCAGGATAAAGGGAAACGACAAAAGAACCGCGACATTCTGTTCGAAGTAGGTAACAGACAAGTAACTTCCGACGAGTTCATCTACCTGTACCGAAAGAATCATCAGCAGTCGCCATCGGGATATACAGCAGCCGACATCAACGAATACCTCGAACTCTTCATCAACTTCAAGCTCAAGGTTGAAGAGGCACGTCGCCGCGGAATGGACACCACTACCGCGTTCCTGTCAGAATACCGCGGCTATCGCAACGAACTTCTTAAACCCTACCTTCCCGACAGCAGAATACTGGATAGCCTCGTAGCACAGGCATACGAGCGCATGAAAGAAGAAATACGCGCATCCCATCTCCTGATTAGCCTGCCTCCCAACGCTACACCAACGGATACACTACGCGCTTTCAATCGCATACTTGAGTTGAAAGAAAGGGCTGAATCCGGTGAAGACTTCGGATCGCTGGTAGCCACATACAGCGATGAACCACAGGCGAAATCAAGACGAGGCGACCTCGGATACTTCACAGCGCTTCAAATGGTGCATCCGTTCGAAAATGCGGCCTACGAAGCAAAACCGGGCGAGGTCGTCGGACCTGTGCGCACGCAATTCGGATATCACTTGATCAAAGTATCGGATCGGCGACCCGCGCGCGGTCAGGTAGCCGTATCGCATATTATGCTTCGCACGGGTCGTGATCATGATTCGGTCAGGGTTCGCGAACAGATATTCAATATTTATGATCAGCTGATGGCGGGTGCTTCCTGGGATGAATTATGCGCCGAGTATTCCGAGGACCCGGGGTCTAAAAATAAGGGTGGAGCACTTCCCCCGTTCGGAGTCGGCGCCATGGCTTCTGTCCCGGAATTCGAAAGCGTGGCTTTCTCGCTGCGTCCCGGCGATATATCAGACCCGTTCCGAACCCAATATGGATGGCACATCCTGAGGGTCGACAGAAAGATACCGTTGCCCCCGTTCGAGGAAATGAAACCTTCCCTGAGAAATCGTATTGCCACCGACGGCCGTTTTGAGGAACTACGTGAGGTGTGGATGAAAAGACTCAGGGCAGATTATGGATTCGCAGAGCGTGAGGCAGTCCGGGAGCAGCTATTCGCACTTTCAGATTCGCTCATCCGAAAAGGGAAATGGTACCCACTGCCCGAAAGCCTGAAAGCACAAACCCTTTTTAGCCTGGGTGGACAGCAGTTCAAGGCAGCTGATTTCGAAGTGTATGCCCGTCGACAGTCCATTCCGGCAGCGGAGGCACCCCGTCGGGCGCTGGAACAGCTGTACGGCCAGTTTGTGGACGAGGCCCTGATGGATGCAGTGAGCCGCTCTGTGGCGGCCAGCAAGGCGGAATTTCGCATGCTGGACAATGAGTACTATGAGGGCATCCTCCTGTTCGATATCATGGAAAGGGAGGTGTGGAACCGAGCCGTTGAGGATACCGCTGGGCAGACAGCGTACTATGAAGCAAACCGGCGCAAATATCTCGCTGGCGAGCGAGCCAGGGCAACTATTTACGCGTCTCCCGACTCTATGGTAATGCGGCATTTGGGTGAAATAGCGTCGACTGGGGACTCCACCGCCCTGAAGGATTATGCACAAAAGCAGGGAATCAGGGTGGAACGGGGACTTTTTGAGAGGGGCGACCGCGAGGCGCTCAGCGGCGTTCCGTGGACGCCGGGCCGCCATTCCGCGCAAAACAGGGGAATGTATTACCTTGCGTGGATTTTCGAAATACTGCCCCCCGGTGAAAAGTCGTTGGATGAGGCAAGGGCAAATGTGATTGCCGACTACCAGAATGAACTGGAACAACGATGGATCCGGCAGTTGCGGGAAAAATATCCGGTTAAAGTCAATGAGAAGGCAAAGCGATACGTACTGGATCAGCTTCAAAAGCGTTAGCCTGGCCCTGGTCGCCCTCGTGGCTTTTTCCTGCCAATGGATGGACCGCAATGGCGCCTCCGATCACAAGGGAAGGATTCCGGTGGCCAGGGTTAACAACACATATCTCTACAAGGACGAGTTAGCGGGTATTGTTGCCAACGGTGCATCCCGTGAAGACAGCATTTCACGGATTCAGTCGTACGTAAACAGCTGGATTCGGAAGCAGCTTCTCATCCAGGAGGCGACGCGCAAGATGGACATCAACGAGGCGGCAGTAGAGAGAAAGATACTGGACTATCGATACAGCATCATTGCTTACGAATATCAAAACTCCTACATCAAGCAACATCTGGACACGGTCGTTGCCGATGCGGACATTGAGGAGTATTACAAAAACAACATTGACAACTTCGTCCTGAAACAGAACATCGTCAAGGCTACTTACATCAAAGTGCCGAAGAGCGCACCGCGCACGCAACGCATCAAGGAACTGATGTTTTCAGAAAAGGAAGAAGATGCCAATGAGCTTAAGTCGTATTGCCTGAGCTTCTCAGCAGCGCACCATCTCGTGGATACTGCGTGGATCGCGTTCGATGAGTTGGTTCGCAATTCGCCGATGATTGAAATTCCCAATAAGATAGAGTTCCTCAAGTCCAACCCGTATTACGAAACGAGCGACGCGAACTACCTTTACTTTCTGAAGGTAAACGAGTATCGCGTGTCAGACAACGTATCGCCGCTCGAATTTGTGAAGGATGAAATCCGCAACATCCTTCTCAACAAAAGAAAGGTGGAGCTTGCGAAGAAGCTGGAGGAGGAAGTGTATCGGGAGGCGGAAGGAAACAAGGATTTTGAAATTTATTGATTGATGCAATGAAGAGATTTTTCAGAGCGTGGAGCCTGATTGCGATCCTGACCCTGGGTAGCATCGCAGCCTTTGGTCAGGATGATCCATATGTTGTCGACGAAATCATAGCAAAAGTAGATAACTACATTGTGCTCAAGTCGGAGCTCGACCGTGCTTACCTCGATTATCTCGCCAACGGTGGTCGTCAGAGCGAGGAAACACGGTGTCAGTTTCTGGCGTTGCTCATCCGCAACAAACTGATGATGGCCAAAGCGGAAATCGACTCCGTCGTAGTACTCGACGAAGAAGTCGATGCCAACACGCAAAGCCGTATCAACATGATCCTCGCGCAGTCCGGTAATTCGGCGCAACAACTTGAAGCGATCTATGGCAAGAGCATGGAGCAAATCCGCCTGGAACTTCGCGATCAAATCAAGGAACAAATGGTGGTACGCGAAATGGAACGGACCATCTCTGCGGACATTGCTGTGACGCCCGCTGAGGTAAAACGATTCTTCTCAAGAATTCCGCAAGACTCGCTGCCTTACTTTTCTGCTGAAGTTGAAGTAGCTCAGATCGTTCGTAAGGCCAAGGTTAACAACCAGCAAAAGGAGGCCACGAAGCGGGAACTGATAGCCATCCGCGACAGGATACTCCGGGGCGAGGATTTCAGCGAGCTGGCGAAAAGGCATTCGGATGATCCCAGTGTCACCTATAACGGGGGAGACATGGGCTGGGTCGGCCGCGGACAGATGGTGCCGGAATATGAGGCTACGGCCTTCCGCCTGGAGAAGAATGAAATATCGCAGCCCTTTGAGACGGAATATGGATTTCACATCATGCAGCTGCTTGATCGCAGAGGCAATGAATACCATTCCCGGCATATCCTCATCTCACCGGAACCGTCCGAAGAAGATGTGCAGGATGCTATTGCTTTTTTGGATAGTATTAGAACGTTAATCATAAACGACAGCCTGACGTTTCAGAAAGCTGCGCGCGAGTTTTCGGACGATGTGCTCACGAAGGGCAACGGAGGGTTCTTTACGGACAGCCAGGGTAGCATGCGCATCCCGGTGGATGAACTTGATCCCTACGTGTTCCTGACCATTGACTCGATGAAGGTGGGCGACATTTCACGCCCGATTGTGTACCGGACAGACGACGGCAAGCAGGCAGCCCGTATCCTGTACTACAAGTCGAGAGTAGGACCGCATGAGGCGTCTCTCGACCGCGACTGGGAGCGTATTCAGGCTGCCGCGTTAAACGAGAAAAAGAACAGGCTACTTCAAAAGTGGTTTGAAAAAGCGCGTCACGATGTATTTATCAGCATCGATGAAGCGTATGATCATTGTGGAATCTTAGACCAGTGACCGATGGGAAAGTTTGCATCCGACGTGGAAGCCGCTGATGCCCTGGCAACCGCATATAAAAACCTTAAAGAAGAGATCGGAAAGGTCGTGATCGGACAGCACGAGGTGATACGTCTTGTCCTGACAGGCATTTTCTGCCATGGACACTCACTTCTCGTCGGTGTACCCGGCCTTGCTAAAACGCTCCTGGTACAAACCATCGCGCAGGCCCTCGATCTTCAATTTAAAAGAATTCAGTTTACGCCGGACCTCATGCCCTCTGACATCCTCGGCGCAGAGACGATGGACAAAGAGCGCAACTTCAAATTCGTGAAGGGGCCGGTATTCGCCAACATTATCCTGGCGGACGAAATCAACCGTACGCCTCCAAAGACACAGGCTGCCTTGCTCGAAGCCATGCAGGAGTACGCGGTGACAACAGCGGGTCAACGCTTTGAACTTCCGCGACCTTTCTTTGTGCTAGCCACGCAAAACCCTATTGAGCAGGAAGGAACTTATCCACTCCCGGAAGCACAGCTCGACCGCTTCATGTTCAACATACTTTTATCCTATCCTACGCCCGCTGAGGAAATTGAAGTCGTGAAAGCCACGACGGGAGAAGCGAGGAATGAAGTCCGCACCGTACTTAGCGGTGAAGACATTGAAAATTTCCAGAATCTCGTTCGCAAGGTACCCGTGCCCGACAATGTTATCGAGTATGCAGTGGGCCTGGCTAACCGTACTCGTCCCGGTGGCTCTCCTGTTGCCACAGAGTATCTCGAGTGGGGTGCCGGACCACGCGCATCGCAATACCTCGTTCTCGGCGCAAAATGCAACGCCCTCCTCGATGGCAAGTACTCACCTGACATCGAAGACGTCCAATCCATTGCCAAGCCCGTCCTCCGCCATCGGATTGTAAGGAACTTCAAGGCGGAAGCGGAAGGGATTGGTGTGGATGATGTAATTGAGAAGATTATATAATTGACTGAACCAGGATTTGTAGGATTAAAGGATGAGTAGGATGAGTACATCCTGTCAATCCTGAAATCCTAAGAATCCTAGTCCTACCCTCCAACGATCTCGTCGGTTATCGTTAAAATCTCCGCATTCACCTTCGTCCTGTACCTTCTCAAGGGACGCCACGCCACGCCGCCTGTGGGTGAGCCGTCGGCGAAGCTGAAGGTGGATCCGCAGCAGGGGTCGAACATGTAGAGTTGCGATATGTGTACGTCTACGGTGGCGCAGGCCTCGTTGGGTCGGAATGAGCAATTCCGTTCGTAAGCCAGGTACGTTGTAGCGTTTACGCGATAAACAATGATCCCACGGACGCCACCATCAATAGGCATTGACCCGCCGTCGAATTTCAGCGCGACGTATTCAGGCAGATTGAGGTTGATGTAGATTTCGCTGAAAGGAATGTACGGTATTGGATCATCGCCAGGATCGGGTGAGCATCCTCCGAAAGCGATCAGGCAGGCCAGAACAACGTATCGTGCAATGCGGGCGGTCATGTGAGTAACAACGGTGAGGCCTGCGGATTATTCTCAGGACACCGACTGGAACTGGCGCAGGAAGCGGATGTCGTTTTCCGAGAACAAGCGCAGGTCGTTGATCTGGTAGCGCAGCATGGTAATCCGTTCAATACCCATTCCGAAAGCAAATCCTGTAAACTCCTCGGGATCGACGTTGCAATTTCTCAGCACGTTGGGATGCACCATTCCGGAACCTCCTATCTCCACCCATCCTGTACGTTTGCATACCGGACAGCCTGCACCTTTGCAGATGAGACAGCTGATATCCATTTCAGCGCTGGGCTCTGTGAACGGGAAGAACGATGGACGGAACCGAATCTTTGTGTCCTTGCCGAACATTTCACGGGCAAAGTGATACAGCGTTTGCTTGAGATCAGCAAAGCCTACGTTGCGATCGATGTAAAGTCCCTCGACCTGGTGGAAGAAGCAATGTGCCCGAGCGGATATGGCTTCATTGCGATAGACCCGTCCGGGCATAATGGCGCGCACGGGAGGTTTTGTTCGCTCCAGAAGTCGTATTTGAACGTTGGAGGTATGCGTCCGCAGCAGGATATCCGGATTTTTCGAAATGAAGAACGTGTCCTGCATCTCACGTGCCGGGTGATTCTCGGGGAAGTTCAGCGCGGAGAAGTTATGCCAATCGTCTTCGATCTCCGGTCCTTCCTCGACATTGAATCCCAGCCTTTCGAAAATCTTAATGATCCGCGCGCGTGTAAGCGTAAGTGGATGAAGATTGCCGATGCGGTTCGGAACGGGCGGCAGTGTAAGGTCGATGTCATCCGTGGTCTTTTTTTCGACGGCCGTTGCTTCACTCATCTCCCGAAACCTGGCTTCGGCCGACTGCTTTAAATCGTTGAGGGCCTTGCCCACGGCTTTCTTTTCTGCAGGCGGAATCTGTTTTAGCTTTTCAAACAATTCGCCAAGCACACCTTTGCGGCTGACAAATCTAAGCCGGAACGCCTCCAGGTCCTGCGGACCGTTAGCCTTGAACGACTCAACTTCCTTTTGTAATGCTGTTATCTGATCGATCATCTCCATTGCATACTACTGCCCATCGCCTACTGCCTGCTAAGGACAGCGCTCAAAAATACAAAAAACCACATTGGACCTGGAAAACTATCCAAACGCCGTTAAAAACTGGTTAATGGCCTGAGAATACATTTTCGTCCGACTCCTTTCCGGCCAGTCGGCGCAGGATGAGGCGGTCGAGGAAGAGGCTGAATATGACGGCCAGGGCGACGATCCCCGCTATGAGGTAAGCATCACCGACGCCTTTCAGCACTATGGCAAGAACGATAAAGCCAAGTTGAAGGGATGCAAGGATAATCGTTGTTTGTGCGTGCGACATGCCCATGCGCATGATGGCGTGGTGAATGTGACTCTTGTCGGGTGCGAAGGGGGACTGCCGCTTATACAGGCGGAGGATCACTATGCGACACGTATCGACGAGGGGTATGATGATAAAGCAAGCGGCGGTACCGATAGAAGCGGTAAAGCGATACGGTGACGAATCAGGAAGATTGTGATTGAAGTCGATAAAATGAATTGTCAGAATGCTAAGCATCATCCCGATCACAAGCGCGCCGGTGTCGCCCATGAAAATTTCGGAGGGTTCCCAGTTGAAAATAAGAAAAGCCAGGATGGCGCCGGCCATCGAAAATGAAAGGATGGAGTAAACCGTGTCGTCGACAAGATAGAACCAGATGCCGTATGCGATCAGTGCTATGATGGCGATGGAGCCAGCTAGACCATCAAGGCCGTCGATGAGGTTGAACGAGTTGGTTATGACGATGATAGTGAACAGCGTGAGGATATAGCTTACCAGGAGGGGCAGTTCTTCGACACCGAAGAGACCGTAAAACGATTTCAGTCGCAGGTCAAGCAGGATGATGATCATGATCGCGACGAGGATTTGCCCCATAAGTTTGATGATGGCACGTAGCGGAACGAGATCATCGCGCAGACCGATGAAGAAGATTACGAAGAGGGAGGCCATCACAAACTTGATGTCCTTCCAGCTCAGGATTTCAATCCATACCAGGGAGGCAATAAAGAAGCCGAGGAATATGGCAATGCCGCCCATAGATGGGGTGACCTTCTTGTGAATCTTCCTCCGACCAGGTATGTCCACCAAGTTTTTTTGCATGGAATACTTGATGATCACGGGTATGGTGAGGAATCCAATGACAAAGGACGTAATGACGGTCGCGAGAAGGATGGCCATTTAGGTCAAATGATCTCAAAAATAGTGAAATGAAATCCAATTACTGATTTTTCTGAGGGCGGCAATAAAAATCACGTATGGACGTACATACATAACGGAGTTGTTCCTCTGTTATTTCGGGATAAATGGGCAGGGAAAGCAGTTCCTGTGACAGACGATTGGCAACGGGAAAATCATCTGGCGCGTGACTGAGGTGGCGGTACGCGGGGAGGTTGTGAAGGGCGCCGGGGTAGTGCACCAGGGTTTGAATGCCTTTGTCTTGAAGGAAGTTCTGCAGCTCATTGCGTTTCTGTGCGCGGATGGCATAGATGTGGAATGTATGCGTTGTCCCGGGTCGTTGGCAGGGGAGGGTGATTTCTGGTATACTCTTCAGGAGGGAATGATACGTTTCCGCATTGGTGCGGCGTTTGGTATTCCAGGCGGCAAGGTGCGGCAGTTTAACCAGGAGCACGGCCGCCTGTAGCGTGTCCATTCGGCTGTTGAATCCCTCGAAGAGGTGGTCGTCCTTCCCGAGGGCCCCGTGGTTGGCGAGACGTCTGGCCTTTTCAGCAAGTTGGGTGTCAGTTGTGGCAAAGCCTCCTGCATCGCCGTATGCACCAAGGTTCTTGGTGGGATAGAAGCTGAAAGCCGAGGCATGGCCGAAGGTTCCGACGGGGCGGCCGTTCACTTGTGTCCCATGCGCCTGGGCGCAGTCTTCAATGAGGTAGAGGTTGTGACGGTCGCATAGGGATCGGATTTCTTCAACGTGGGCCCCCTGTCCAAAGAGATGGACGGTGATGACGGCTTTTGTACGTGGCGTGATATGTTGCTCGAAGCGTTCCGGGTCCAGTGTGTAGGTTTCCGGGTGTACGTCCGCGAACACCGGTGTGGCGTGGCATAGGGTGATCACTTCCGCGGACGGGATGCAGCTGAATGCGGGAGTGATGACCTCGTCCCCCGGTCCGATGCCCAGAACCTTGAGTGCCATGAACAGCGCGTCCGTGCCGTTGCCGGTGGCTACGACGTGAGGGAGGTTCATGGTGCGGCTAAATGCTGCTTCGAAGTCGGAGACCTCCTTTCCGCGGATAAAGTTGAAGCCTTTGACAGCGTCGTTGATCGCCTTGTCGAGCTCACCCTTCAGGGACTGGTATTGTGCCTCAAGATCGATGAACGGTACGCGCATGCTGCTCGATTTTTGTGCAAAATGCGAAAAAGGAGAGAGACCACTATAGGCTTGCAATCAGGAATTGAACGTATTCATATTTCAAATAGTAGCCGGGAAGATCGATGATGCCAAAGGCGTTCGGGTACGAGTGGTAGCATTGTTGCGTTTGTTGTGAAAGCAGGAGAATTCGAGAGACGCCATGCTGAGCTGAGTCTATGAAACAGTTAGAGGAACACTTATTCGTCCTTCTTTGATTTAGATGACGGATATGATAAAAAGCATATCTACGAAAAAATTTTTCATCCTTTTGAAATGGCTGTTAATGAGCCTGAAGAGTTAAAGCCCAAAGAGCCGTATGGAAAGATCGTTGATCTCATGTTGAGAAAAGCGAAGGGCTAACATTGTATGAGCAATCGGTGGCTAATGCGAGAGGAGCGCAACGATGTCCCTGATGCCAAACATCTTGAGAAGGTATTTCATGTGAAGCATGAACGCGTTTGTCGGAATTCCGTGCTCACGACAGGACTTCAGGTCTTCGTTGTTAATTTCGATGATGCGTCTCCAGCTCCCCGTGCTGATTCCGCCGATCCGCATTCGAACGAGGTTGAGGGGGAGGTAGCTATAGGAGATCCTGTGTACGTAAAGAAGCCGGGCCATGAGATCAAAATCTGCGGCGTATTTATAGCGCAGATCGAACTTGCCGTACTTGTCGTAAACCTCTCTCCGTACAAAAAATGTAGGATGTGGCGGCAGGATGCCCATGCGTATCATGCCGGGACGAAAATATCTGCCGCGGAAATGGCGAATGGGCTTCTCCGGCTTGTTGGGTTTGAAGTAATAAAGATCTCCGAAAACTGAGTCTACATTCTTTGTCGCGAATTCGTGCATCACGCGCGACAACACCTTTTCGTTGTCGTAGATATCATCCGAGTTGAGTATCCCAATAACGTCTCCCGTGGACAGGTCGATCGCCTTGTTCATGGCGTCGTACAAGCCGTTGTCTTTCTCCGAAACCAATTTGTGTATCCTGTCGCCATAGGAACGGAGAATATCCATCGTGTTGTCGGTGGACGCGCCATCAACGACGATATACTCAACATTCTTGTAGTCCTGGGAAAGTACGGAGTCAACTGTATCCGCAATCGTTTCACCGCTGTTGAAACAAACGGTTATTATCGACACCTTATCCATACATGCTCTGGGTCTTTATACGCAAACACACCAGCTTGTAGGGCTGAGCCTGCCCCTCCTTCCGCGGGTAATTTGCTTAAAAAAGTCCAAATATTAGTATTTTTGCGTTTTTTAGTCGCGGTAATGCCATTAAGATCAAGTGATAGAATATAGAATTTGTTCCCGTTGTATCATGGATACAACGGACCCGGACATTGTTTTTGACGCCGATGGTGTTTGCTCTAATTGCCATCGTTATGATGAGATCAGCCGCGCGCGTTTGATACCCATGGACGAACGGCCGGCAAGGCTCAGGCAACTCGTAGATGAAATAAAGCGAAAGGGTAAGAAAAAAAAGTACGATTGTATTATCGGCGTCAGCGGTGGTGTGGACAGCACTTATGTCGCTTACCTGGTAAAGGAGTTGGGACTAAGACCGCTGGCCGTTCATTTTGATAACGGCTGGAATTCTGAACTCGCTGTCAGCAACATAGAAAAGATACTCAAGAAGCTTGACATCGACCTCTATACTCATGTTGTGGATTGGGAGGAGTTTAAAGATCTCCAGGTGTCTTTTCTCAGAGCTTCCACACCGGACGCTGAAGTCCCAACCGACCATGCTATCAACGCGCTTCTCTTCAAGACGGCATCCAAATTCGGTGTCTCGTACATCATCAACGGGCAAAATCTTTCGACCGAGTCCATCCTGCCTGTCAAGTGGGGATATGGATACTATGACGCGACATACGTAAAGGATGTCCACAAAAAATTTGGCAAGGTCCCGCTGAAGACTACGCCCCTGATGGGCCTCGCAGAACTATTCTACTACATGCAGGTTAAGAAAATCCGCCTGCTTCAAATCCTGAATTACGTCGACTACAATAAGGCCCAGGTAATGGAGTTGCTGAAGGAGAAACTGGGATGGACTTACTACGGCGGCAAGCACTATGAGTCGATATACACCCGCTTCTTCCAGGCATACATTCTCCCGAGAAAATTCAATATTGATAAACGCAAGGCGCATTTGTCCAGCCTGATCCATTCGGGGCAGATCACCAGGGCAGAAGCGCTTGAGGAACTTAAGCAGGATGTGGCGCCTGCCGATGTACTACAGCAGGACAAAGAATACGTCATAAAAAAGCTTGGCTTCACCGATAGCGAGTTTGAGAACATCATGAAGCAACCCTGCAAAACTTTCCTTGACTACAAAACGCAGTATCGGGTACTGGAAAAAGCCAAGCAGTATAGAAAGTACTTTAAGTTTGGTTAGAACAGATCGGGTCTGACGGTGGCGTAGACTGAAAGCACCTTCGCCGCAGATTGCTGAGGATCATTGAGCCTGCTAAAATGGGCCTTGGCTGCTGCGCCCATGCGAGCGCGTAGTTGCTCATCATGTGCCAGCTGGCTGATTGCCTCTGCGAGTTGTGCCGGACGTTTTTCGTCGACAATGAGACCGGTAGTCTGATGCTGCACCACGTCTTCAATTTTATCTCTCAAGGATATGATGGAAGGGATACCCAGGGCTCCCGCCTCGAACACGCTTCTGGGCACGCCGTTGAGGTAGCTGGGAAAAACGAGAATGTCGGTTTGTTCAAGCCACTCGTCAATGTTCTTAATGTGACCAAGGTATTCGACATTCTGGAGATTATTATCGGCAATGATTTTTCGAATCCGCGATTCGATGTCCTGTACGATGCCAAGTAAATCCAGAATCCTGCCTTTGAATGATTCAAAGAATTCCCGCGGCCGCGAATTTGACCCGGCAATGTAGAATTTTATGTGACCGTCGTCTCTTAAGAGCCGGATCGCTTCCATCAGGTCAAAAATGCCCTTGTAGGCGATCAGATTGGACAGAAACAGAACATTGCATGTTGTTCTGGTAGTAGCGGACGACACCTGGCTGCTGGATATTTTCCGGTGAAGAGGGTTATAAACGACGTCAATGTTGTCGATGCAGTTATTGAGTTTGTTCTTAACACTGCCGTCGATCGCAATCAGGTGATCGACGTACCGTCGGATCATGTTTTGAATGATGCGATTCAGGAGTCGTTCATGGTCGTTAAGGACCACCCTGGCGTGCATCACAACCTTGAAACCAAGCCTCTTGCAAAGTTTTGCCACGAGTACGAGCGTGCACTCGTTTAAGTGAACAATGTCAGGGTTGATTTCGAGGATTTGTTTTTTTAATCGCCGTAGGGTGGTGAGGTTCCTTAGCGTTTTGAGCAACCGGAGTTTATAGAAGCGTCCACCGGATATGGATGTAATTTCAGGGAGTTCGCCCGTGACGACCACTTTGTCGGCTACCGTTTTAAAAAGATCAACCGCCGTGCCAGGTGGTGTTAAGACGGTTGCTTCAACGGATCCCGGCGGGAAGTTTTGAATCAGGTAGGTCAGACTCCGTGAAGCTCCTCCGCTGGTGCCGTGATGATGTATGAATAGAACCCGAACCTTCCGCATTTGCAACCAGATAATCGAACGATCTTATCAAAAAACCATGCTACTGATTTTGCACTGACGGCGATGCTTCTGATTCGACCAGATCGGTCGCTGAAAAATTAAGGG
Organism: Bacteroidota bacterium; assembly: GCA_003242315.1. Classification (GTDB taxonomy): domain Bacteria; phylum Bacteroidota; class Bacteroidia; order Cytophagales; family Cyclobacteriaceae; genus ZC4RG29. The sequence continues at coordinate 23,374 of QGUY01000011.1, forward strand.
AAAGGGCCATAAGCAGGAACATGAAGTTGTACGGGACCACAAAACTACCATATGAAATCATCACCATAAAGAAGAACAGGCACATAGTGTATGTGAATCGACTTCGCAGCTCCAACGCCCGACTTTGCGCTGCCACGACAAATGCGACAATGAGCAACGCGGCAATTCCCACGCGGGCAAGCCACGCGGTCAGGAATGACTCGGATCCAGTGGTGAAGTGATAGACCTTTGATCGGACGCCCTCTACATAATCGCCAAATTCATATGTGCCCACTCCGGCCAGAGGATTTATTGAAAAGATTCTGAGGTGTTGCTCCCAAATCCATAGCCTCGTGGCGACGTCGCGGGTGTCCGATGCCGTTGTGATTTGTTGCTCTGTACGGAGCATTATTGCCCTGAAAATGGGATTCTCGCTTTCGCTTAGGAGAATGTGGAACTCTTTGAGGTTGCTGAGAATTACAAAGGCGAAAATAAAAATTACGTTGAGCGAATGATAAAAAACCCTCGGCCGGAACTTGACAACCCGAGTGGTCAATTCGAAACATGCAAAGAAGGCGAATATGGCGATCGCCGTTCTGGAGGCGCTGAACACCATGAAGTATCCTCCGGCGGCATAGAAGAAGTACCGGGAGATAGACTTGTTGAAGTAATAGTTGATGATGATGATGAATAAGGAAAAGAATGCGCTTTCAGGACTGAGCGGGAAGAGAGAGATCCGCAATTTATCCTCCCGTAATTGAAATCCCGATATACTCTCGAGTTCCGGAAGGTAACCGAAGGTGTTGATGCCCGCATGATAACTAACAGCACAACCTATCAGTGCAAGGATATAGAAAGCGTTGATCACTTTGATGTTCAGCGGAACACGGGAGTTGCAGACCACGATGAAGGTTGAGGTAAGCAGGCAGCACGTGAGAAAGGTTTGATGGTCGAGTCGCACAACGGAAATAAGGCACGTGACCAGCATAAAGATTCCGAGAATGAGCGTCCTGTTGCTATAGCCTATTGCCAGGTAAGGGGAAAAGACCAGGACGAACACCGCGACGGGAATGACGAGAAGAAAGTACTCGACCGAATATTTTTCTATCGTGCCAAAGACAAAATAATTCAGCACAAGGTAATACAGTACCAGGCCGTAGAAAACGACATTTCGGACGACGGAAACCTTCATGCTGAATCCAGTTTTTCCTCCAGATCGCGAATTTGTGGATAACTGATGAGGACTGCACGGTTCGGTCCCTGGAAAACGAACATACTGCCTGCGGCTACTGCCGATGCGCCCGCTTCCTTCGCCAGGCGCAAGTCCTGAATGCTGCCTGCGCCGCCACAAGCGACCACGGGAATACTGACGTTGTGGGAAACCGCACGGATCAATGACAGATCGTAGCCCTTCATGGTACCGTCCGCATTGATGGAGTTCAGTAGAATTTCACCCGCTCCGAGTTCTTCAATCCTTTTTGCATAGGCGACAGGATCTTCTTTTGTGGCGTACGTTCCGCTTTTGATGTACACGACGTGCTTGCCAAGCAATTTTTTCTTTACGTCTATGGAAACGACGAGCGTCGAGGAGCCAAAGATCCTCACCGCCTCGGCGAGAAACCTCTGATCAAGATAAGCGGCAGAATTGATGATTACCTTTTCAATTCCTGCCTTGAGAAGTTGGGCTATCTGATCGATGGATCGTATGCCGCCTCCGTACGCCAGCGGCATAAAGCATTCATCTGTAATTTGCCGAAGTAGCTTGAAATTTGGTGGGCGGTTTTCCAGGGTCGCTGTGATGTCCAGGAACACGAGTTCATCAACTTCCTTATCATTGAATATCTTGACGGCATTGATCGGATCTCCGATGTAGGTAGGCGATTGAAACTTGATGGTCTTTACCAAACCCTGCCCTTTGAGCAACAGACAGGGTATAATACGTGTTCGTAGCATGGACAGCCTAGTTCATGGTTGCGAAGTTACGAAGCAGTTGCATTCCATACCTATGACTTTTCTCCGGGTGAAACTGGGTTCCGAAAATGTTGTCCTTGTGAACCGAAGAAGTGAATACAATGCCATACGTTGTCGTGGCGAGGGAATGGCTGCTGTCACTGCACTCGACGTAGTAAGAATGTACGAAATAGAACTTGGAGTCCTGCAATCCTTTGAAGAGATGCTGGTCGTCTTGCGTGGAAATCAGGTTCCATCCCATGTGAGGTACTTTAAGCGTGCTGTTCGCGTTGTCAAAACGGAATCTTTTGACGACGCCGTCTATCCATCCGAGACCAGGCAGGCTGCCTTCTTCGCTGGATTTCATGAGAATCTGCATCCCAAGACAGATGCCCAGTACGGGGACCTTTTCTTCCAGCGCTTTCTTATTTAATATACTGCGAAGGCCAAGAGCATCAATGTTCGTCATGGCATTGTCAAAGGCTCCTACGCCGGGAAGAATTATTTTCTTCGCTTTCGCAATGACCTCCGCATCCGGAGATATTTCAGCGTTGACGCCGATCTTCTTCAGCATATTCTTAATGGAGGCAAGGTTGCCCATCCCGAGGTCAATTATTGTGATCATGCAGTATTTTGTTTAGCGCCGACTGGAGATTCCTCACGTAATCGGGTGCAAAATTGTTTCGATTGCTGGCATGTACAACAGCCCTTTCCTGAACCTGGAATGACTTGATCGTTTCGACGTACTCATCCGCGTTTTTACAGAAGCGGGTGAACGTTGTGTCATTCAGGAGCGAACCAAGATAATACGACGAGAGCCCGTCCTCATCGATGACAACATTCTGGGTTCCCAGGGTGAGCGCCTCAAGGTTGCACGTGGAGTACGTGGTTGAGTGAAAAGTACAATGCCGGACAACTTCCTGGAAAGACAATTCGGTTTCTATCATCACATTTGGTGGCAGGTCCGATCCGAATAGTTGCTTTTCCCTGGGCACGAAAATGAAGAGTACATCGGGCAGCCGTGATGCCACTGTCCTGACAAACGACAGAAGATAATCCTGCGTGTTCTTATTCGTAGGAACGCATACCGACTTTGCATATCCTTTCATGCGCTGCAAGATAGCGGCATTTACGGGCTTGTCGTACAAATATTGCAGGTAGTAGCTCCCGACAGGAAATATGTTTTCCGCAGATACGTAAAGACCATGGAGGAGCTGTTGCCGGTCGCTTTCTCCAAACACAAAGAAGTAATCAGGACAAAACCGTGCATCCAGTTTTCGTGCGGGGTGATAATAGGAGATATTGATGATACCGTGTTGATACTCCGCAACAGGTATCCCCAGGGCGTGAGCGGCGTATGTGATGTAGTAACTTCCGTAGTCCGTGATGAACACCATGCGCGGCCGGTGGATGCGAAGAAGGAACTTCACCGCGTGCACTTTGGCCATGAACAAGGAATACCTGTGATTAATGTCGACGTTCAACCCATAATCGGAAAGAATTTTCAGGAGAACCTCGCGACCCGCTATTCTAGGCTTTGAAAATCGGAAAACAATGGAAAAAAATGCTGCCAATATCAGGAGTAGGTCCATCGAAAGAACCTTTTTCTTTCCGTATTCTTTCCTTTGAAGGTGTCCCTGCCAGACCTGTTCGACGTACAGCGACTTGTCGTATCCCAGTAATTCGATCGTCTTTTCAGCAAGCTTGTCAATGACTATGTCGTCGACGTTCTTGCGTTCGAGCTCGTTTGAGAAAAAAATGTAATCATACCTCCGGAAAAGGCGGCCCAGACCGAAAAGACCGTTTCTGATTTTCTTGAAAATGTCTGCCTTGTTGTAGGCGTGGATGATGATCTGGGACTTCAACAACTCCGAATAGATAAGAGCGCGATAGAATGGCCAGAATGGCTGACCGTTTACGCTTATTTGATCTACCGGATATTTTGTTTCAATATCCCGAAGGATTTCCTCCTTGTTCACTTCATTCTCCATTCGCCTTAACAAACAAACTTTTCAAGCCTGCCCGCCAAGGCAGCGGGTAAGCCTTTTGGGTTACGAGAAAGGTCAGCACAAAACTCATGATATATCCTGCAGCCGTAGCGTAGGCCGCGGCAATGGTTCCGAGCCTGGGAAGCAGAAAGTAGCTGATCAGAAAATGTACAATGCAACTGCTGACCGTGATCATCGCAATGTAGTGCGTCTTCCTCAAGTGAAAGAGGTAATTTACCACGCCGTAGTAGAATCCATCAGCAAGGAACCCAATAAGAATCCACGTTAGATATTCGCCGGCACCATAAAATGATTGATCAACCAGGAGTGACAAAATGAGGGGACTGAAAACATACATTCCAGCGGCAAAACATGTCAACAGTACATAATATATCCACGTGTAACGCACTAATTTCACTTTAACGTCGAAAGTTTCTCCAGCAGTATTTAGCTGCTCAAATATGTGAGGGGTGAACGCTCTGTTGAAGGAACTTGCCACCATTCCAACAATCATGGCAATTTGGTAACTGATGGAATACAATCCATTCTCACTTACGCTAACCATGTTGTTTATCAGTATCCGGTCGAGTCCGCTGTTCACCCAGCCAGCCAACGAGTGGGCGACCAGGGGTAGGGAGAATCCAACGGATGCACGCATGATCGCCGGGTTTAACGTCGGCTTGAGGAGATCCTTGTGTATAAGGTAAAAAAGACTTGCCGTACCATACAGCAATCCCGCGGAGACTATGCCCAGTATCCTTCCGTCTTCCTTCATTCCAAAGGAAACTACAAGCACGATGGAGACTACGTAATTCACCAGTGAATTGGAAATTTGAAAGATGCCGTAGGTGACGGGCCGGCTTTCAAGTTGAAGGAGGGTAAGGTTGAGTTGCGACAGCGACTGAAAATACGCAACGACGATACTGAAGAATATCCACTTGGATCGCAATTGGATGGTGCGTGAAAAAAAGTCTGGCCAAAGCGATACGGCAACGAGGAGAACAGTGACGATCAAAAGGCTGACGAGGCAAATGTTGGAAAGGTATACTCTCAGTTGACTTTTCGATACTGAAAAGAAGTTTACCGATACGAATCCGCTTTGCTCAAGTCCCACCAGAAGCAGGAATATTGAAACGCAGGCCATGAACGTGGACACAAAGCCGTATTCTTCTGGCGTGAGGTACCGTGTCAGGATCGGTAAGAGGAAGAACGGAATGGCGGCATTGATCACACTGGCAGCCGTGTAAACCACCGTACCCCGCAGGACCGGGTTTGTCAGCCTATTCAGAAGCGGATTTTTTCGGCTGTTCATCCAACCTGCAGGAAAGGAGTGAGTAGAAGAAACCGAAAAACACGTTGCCCTTATGAACATTGAGCAAGCTTTCGCTGATGCCACTAAAGGCAAACAGCAAGAGGAAGAGATAGAATTCCGGAAAATCCTGGCGGAACGATCGGAATAGAGGCACGCCTAAGACCAGGAGATATAAGAGCAATCCCACAATTCCATGTCTTACCATGCCCTCAAGATACTCATTATGTGCATCCAGCCTTCGGTCAAGTACCATGTCGTATTGCCTCTCCTTGTAGCATTTCAGCATCGCTGGCTCGTCGCCACCTGTACCATACCCAACCAGGGGGCGGTTCCGGATTTGATCCAGCGCGCAATCATATACCTGGTAGCGGAAAGAAAACGACCAATTGCTTTCATCGTGGCCGTCTACCCGTCCTTTGAGCCGAATTGCTTTCAAGGGCGCTTCAATAAAACGATGCTGCGTGACAGGATGCAACAGGAGCGCAGCCATAAACACTATAAAACCCACCAACAAGATCCAGAAATACTTCTTGAACTGGATGAACACATAGGGAAAGAGTACCAGAACCAATCCGGCCGTGGCTGTTCGCGCATTGATGAAAATGAGCGATAGGAGTAACACAACGATCAGCGCGATTTTCAGTTTTCTTTTCGACGGATACTTCCGGGCGTCGACCAGCACAATTACGATGCTGAACGATGTGTACAGGCCGAGATAGGCGGTATGTATAAAGGGTGAAAATTTCAGGTGACTGTTTTCGAGGGCTCGCTGAAAGTCGAGCGCAAAAAGGGCAGGAACAACTTTTCCCCATCCGATCAGGCAAGTGACCAGTACACCCATTACGAATGCCCAGAGAAGCATCCTGAATGCTCTTTCATTCAACGCGAATCGGGTGAGGACCGCCAGCAGGGGGAAGACGATCAATGGCAGCTTTGTCTCGATGTTCCTGAGGCCGACGAGTGGCGCGCTTGAGTATACCAGACCAGCCACCTGCAAGAGGAAGAGCAGCAAGATCAGTTGTAAGGGCCGGTTGATGAATGGCTTGCGGAGCTTGTGTCGCTTGTAGGCGAGCCACAGGCCCGCTATCCCGGCAGCAACGATAATGAGATTGTTCGCGCGGATAGGTATCAAAGGAAGCGAGAAGAGAACAAGGCAGAGTAGGAGGAAATATGCCTGTTCCAGGCTGATCCGGCTCTTTTCAAACGAGAAAATTGAACGCATTTCGGATCAGTCTATTGATGAGTGAAGACGTGACGACCCCTGATGAACGCTACAGCTAGTCGTCAAGGCCATCACCCGATACCGTATGCCGAAGCTGCCATTGTCCCTGGCTGTTCTTTCCCCACAGGTGGGGTGAGCGAAACTTGTCAATCGTTGCCCAGAACTCCTCTTCAGTGGTATCGATGTATTCCAAAAATTCCTTAAAGAACCGATCGGGGAATTCCTGATCATACTTCTTGACCAGGGCTACGCCTTCTTCCCGGGTGATCTTCTCGTTCCGGATTTCCTGTGCGGCATCATAGGTAGCCCGGCCGATGCCGAACTTGATCAGCGTGGTATAGTAGTGGAACGGGTCTATCTTGTCGTCGATACTGCTGTATTTGGAGTAGCTACCCTGGGTGCGTTCGGTGTTTGCCTTGAAGCCGGTGTTTTGCGCCGCATAGTAGTAGCATTCCTGCGGATCCCATTTCAGATAATATCCGAGGTAGTGTACTTCGATTCCGGCGTCGGACAGTTCCTTCGGTTGATGAGGAATGTAGGGTGCAAAATCACTCAGGTCGAATGAGTGCTCCTTCATAATCTGTTCGATCGTTTCCCCGCCAAGCATCAGCTGCATCGGGTCATCGACCGAAAAGAACTTGTAGTTCATGGTCGGTATCTTGTTCTCATCAACCTTGTTACCGTACTCGGCTTGGTTTTCTCCGTACATCACGAGTTGAACGCCGAAGCGCTTGGCCATTGCCGGGCCGATGATGCGCTGACCTATGATAAAGGGTTGGAAGGGGTGCAGGAGATTGTGAAATGCCTTCTTGGTCAGGAGGCGGTGGAGCCGGCCGTTGGGTGTATACAGGATGTTGTCCAGGCCGCCGACGTGAATCCAGTTTTGAAAGTTTTCCCAGCCGATTGGCGTGTAAAGGTGCGGAGCCCACGTGACCGTGAGAGGATGCATTTTGTACTTGTATTTCAGGATGTGCGCTGTAAACGCGCTGTCCTTACCTCCGGAACCCGGAACGATTACATCGTAAAGACCGTCGTTACGCCGGAATTTCTCCAAAAGTTTCCAGAAAATTTCCTCACCCCCTTTCCAGTA
>QGUY01000220.1 GCA_003242315.1 Bacteroidota bacterium
GTCTATCCCCGTCGAGGCTTCTGTATGCCACTACAGTGTAAAGAATGAGCGATTCGTCACCCTCGTACTGAACGATCTGAAAGAACTCCGACGTGCAGAACAACGACTTCAGATTGCCGAGGAGCAACAACAAACAGCGGGCATTGCCGGGCAAAGTCGCAAACTCAAAAAAGCGATGGAAGACGCCGCGCTCGTCGCGAAAAGCAACAGCACGATCCTGCTATTGGGTGAATCCGGTACCGGCAAAGAGGTCTTTGCACGCTATATCTACGAACAGAGTGAACGAAGAAACAAGCCCTTCATCAAGGTAAACTGCGCCGCAATACCTACCAACCTGATCGAAAGTGAATTCTTTGGTCACGAGAAAGGCGCGTTCACCGGAGCGTTCACCCGGCGTGAAGGACGCTTCTCTCTCGCCGACAACGGCACCCTGTTTCTTGACGAAGTGGGCGAACTTCCCATTGACATGCAGGCAAAGCTTCTCCGCGTGTTGCAGGAAGGAGAATTCGAACCTGTCGGCAGCACCCGCACACTCAAAGTAAACGTACGAATCATCGCCGCAACCAATCGTGACCTGGCGAAAATGGTAAAGGTCGGGACGTTCCGCGAGGACCTATACTGTAGACTCAATGTAATACCCATCGCCCTTCCTCCACTCAGGGAAAGAGGTGACGACGTAATAACACTAGCCAACCTTTTTATCCGACGATTTGCCCGCGAAGTGGGCAAGGAGATCATGCCCCTCGACGATTCCGAGGCGCAACTACTCTTGCAATATTCGTGGCCGGGAAATATCCGGGAACTGGAACACGTCATCGAAAGGGCGGTGGTGCTCAGTCGTCACTCGCGACTCGATCTTCACAAATTCATTCCGCTGGCTGATGTTACCTCAGTGCAGCAACCTGTTGCAAATAGCTCCGGCGGTAAAATTCTTACCATCGGTGAGATTCAAGCCATCGAACGCCAAAACATTACCCGGGCGCTGAACCAATGCGGCTGGAAAATATCCGGAGCCAACGGGGCCGCCCAACTTCTCGGCATCCCTCCCTCTACCCTGCACTCCAAGATCAAAGCGCTCAACATCACCAAAGACTAGCTCGCGAAACTTCGAATAAGGGGTAACGAATTTTCACGACCCGCGAATTTTTGTGGCCCAAAAAATGCCTTCCCTGCTCTGGAAACGCGGTTTTTCTTCATTGGCACGCCGATGGAAAATCCTGTTGGCGTAACCAAAAATCAAACGAACCATGAAAACATCCCTGAAAACAATCGCCGCGCTGGTTCTGTCCGGTATGATCACACAAAGCGCACTGGCCAACACAGGCGGCGACAGCACTCAAGTCAATCAATCAAATCAAACTTCAAAAACAAACACAATGACAACAGTAACAAAAACCGTCCGCATCAACGGGTTTGACCTTAACGACATCGTCAGTACCGTTGAAGCAATCCAGACCGATCCGTCCATCGCGACGTTCGAGTTCCGCGCTCACAACAAGTGGATTCAGGGTGGTCATAACCGAAGCACGATCCAAGGCTTTTACGGTGGCGGCCAGGAAGACCTTTCCCGCAAGAAGCCGTTTGTTCTGGACAACAGCGAGCCCCCGATTCTGCTCGGTAACAACGAAGGCGCCAACCCTGTAGAGTACATCCTCCACGGCCTGGCAGGTTGCATGACCACCACCATGGTACTACACGCAGCCGCCAACAACATCCAACTCGAAAGCGTTGAGTCGTGGCTCGAAGGCGACCTCGATGTTCAAGGGTTCCTGGGCTTGAACGACAAGGTAAGAAACGGCTATCAGCAAATCCGGGTCACCTTTACCATCAAAGGCGACCTTAAGGAAGAGGAAAAGCAGAAGCTTGAGTCGTTCGTTCGGATGTCGCCCGTCTACGACATCGTGACCAACAAGGTACCCGTTGTGGTTAAGCTTCAATACTAATTTGGGATTGAAGGGATGGATTGTTTGGGAAGGAGGTCGCAAGACCTCCTTTTCGTTTGCTATCAGTGTTTGAGTGACGAACGAGGGGTTACGTACTCTGTGTGCTTATCGACCTGTGTGGTTCAAGAATGCGTCCTCTCCAGGGCCTCATTTGTCGATCTTGCAAATTTCACCGATAGTCTTGACGATAGACATCACGTGCTCAACCCGTCCGGGTAACGGAGAATAACCTAAGACCGCTCGTACTCCCTCATTAAGATCAGGTTCTTGTAGCAGGGACGTCATGAACTGGGCAAGATACTGTTTCACCTCGTACTCACTGGCAGTAATTTCATCTATAACTTCGGGCCTATTTTCTAGCACGTATACAATATCTTCAAAGTCAGAACTCAATCGTTTGTCCGCAGCGCCGCGGTTCCTGTAAGCTTCAACCTTCGATGCCAAATACAGAGGTGCAGGCAGAATTTTAATAGTAACATCATCAATGTCAAATGTCTCGGCCAGCTTGATACCATCGTTATACCATTTGTTCGAGAATCCAAGAATGCCAGGCTTGTCGGGCATAATGTCTACAATAATCCCCCGGTACCTGTACCTGCAAATGACCTTCGAAGCGATATCAGGATTAAATCCGACAGCAATTAATTTCTCCTGTAGTGCTGCGTAACTCCCGTAGTGCGCGAGCTCAACAACAACGTCGATATCGTCAGTTTGTCTGGCCGCTTCTGCACCTTGTGCTGTAACATAACACTCGATTACGGCACCACCTACAAAGAGAAATTCGCTTAATATAGGCCTAAGCCCCTTCGCGACGGTTCTAATCTGCTTTTGTAAAAGCATGGGACTAGTTCTTAACGAGCAATTGCTCCCTTAACCAGGTTCTCGCAAAATTCACTTCCCTAACCTTCCCGATTCTCAAGACATCGCAAGCAGCCAGCAACAAATGAAGGTAATCATCATTACGTGCCGCAGCTGGTGCCTCGGGATAAAGGGGGATTACAGAATAACCCCTGTACTTGCCCTGGTAGTCGGGCCATACATAGTTGGGCGCTTGGATGCCAGAATCAGGCAGTGCGTTAATACCAGTTATTACCCCTTTGGTTTCATGACCTACAATAGCGGGAAAAGAATGTCTTAGTCCGTACAACAAGAACTCGTAAAATGACTGATATTGAATGGTGCCATTGTCGGTATCAATCAAGTCAGTATGTCTCAACCTTCCAAATACATTGGTTATTTCTGAGTTGGCTAAGAATAAGGCCTCCGCGAGATCTCCTTTCTTCCAGGAAACCTTCCCTTTCCGATAGAAGGACACTATTTTCAAGAGTGCCACTATATCCTGAGGCCTAAGTGCAATTTGTCTCGTGACCATTAAGACAAAAATATCAAAATTTTTTCACATTTCATGAAATGTGAAATGGCCATATACGGCGTCACGTGGCGGGTAAAGTGGAGCGGTGTACAAAATAAGTATATTGGTGTACGGTTCCGACTCGAAAGAACAACGTACTTCGGCTGGATAAGGGTATCGGTGGACGAAGACGAGGAGAAGGTCACTGTGCACGACATGGCCTATAGTCGGATCGAACTCACTGCCGGAGCAACCAACGCACAGTAAACACCATTAATATATGCTGGTTCCGTTTGGGTTTTATGCCTTGTCGGCAGTTGCCTTCCTGATGGTCATTGCGCTGCTACGATACGCTGATAATTCGCGGCGGCTCATCAACACCTGGTTACTGGCGGGTGCCGTGTGGCTGATATTCGTCACCATCATGTCGCGTTCCGGCACCCTGGCTGATTTCAGCCTGCCGCCGCGCGTTCCACTGTTCATTGTAATCCCCGCTGTCATTGCCGGGATTATCTTTACGGGACGGCCATCATTCCGGAGCGCTCTCGAAAAGGCACCACTTTACGTGCCGGTATTCTTTACTTCATTCCGAATCATTGTCGAGCTGCTCATCTACGGCGCATACCGCATGGGTATATTTCCAGAGCGTGTAACGTTTGAAGGACTCAACTTCGATATGCTTGTTGGGTTGTCGGCAATTCCCGTTGGATATCTCTTGCTGAAAGGAAAACTTTCGCGTAGCGGGCTGTTGATATGGAACATCGCTGCGTTGGCAGTGCTGAGCCTGACTGTATATTCGTTTGTGTCGACGTACTACTTCTCAGACTACACTTCAACAGGCAGTACCGACTTTGTAAAATTCCCTTACGTGCTGTTGGCGGCTGTGCTGTTACCAGTGGCGGTGTTTCTGCATGTGTTTTCGATCAGGCAGACAAGATCACGTTTGGGTTAATAAATCTTCACCGGAAAGAATCCCATACGTACCTTCGCGACTTTGCGGTAAACTACTTCACACCATATTAGATCGCACCCAATTCAAAAACTGCATTTTATAGTACTTTCCAATGGGTAACGTCTTATTCCCCACAACCACATTCGACAACGAAAACCGCGTTAAGTGAAGCGCGGAGATAATGTATGACCTGTGGACACGAATAAAACTGTTGGGCAGCTTTTGTTCGATCTCTGAGATGCCCTGCAGAGAGAACACAGCGTCGGTCGTCGTTACCAGCTTGATGTGATTCTTTATGCTTTCGATGTACTGAATGTCCTTCAGCAAAAGCTTAACATACTCCCGTTCAGTCTTTATATAAATGAATGGCTCCGACAACAGCTGCTTTTCCACTGATCCCGAGGGCAACACGAGCGGCTGACGGGCGAGCTTGTACACCCTGGCTACAGCTTTTGTAAACCGTTCAAAGGATATTGGTTTTAGCAGGTAGTCTGTAATCTCCAATTCGTAACCATCGAGCGCAAACTCGCGATGCGCCGTCGTCATGATAACGGCGGGCTTGTTGGGCAAGGCATGCAGCAATTGTATGCCGCTCATCTTGGGGAGCTGAATGTCGAGAAAGAGAATATCCACGTGCGACGTTTGCAGCGCCGCCAGGGCCTGCATCGCGTTGTTGTATACGCCCTCAATCCGTAAGTCCTCAAAGTGACTTATATGACTTTGAAGCACCTTGACAGCGGGAACCTCATCCTCAACGATCATACAAGTCATAGCTCAATATCGAGTTTGGTCAGGAATGAGTCGGACTCGGTCATCGTGAGATTGTACCGATTGGCATATAATATATCCAATCTCTTCCGGACATTTTTCAGTCCGATACCACTCCGAATGGAATCGTGAGAATTATGCCGCGTCAGTGGCAGGCTGTTCTCGGTCAGGAACGACAATCGGCTGTCATTGACATGGAGATGAACGCGCACCCAAGACGTCTTTTCATCCTTCGCGGCGCCATGCTTGAAGGCATTTTCCACAAACGGGATCAGCAGGAGCGGCGGCATCATCCTTCCCTTAATCACACCCTGTACGTCAAAAGAGACGTCAAGCCGATTACCATATCTGATCTTTTCCAATTCAATGTAATTGCGCAGCAACTGCACTTCTTTCTCCAGGTCGACGTGCGGCGCATTGCACTCGTAGAGCATATAGCTTAAGATATCGGAAAGTTTCAGCAGCGCGGCAGACGCCTCCTTCTCTCCGGAGATCACCATTCCGTAAATGTTGTTCAGCGTATTGAAAAGAAAATGAGGCTGCAACTGGTTCTTCAACATCTGCAACTCCGCCTCGGCTTTCTCTTCCCTTAGGATCGAGGCTGCCTTTTCCTGGGCGATGTAGCGTTGCGTCATTTTGATCACCACTACAGGCGACGCGACATAAATCAGATCGACAAACATATAAACCGTCTTCATCGACCAGAAGTCGGTCGCGCCACCCGGCATCTCGTAGGGGAACAGCTCATAGAGAAACATCAGCACTACCATTCCCACAAATGCAAAGAGCAGCACCAGTGCACCGAGCTTTACATACTGTCGACCAGGAATCAGTTTGGGAAACAGGTAGTACGCTACAAAGTATGTGTACGGGATCTTCACCGTCATCGTCCATAGCTCAAACAGGAACCACTCGAAGTAGTGCGTTCCGTAGTACGAGCCATTGACGATCCCATAGAACGTCAGCCAGAACGACCAGTACAGTACGTGCCGCACGATGCGCTCCGGCGGCCACCCATCATATTCCTTGGCTAAGCTGATCATAGGTCACATCAAAAATAGCGCTTAAAACCAGGTTTCTACAGGGAGCGATACGAACAACCAATTGCGTCGTACGGACGCACGGTTTCGCGATACGAAATGACATCGCGGTGGCGACACTCATCTCCGAATCGGATAGCCTCACCTTCGTCCTTATTCTGTGCGGCCATAATGTCACGCTCGCATATTGGCAGGCAAAAAACTTGATGAAATACTTCGTCGCATCCATCCTTATCTTCCTCATGATGAACACCCGCGATGCCATTGCACAAGGCCGGGTCACAGGTCGGGTGCAAGATGCCGGAGGCGAACCGATTCCGCTTGCTCATGTGCTGCTCTATCAGGACGATGAGACGGAACGATTTCTGCAGGGTGTCGCGACGGATTCCAGCGGGACGTTCGACCTGCAACATTCAGTCACGGGTTCGCTGTTCATCGTCGTCCAGGCGTTGGGCTTTCGGGAGTATCGGAGCCAGGTCTTCGGCCCCAATCTGCACATTGACCTGGGCAAGATCATCCTGGAGACGCAGGCAGAGCAGCTGGACGCGGTAACAGTGACTGCCGACAGGCCGCTGTTCGAACAGAAAATGGACCGCACGATCGTGAAC
>QGUY01000509.1 GCA_003242315.1 Bacteroidota bacterium
TTTTGTGGGACTCGAGATTTGTATAAAAGGCCGCCGAAAAGTTTTATCTGCGACGGAGATACATAAATATCGTCGGGGCTGGCCAGGTAGTTATAGTCGGACGAGCGGAGGAAGCCGTATCCGTCCTGCATGATTTCGAGTACGCCTTCGTTGGTGACAGCGCCGTCGAAATCGCGAATGTTTACTTTCATCGGACGATCCTCGCGCACCTCGGTGCGAGCAGGGTGTTGCGTCATGGTATCTTCCCCGTCGTCTGAGTCGCTGAAAGAAGGAGGTGCTGCGTCCAATTCCTGGTTAAGTGATTCGAGCAATTCGTCCGATGACATCTCCCGTTCTACACGGGCAGGTGCGGTAACATTTTCACGCTTGCGCGGACGAAGTTTGCGTTCGGGTTCAGCTGATGCGGGCTTGGGTGTCGGGGCGGGGGCAGGCTCTTCAGCTACGGCCTGCTGATCGAGAATTTTGTAGATGAGATCTTGTTTGGTAAGCTTCTTTGCGTTTTTGATACCCATCCCCTCTGCGATCTCCTTCAGTTCTGACAGGAGTCTCACATTCAGATCATCAATAGTATACATGTTGGTTTAAAAGTGAATGAATTTTTCTTCGAAAATGTCATTGAAAATAGTCTTGCCCGGGATGATCCGGACAATCAAATGCAGTCTAAGTAGGAACTTGCTCTATCGTAAGATTATCGTAGGTTCTTAGGATTTTGTCAGTCGGGCTGAGAATCGCGCCGTTTGATAATGCAAGTATAGAGCAATAATTACGGATTTACAAATAAATTGCCGTTGGAGCTCCCCGGGGCGGTTCAAAAATTTAATTTTGGAGCCACCATTAAACTGGAAGGGAATGCTCCAACTTTCTGTGATCAGAGAACAACGGGACGGGGTAATTAGTGCCCTGAAGAAACGTCGGATTCCCAATATTGAGGAGACCATTGACCAGGTTCTTGCCCTGGACCAGGACCGGCGCCGAGCCCAGCAGGAACACGACGAGTTGCTGGCGGAGTCTAACCGGATCGCTCGCGAAATCGGTGAACTGATGAAGTCGGGCCGAAAGGACGAAGCCGAGGCTCGCCGGGCGCGGACGTCCGACCTCAAGCAACGCGTGGCTGCGCTTTCTGATACGCTTACCCGAACGGCCGCCTCCCTTCAACAACTCCTGTATCAAATACCGAATACCCCGCACCAGGATGTTCCGGATGGTGCCGGACCGGACGATAATGTTGTCGTACACCAACGAGGGACTATTCCTGAGTTGCCCGCCGATGCTGTCCCGCATTGGGAACTGATCAAGCAATACGACATCATCGACTTCGACCTTGGTGTGAAACTTACGGGCGCCGGCTTTCCTGTTTACAAGGGAAAAGGAGCAAAGCTTCAACGCGCGCTCATAAACTTTTTCCTTGACGAGGCCGCGAAGAAGGGATATGCGGAAATACAACCTCCGATTCTCGTAAATGAAGCCTCCGGATACGGTACCGGTCAGCTTCCGGATAAGGAGGGTCAGATGTATCGCGTGGACTCCGACAACCTCTATCTCATTCCTACAGCAGAGGTCCCCATCACCAATCTCTATCGGGATGTGATTCTCACCGAACGTGATCTCCCCCTGCGCAACGCTGGCTATACGCCATGCTTCAGGAGGGAAGCAGGAAGCTGGGGTGCTCACGTACGCGGTCTTAATCGACTGCATCAGTTTGATAAGGTGGAGATTGTTCACATCACGCGCCCTGAAAATTCGTACAAGGAAAAGGACGAGATGGTGGCACATGCCGAGTCCCTGTTGGAGCCTTTGAACAACCCCACCACACCTTTGTGCCTTTGGTGGGGTGATTTGTTTT
>QGUY01000221.1 GCA_003242315.1 Bacteroidota bacterium
AGGGTATCGCCGCCAGCAAATGGTCGAAGATATCTGCCTGGATGGATTCATACTCTGCCCAGACAACTGTATTGGTGAAGCAATAAATTTCTAGCGGCAAGCCCCTGTCTTCGATCGCGAGGTGGCGCACCAGAAGGGTCATATCCTGACGAATGCTCTTGTGATTTCTAAGGTACGCTTCTGCATACTTTCGGAATACTCCGATGTTCGTCATGCGCCTTCCGTTAATCAGTTCCGAAGTATCGAAATCATGCTCGGCATTAAAACGTTCGATTTCCGCCTGACGTTGCGTAATATAATCTCTAATAAGGTAGAATTTCTTGTAACGCTCCCGGGTTTCCGGATCGACAAATCGAATGGACCGCAGGTTAATGAGGATCGTTCGCTTAATCCGCCGTCCTCCGCTCTCGCGCATACCGCGCCAGTTCTTGAAGCTGTCGGTAATAAAATAATAGGTCGGGATGGTCGTGATCGTCTTATCCCAGTTTCGCACTTTTACCGTGTGCAGGTTGATTGCAATCACGTCACCATCGGCGTTGAACTTCGGCATCTCAATCCAGTCGCCTACCCTCACCATGTCGTTGGAAGAGATTTGAACGCTTGCTACGACACCGAGAATGGTATCCTTGAAGATCAAAAGGATAATGGCGGTCATTGCACCAAACGCGCCAAGCAGGACCACCGGCGATTTATCCAGAAGCAGAGAGATGACAGTAATACCCGTCGCGATGTACAGGAGAATGCGGGCAAGCTGGAAATAGCTTCCGATCGGTTTATGTATGAATGCCTGCGATTGTTGCAGCAAGTACTCCATGGCTCTTAGGACAGAGACCAAGACCATCATGCCCACAATAATGAGGTACACGTCGATCATCTTGTTCACGATCGGCAGCATCCCGTCAAAATCACGGAACAGTATGGGAGCAAATATTTTGACGATTACCGCAGGGACGATGTGCGCCAGGTTTTCAAAAGTCTTGTTATCAGCCAGTACATCGTCCCACGTTACTGCCGTCTTCTTAAAAAACGAGTGCAGGTAACGAATGACATACCGTCGGGTAATAAAGAACGAAGTGAAAAGTATGATGGCCAGGAGCACGACGAGGACCATCAGACGCAGATAGGGTATCCAATCGCTGGCGACGCCCGCATCCCTCAGCAAGCTTTCAATCCAATTCCGAAAATCCTCCATGTGGTTTCTCGTAATACAATAGGGCGGGCGCTAAATTGTGAAGGTTTGTACACACAAACAAGCAGGCCCGTAAAGGTAATTGCGGGACTTTGTAACCCTTCGCTATGGACCATCGTATCGCATCAAAGGGCTATCGTCGCGATTACAAGGTATTGTACTAACAAATGCTGCCATATGACAACAGAAATTGCTTTGCGCTACCTTCACTTCATCAGCATCTTCGCAATCGTTGGATCCCTCACCTCAGAGCATATGCTGCTTCGAAAAACGATGACGCGAAGTGAGATTGGAAAACTCGCGCGCATTGATGCTGTCTACGGAATTGCAGCACTCACGTTGCTCGCAGCGGGTCTCACCTTGTGGCTGGGGGGCTTGAGCAAACCAACGGAATTCTACTCGCGCAACTGGATCTTTCACACAAAGATTTCGTTGTTCCTTTTGATCGGACTTCTCTCGATTTACCCAACGGTATTCTTCATCAAACAAAGGAAAGGTCCCGCAGACGAGTCTGTAAACGTTCCGAAATCAGTCTTTACCCTGCTGCGTTTGGAGTTAGCGCTGCTTGTGATCATTCCGCTTCTCGCAGGCCTTATGGCACGAGGCGTCGGCTTTAATTAATAGACCCGATAACTATCCTTTCCACGTTTTCAAGAACTTCGCACTTTCCTCCAAATTCGGCGGACCCATTTCAACGAAGTAATTCTTGACGCCATTCTTCTCTGCAGCTGCGAAGAACTCCTTCCAGTCCACCACACCTTTGCCCAGCGGCACCATCTCCTCCCCTTTACCGGACCAGTCGTACAAGTGCGCTGAGATGTAGCGGCCCGGGTAGCGGTTGAAATAGTCCGCTGCTTTATAGCCAGCAATGATCACCCATACCTGGAACTGCAGCTTTACCAGATCCGGATCAAGGCGATCGAGGAGTACATCGTAGATGAGCTGTCCGTCAAGTTTCTCGAACTCAAAGTTGTGGTTATGATAAGCAAGTTGAACACCAGATTTGCGCGCCAACTCGCCAATCTTGTTTGCCTCCTCCGCAGTACGCTTCCAGTCGTCCAGCGTTGCACCTCGCGGCAATCCCGGCGACGCGATGACCATCTGTGTCAGACCGAATTCTTTCGCAAAATCGATTCGCTCCTGCGCGTGATCTCTTAGTTCACCCATTCCAAAATGGCAACTCACACACGTGAAGCCCTCGTCTTTGATCATCCTCTTTAGCGTTGCTGGGGGGATATCCTGCAGCGGACCGAAGCCCGTATTGGCATAACCCTTCGGCGAACACAACTCCAGGCTGTTGTATCCCATGGCTGCCATTTTCTTGAGCGTGCCCGTAAGGTCTTTGCCGATCTCATCGCGTACAATCCAGCTTTGAAAGCCTATTTGCTTTATGCGTTTCGCCTTCCCTTCAGCGTTCAACAATTGTGGCGCAAGTAGAGAAGCGCCAGCCAGTCCAGCTATCCCCCGTGCCAGGAATTTTCTTCTGTCCATCGTATCCATTAGTGTTCTTTTGTTTGAGTATGAAATTCAAGTTGTCAAAATAGCGAGTCCTTTGTTCACGGCCATCATTTTGCGAGGGGATCTGGGCGAATTTGAAATTTATAGACTTTACTTGTGGTTCCTTTGCCACCTTCCATGTGAAAAGGCGCACGTGTGCTGAGCGTGGCCCACAGCGCACGGCCTTTCCATCCGGCACTTGGATCGTCAATGCGGCCATCAAGCCATTTGGTGTAGAATCCCATCGGATACGGAACACGAAGCACCACCCACTCTCCATCTTTCAGGGCGAGCAAAGCTTCCGATTCGTTGCCTGTATTGATCGGTGTGTTTTCACCTAGTCCCGATGTGTTGAACTGATCCACCCATGTATAATAACTCGATTCAGCACTTCCCGGTGTGTCAACTCCACCAAGCTGGGGCAACGGCTCGACGTAAAACGTCCATCCTTCGGGGCAATGCTGACCCGTGGCATCAGGACCATTCAACGGTCCGTTGCATTTGCGACGATCAAAACTCGCCATGTGCCCGCTGGCCAGCGCTACCCACGCCACACCGTTGCGGTCGATGTCCATTCCCCTGGGTGAAAAGCCTTCAACGGGTTCACCGTTCTCCTGAAGCGGCAGTTCATAGTATTCCACCAGCGCAGTCTCGGGAGGATTTGGCCCTGGATCAAGACGAATAATGCCACCCGGATATCCGAGTGTCGAACCCCATACGCTCCCATCGGGTGCAGGTGAAACCGCATACAATCCGCGAGCAATGCGCTTGTCCTTCTGCGGATCGATGGGTTCATCCGGCTCAACATAATCATCTCGCTTGCCATTGCCGTTCGTATCCAGGATCAATGCGGTCCAACCTTGTGAGGCCGCCTCGTCACCGGTTTCCAGATACTTCTTTGTGTCAAGCCATCCGATGACATCACCGCCACCACTGGTCCACAACGTATTGCTTCCATCTTCGGCAAACATGAGGTGGTGCGTACTGAAGCACGTGCCGATAGGCGTGTATGTCTTCGTTTTCGGATCATAAACACCCAGGTGGCGATAAGCCCGATCCTTTGGATAGAGTTTTGCAGAAGGATGATCGGAGCCTTCCTTGCAGAAGTCAGGATTATCAGGAGGACGTATTGTTGCTGTGATCCATACACGGCCTTCTCCGTCCATCATCGGATTATGCACGTTGGTTTTGCTGTTCCATATCGGCTCGTCACCCCAGTAGGGAGAAGGCTGTGGCATATCCGGTCCGTTCGCCACTTGTGTCGCAGGATCCCGCACGGTAAGCGGAATTCGTGTGGTGTCATGAGTCATGGGATTAAGCACAGGGAGGTAATCGGCACTTTCCTCCAATGCTCCATAGAGTTCGCCGTTCGCGTTGACGGTCGGATTCCTTCTATCGGTGGACACGAGGTCATGCAGATATGCCTTTGGATCGGCCCAGTCCCATTGCGTGATCACGACATTACGCTCAATGCCTGACGGACGCGGTGGCGCCGGAGGGACCGCACCCGCGGCAATCTTATCGGTCCAATCGGCAAACATCTTTAGCGTGCCTTCAGCTCCCCACTGATGAACCGAAGCAATCATCCAATCGCCTGCCTGACCAGACTGCAGTCGGCGTCGCCAGGCGTCCACCGAAGACTCAAATTCTCCCAGCGCGGGAAGCAATTCACGCGTGCCTTTTGTTCCCAACGCGTGACAGGCCAGGCATGTGCCCGACTTAATGTTTCGCAGAAATGACGCCTGCGTTTTCATATTGGGAGAAATACCATTGCCGTTCGGACCCGTTCCGGGAAAGTTGCTTTTGTCGGGGACATCCAGGAGCGAAAACCAGTACCCCGCAGGATAATACTCTGCCGCAGCGCGTTCGTCCGGTGCAGGCACTGCTTCCAGGTCGAGCGTCATGCCAGGACGCGCATCTTTCTTCGGCGAGTCGACCAACCCGTAGCCGCGCACCCATACGGAGTAAGACGCGTCAGGCAGATCGGGAATGAGATACTGACCCTTGTCACTCGTGACGACGATCCGCGCGAAGCGTGTTGGGAGATCAAATGTTTCGGCGATGACCCAAACGCCAGCTTCAGGGCCATTCGGGCCCGTGACAACGCCACCAATATCGTCATTATCAATGGCTACCGATCCGTTCTCATTGCATGCGCTGAACAACGCGATAATGGCAGCGTACAGGCAGCCGGAATACTTTAGGCTTTCTTTCATGAGATTTTGAGGAGATTGTTGGACAGGAATTGCATAGCTTCATTCAAAATATACATTTCTCCTCCATTAATTCCTACGTCCAGTTACAGCATTGATAACTGCACATCACGAACGGTATTGGAGAATGGTAGCCCCCATGCTCAGCACGGGAAAGAGGAAGGCAGGAATCTATGAAGGAACTGACGATCAGAAGTCAGGCATACCCACCGCAGACGCATCAATGACCTGGCCCGCTTTGAGCAATCTGTCACGCAGCGTTTGATAATCTACCTGCTGAACAGGCCGTTCATTCTCAATCGCCCATGCCGCAGCTATCCCGCATGCCTGGCCCAGGGACATATAAGTGAACTCAATCCTTATCGCGCCGTAAGCCACGTGGCTTGATGACACACAAGTTGGCGTCAGTATATTTGTACACTCTTCTGGTTTGGGCACAAGGGAGCGATAGGATATCCCGAAGGGTCTCCATGAATTACCTCCGAACACAAATCCTTCATTGTAGGCAAAGCCGTCTTTTACGATTCTACGTGCCGAATGCAGGTCTGGCGGCCAATAGGCGACAGCAACCGGATCTTCGACCGGCGTAGGATTGTGTCTCAGCGTATGCTGCTCTGTAATGACATAATCGGACACCATACGACGCGCATCCCGAACATAGAATTGCCTTGGCCATCCCCCATTGTCAACAAATTCATCTTTACACAGGCCCCATCGTTTCCATGTGTTCTGAAGAGCAGAATCAAGCTGCCCGACCTCCGCGTCATTCGCCAGAAAGTAAAACAGGCCTTGAGTAAATTGTTTGTGCTGATCAAAGATTGCCTGTCGGGTAGCGTAATTCCCATTCGGGTAGTCGTGATTCATCCCGTACAAATTGTGCGAGAGGTCATGCCACGCACCAAGATCGGTTTTTCCGTTAGGGATGCTTGCGCGCGGCACATACAGCTTTCCACCCGCCTTCAGATATCGTAAGTATATTTCATACTGTGAGCGGTCGTAGTGCTCCGGCGCGGTGAAGGCTATACGGTTGTCTGGACTCTCAGTAAGACACATTCGAAAGCAATAGGCCTGAATAGACTTGTCTCCTGTACCCGGTGTACCCAACGGCTCATCCTGGATAGTAGCGATCAGGCCGCTGGTTGAGTCCCCTGGAATGACATAGGGATCCACTTTCACTGAGAACTGTGCATGGGTGGTTTCCCCGCGTATACCGTTCTTGGTCTCACCATACACGTCGTTCCCTTCCCGTCCCCACGTTACTGAAACTCCGGCGGCGGCCAGCAGGTCCCCTTCCAAGCTCGCATCAACAAAGATTTTTCCCTCTAATACAGTCCCGCCAGTAGTCTTTATTGATCGGATCACAGTTCCCGTTTTGGCCATGGCATCCTGCGATTCACTCAACGGTGAGTTAAGGAATATGGAGATGGGATACTCTGCCAGCCATTGTCCGATGACCTCTTCTGCAACATGCGGTTCAAATCTCCACAGCATTGTATTTTTTCCGCCGGAACTAAGACTGCCTTCAAATTCGTCCAGACGACCGTAGCGCTGTGCGATCCTCTTGTAGAACTCCAGGGCAAGACCGCCAACGGCTGGACTATTTCTAAACTCTTGATGGTTATCGATGTCAGTGCCGCCAAGACCATTGACGATAATCCCTCCTACATGCGATGATGGCTCAACCAATGCAACCGACCTCCCTTCACGGGCGAGTTGAATGGCGGCCATAAT
>QGUY01000510.1 GCA_003242315.1 Bacteroidota bacterium
CAGTGAGGTATGGAATTACCTCAAACTTACCGATGTAATTACGGATGATCATTTAAAGGACGGCGCATCCTATTTCAATCCGGTCACAAGAACATACACAAAGAAAGGGACCGATATTGAGCGTGAGTTTATGAAGTTTCTGCTGCCTGAGAAAGCCAAATTCATCGCACATGTGACATGAGCCGCAAAGTAATCTACGGAACCAAAAAAGGCATAAAGAAGTATATTCTTGAAAACGGATACCTGTATGCCATCATTAAGCAACTCAAGTACGCACCGTGGCTTTACCGGGCAAAGCTTTATTCTTACGAGGACGTTATTGTATCTGGCTACATGGACGCTGAGGCGCAACAAGCAGTTGAAAATCTGAAAGAAGAACTACATATTCCTGAACAAACCAAATAACCACAATTAAATGCTATGGCAAACATAACACTAACCTCTAATCCGGCAGACATTGAATTGCCGGATCAGAACATGCACGCGATCCTGCTTGATGGGAAACATGCGAACATGCTTTCAGGGCAGAAGATCATGAAGGTAACCTGTCTCAGTGGATCG
This sequence comes from Bacteroidota bacterium, assembly GCA_003242315.1. Classification (GTDB taxonomy): domain Bacteria; phylum Bacteroidota; class Bacteroidia; order Cytophagales; family Cyclobacteriaceae; genus ZC4RG29. Next base: position 562 of record QGUY01000510.1, read on the forward strand.
TGTAAAGTGGATTCTCTTGACGGTGTGGATGAGAAGTCGTCTTTGATCGATTCAGACGACCCCACCCCTTACGTAGTTATTTCCTCAGGCGGGACCAACAGGATTCTGTACGTCAAGGCAGAGGAAGGATCGACCAAAATCAGAATCGAGATAGCCTGATGGATTGTTCGAGTATCACAGGCATAACGGTGAATTATGAGACACCAAAGTTGCTTGTTATGGCCCTGTCGTCGATCCACAGGTTCTATCCTGATTTGAAAATAGTAGTTGTGAATCTCTCGTTATTCCCCTGGAAGGGCAAAATAAGGAACGTGGAGTTTCACAACCTCGGCCAGAACATAGGACATGGGCCGGGGATGCATTACGGACTAATGAGAACCAAAACGGACTTTGCTTTATGCTTTGACACGGACATCATATTGAAAAAGCCGTGCCTGGAACAGATGCTAGAGCAGATGACGCGGGGATCTTACGGGGTAGGACAGGTAATCAATGTGGACGAGAAAGGCCGGAATTCCGACAGAGGAACCCGCTATCTTCATCCTCATTTTATGCTCTTAAGAGTCAATCAGTACTTTAAGTATCACAGATTTGTTCATCACGGAGCACCCTGTATCCGGGCAATGGAGGACTTGAAATCCAAAGGAAAGTCATACATCGTAAAGGACTTCCCGGTGAGCGCTTATGTCTATCATAAAGGCAGGGGCACTCGTAGACTCCAACCGCGGGAGTTCACAAAGAACTGGCATGAAAAAAGCGCGGAACCGAATCCCTCCGATGCCGCGCTTTCGAACCATGCATAGACCAAATGAAGGTCAAATCATCCCGACTGCCAGTAAAGATAATGAGATGATTTATCGTTTCCAACCTTTCGCCACGGACAAGAAAGATTTTGGAAAAGTCTACAATGCTCACTGCCGACTTGTGCCAAATGATGAGGATTGGATTCAGATAACGGACTATGACGCGATGATCCTGCATCACTCCGTTTACCCGGTTATTGATGCGGCTATAGCAAGGTATCCCAATACGGCAATCTTCGGGGCGCGGTGTAACCGGATTGCTCTGAACTGGCAGCGAACCACCTTCGATATGGACGAAGAAACCGATTCGGTGGAGTATCACACGAAGAAAGCGATTGAACTGGCTAAATGCTACAGTGACGGGCAGTGTAAAGACGTGGCTTATGTGGCAGGGTTCTTCCTTTTGTTCCGTAAGTCGTATTGGAAACTCTCCCCCTTCCAGGAGACAATCTATGACCGTAAGCATGTGCT
>QGUY01000222.1 GCA_003242315.1 Bacteroidota bacterium
AAAGGGGAGATTAACTAAATGTGGTTTTTCGAATTTGTAAAGGCGTGACCTGTGTTGCAGAGAACAGTTGGGCAAAACACGGAGGCATGGACGATCGCAGCGAGGTCTACGGTACCGGCGGTGTAATTTACGCTGATTTGTTTATGGGTAACGCCGCCCTGGCTTATAGTCGCGACGGATATGGCTACGCTATGGAGAAAGCTGACACAACGAAGGGGTGGAGTTTCCCAATCTTTGAAGAAGCTTTCAACCAGGGATATCCTCACGAGCTCAAGCATTTTATTGAATGCGTTAGGGAAGACAAACAACCGCTCGTAACAGGAGAGTTGGGTCGTGATGTACTGGAAGTTATTTACGCTGCCTATGCCTCGGCGGGACAGGGTAAGAAAATAGAGCTCCCGTTCAGCGCCAAGGTGTCCAAGCCGGTTGACCTGTGGCTTGGTAGCGTATAACTATCCCTACCCCAGCATGAAAACAACGGTATTTCTATCTTTTGTATTTACATCACTGCTGGTGATCGCCTGTAACCGTGGGTTGCAGGAGGGACACTCGGGTCACCAGGAAATGATAGAAATACTGAACATGGTGAGGACCAGGGGCACTGATCCCGAAAACTCCTTCAGTAGTGAGGCGAAGCTTGCTTACACCGACTCTTTACTGGGAATACGGCGTTTGAGTCCGGAAAGAATAGTTCGCTACGAGTACAACAAAGCGAACATTCTGCTTGAACTGGACGGCCGGGAATTAGAAGCGATCAAGTTGCTGGAACGCCTTGAGAAGGAGAGCAAAGTCAATGAGATGCGGTTCATCAGGAGATCGCTGGCCATTGCATACATGAGGCTGGGCGAACGCTCAAACTGCATTGAGGACCATGCCGCCGAATCGTGTATTATGCCCATAAGAAACCTGGGCGTTCATGCCAAACCCGAAGGCTCGCAGAAAGCGATAGCCTTGTACCGGAAGTTGCTCGAGGAGGACCCCAATGACCTTGAATCCATGTGGCTGCTGAATATCGCCTACATGACCCTGGGTGAATACCCAGGTGGTGTGCCGAAGCAGTATTTGATTCCTGGATTGGATTCTGACACAGCGCACAAAGTCAAGCCTTTTGAGGATGTGGCGGGCGATCTGGGACTCGATTTACGCAGCACGTCGGGTGGAAGCATCATCGAAGACTTCGACAACGATGGGTTCCTGGACATTATGGTCTCTGCATGGGACCTTGATGAGAATGTATGCCTCTTCCGCAACCTGGGTAATGGACGATTCGAAGATCTCACCGATAAGTCCGGATTGAAAGGCATCACCGGCGGCTTGAACATGCTACAGGGCGATTACGACAACGACGGATATGCTGACGTTCTGGTTCTGCGCGGCGCCTGGAAAGGAAAATTTGGCAACGAGCCCAACTCGTTGCTGAGGAACAACGGCAATGGCACATTTACCGACGTGACGACTACCGTCGGCCTTCTCTCTTTTCACCCCACACAAACCGCTGTATGGGCGGACTTTGATAACGATGGTTGGCTTGATATTTTCATCGGAAATGAAACATCCTCCAAACATCTCCGGCTACCCCATCCCTGTGAACTATACATGAACAATAAGGATGGTACTTTCAGGGAGATTGCCGCCATAGCGGGATGCGATGTCCTTGCATTTGTGAAAGGAGTCACAGCTGACGATTATGACAACGACGGTTGGCAGGATATCTTCATTTCTACGATGGATGGCAGGCGCATACTCCTGAAAAATGAGGGCCGACAAGGTGAAGAGATTGCGTTTGCTGATGTTACGAACGCGGCGGGACTGGATAAGGATGGTGGCAGAACTTTTCCAGCCTGGTTTTGGGACTATGACAACGATGGCTGGGTAGACATCTTCACCACGGATTACAGCTTTGAAGGGCCTCTTTCAGCCTCAATGGCTGCAGAGTATCTCGGAACCGAGGCTGCAACGAAAGAGAAAATGCTCCTGTATCGCAACAATCGCGACGGCACGTTCACGAATGTTGCGCAAGAGGTAGGACTTGACAAAACCGTATATGCCATGGGGGCAAACTTCGGTGACATTGACAATGACGGGTATCTCGATATGTATCTGGGTACGGGAAATCCCGGCTATCAATCCCTCGTCCCAAACAAGATGTTTAAGAACCTGGAAGGGAAAATGTTTGCAGACGTCACAACATCGGCGCGCGTGGGTCACCTTCAAAAAGGACACGGCGTGTCTTTTGGCGACGTCGACAATGACGGCGATCAGGACATTCACATCGAAATGGGCGGCGCTTACCCTGGTGACGCGTACCAAAATGCGTTCTTCCTTAATCCCGGGCAAAATGACAACCGTTGGATCTCAATCAAACTAGTAGGAACAAAGTCTAACCGCGCGGCCATTGGTTCTCGCGTGAAGGTTACCTTTCGCGAAAACGGCGTTCAACGAGCCGTCTACCGTACTGTCAATTCTGGTGGCAGCTTTGGCGCTTCCACACTGCGACGTGAAATCGGACTGGGACAGGCCACCATCATCGATGAGATTGAAATACGCTGGCATGGCAGCGGTACAGTGCAGACGTTCAGGAATGTCAAACCCAATCAATTCATAACAATAACCGAAGGGATAGACAAGATCGTAACTACGAACAACAAAACAGTTGACTGGATTCTCCCGAATCGCCTGTGTTTCCCGGGGGCGCCAACTACCCCGGATAAGGCGATGTTATAAAAGCCTGACTTTGTTCTGTCGCCAGTAGGGTCAGAGTTCGAGTTGATACCCGACAACGTCCAGAACCTGGTTGAACTTTTCGCCAACCTTTCGGAAGTGGGCGCACTTGACAAACCCAGCCTTCACAAAAAGCGCTATGCTGGCATCATTGCCTCCCGTAATGATAGCGAGCAGTGTCTTGAAGTCATTTGCACGGGCATCCTGGATGAGTCGCTGTAACGCCGCGGAGCCAATACCTTTTCCGTGAAATTCGGGCCGCAGATAGATGGTAACTTCCGCGCTGCGCCTGTATGCAGGCCGGTCCTTGTACTTGGTGAGAAAGCAATACCCTGCGACTGCACCGTTGTACCGAACAAGATAGGAGGGATACACGGGGTCGCCGACGTACAAAAACGTCGTGAGTTGATCGTGTCTGATCGGTTCGGTATGAAATGTGGCGGTGGAGTTGGCGATGTACCAGTCGTAAATCGCCTTCACCTCATGAAGATCTTGCTCAGAAATCGGTTGAAATTGAATGTCCACACAAAATGCGGCGAGAATGGGCAAAATACACGGTTTTGTGTCGAAAACAACGAAAAGGGGATTTTTTTCCCTGATGCGGAACCGTGACGTTGATATAGCTGTTCTATCGTCGTGATCCGGAAGAGGATGGTCAAAATGCCGCAAATGGAAGGAATTGGGGCATAACCTCAGGGAGGCGTAAGAAGAGGGGTATTTTGACATATTTTGCTTACCTTCGCAAGCTTAATGGAAATCTCACTTCGAATTAGTTGACTCCCTTCTGACCAGCCATTTTGATTGTTTGATGTTTCCATCAGGAATCACCCGGTTCACGCCGTAGTGTTCATTTATTAACTGTAATATCATGGCAAGGCCAGCAACAAAAGAAGTCAAGTTGAGAAGCGGCTTTTATATTGAAGTCCGCCAGAAGGGAGCGCCGAAGGGCATCAAGATCAGAAGAGATACTTACGCGGAAATTCAACGCGCCATCAAACAATACGAAAACGCCTATAGCGTCCATTACATTGGAGAAGTCAGGAAAGGGAAGATACAGCCAGCAAAATCAAAATAACCGTCACTCAGACGTTCATTCCATCGATGTACTCACCGAAGGTAGGGAGTATTGGTGGAATGAAGACTTTCTTGAACTCACAGCACGTCGTCTCGATTTTTTTAGTTGCAGTAACGTAGCTGACATTGGCTGCGGTACAGGGTCGATGTCGTTTGCCCTTGCGCCGTACTTTTCTCCTGAGGCTGTCCTTCACGGACTGGACGCCGAACGCACCCACATTCGCAAAGCAGCTCAACGCGCCCGAAAGGATGAATCCGGTCGAACGTTCAAATTTTTTGAAGGCGACGCGACCGACATTCCATTTGAGGACGGCGTCATGGATCTCTCATTTTGTCAGACGCTGCTCATCCACGTCGACGACCCGATTCAGGTGCTCAATGAAATGAAGCGCATCACACGGGACGACGGGTGGATAATCGCCTTTGAGCCCAATAATCTGGTCACATCCCTCATGTTCGACAACTACCGCCAAACGGAGTTTAGTGTTCCTGAACTTCTTCGTGTCGTCGAAGTGCGACTGCGCTGCGAAAATGGCAAACGAAAGCTTGGCCTCGGTTACAATTCGCTGGGGGACGCGTTGCCTGACCTTTTCCAGCAAGTGGGCCTGCGCGACATCCGCGTCTGGATATCCGACAAAGCGCTCTCCTGCATCCCTCCGTATGACACCAGGGAGAAACGTGTCCGCGTATCACAACTCATTGAATGGTTGGAATCTGGCACAGGGGGCTTCGACTACGACACAAACTTCCGTTACTTCAAAGCCGGCGGAGGGACGAAGTCGGACTTTAACGCGTATTGGGCAAACTGGCTCATTCACAAGGAAGAATTGCTTCGAGACCTGAAAGCGCAACGCTTCATTTCAGCGGGTGGTAGCCTCATGTATATCGTCGCCGGAAGAGTCGAGAGATCTTGACTTCTGCGACCGATTATGCAACAAGCCAACGATTTGTTGTTTGAATTCACATCCTGAACGCGTACGGAATTTAGGCTATTCGGGATTTTTTCATTTTTTTTGGACAACCTGAACAAAAACCGAAAAACCAAATACGTGTGATCACTCCCGAATACCTATTGGGTTACGACGTAGGCAGCTCGTCGGTGAAGGTTACGCTACTCAACGCTGCAACAGGGAAGCCTGTTGCCTCTGCTACCTGTCCCCAAACAGAAATGCCCATCGACAGCCCGCAACCGGGTTGGGCAGAACAGGCACCTGAAATGTGGTGGGAGAACGCGCAAACTGCAACCCGTCAAGTCCTCAGCGAAGTATCAGCATCTAAAGATTCCGTATTGGCCATCGGCATCTCTTACCAGATGCACGGCCTTGTAATCGTCGATCGCAACCATAACGTGCTGCGACCTTCCATAATTTGGTGCGATAGCCGCGCCGTTCCCGTCGGTGACGCTGCCTTTGAAAAGCTTGGTGCGTCGTACTGCCTTGAGCACCTGCTCAACTCACCCGGCAACTTCACCGCCTCAAAACTTCGCTGGGTGCGCGAAAATGAACGCGACGTATACAAGAGAATTCACAAGTTCATGCTTCCCGGTGACTACATTGCCATGCGCCTCACCGGTGAGGTCAGGACGACCGTGTCGGGACTTTCCGAAGGGGTCTTCTGGGATTTTAAGACCGACAATATTTCGGAACAACTCCTGAGGCACTACGAGATAGACCGCGACCTGATACCTGAAATTGTCCCTACCTTTGGAGTGCAGGGTCACCTTACGAACGAAGCGGCCTCGGCATTGGGACTAAAAGCTGGAATTCCCGTGACCTACCGCGCAGGTGATCAACCCAACAACGCCTTCTCGCTGAAAACCCTCGAACCGGGAGAGATTGCTGCAACCGCAGGAACATCCGGCGTTGTCTACGGTATCATCGATACGCCATCCTCAGACCCGGAATCTCGCGTCAATACTTTCGTTCATGTTAACCACTCCGAAAGTGCGCGTCGCTACGGCGTGCTGCTTTGCGTTAACGGAACGGGCATCATGAACAGCTGGCTGCGCCGTAACCTGGCCGGGGGCGGCGATGGATTATCGTATGAGAAAATGAACCAGATGGCCGCCTCTGTTCCGGTGGGTTCCGATAATGTTTTTGTGCTCCCATTCGGCAACGGCGCGGAGCGTATGCTCAGGAACCGCGAGCCGGGCGCAAGCTTCCACGGGTTGAACCTCAATCGCCACGGGGCTCCCCACCTTTGCCGGGCTGTGCAGGAAGGCATAGTGTTCTCACTCGCTTACGGTTTCGACATTCTCAACAAGATGGGATTGAAGTCGACTGTCGTCCGCGCGGGAAAGGCGAACATGTTCCTTAGCGATGTCTTCTCCGATGCATTTGTCAATACTACCGGTACGCAGGTGGAGCTCTTCAACACGGATGGCTCGCAGGGCGCTGCACGGGCTGCTGGCGTAGGATGCGGATACTATTCTTCGATGAATACAGCCTTCGATGGTCTCACCTGTCTGAAGCGCATTGAGCCTGATCCGAAGAAAGGCGAAGCATATCGCGAGGCATTCGAAAAATGGAAAACGATACTAAACACTCAACTGACTAACCAATCATAAGCACTCATGAAAATCGTAAAAGGAAAAAAAGAGTTCTTCAAGGGAATTCGCGCTATCAAATACGAAGGTCCCGATACCGATAATCCGCTGGCCTTCAGGTACTACAACCCGAACCGCCGGGTAGGCAAAAAGACAATGCAGGAGCATCTTCGCTTTGCTATCGCCTATTGGCATACGTTCGTCTCTTTACCACATCTCGGACCCCCCAGACCGTAACA
>QGUY01000223.1 GCA_003242315.1 Bacteroidota bacterium
CAATTTTTTTAAAAGACAATTTTCATCCACAATCCACAACTTCTCAAAGCCCCTATTGCCATATACAACGGCCGGGCCATCCTCTGCCAGAAGCCGACCGATGTACTCAAACTCGAAACGGCCCCGAGAGCGGAGCATAAGGTGCTCCCGCACTTGAGAAAGTGGGAGTAGGCCCGCCTTCGGCAGGCTTGGCATTTTTAACCGCAGAGCCGCAGAGGCGGAGAGTTTTGTCTGTCAAGATAGGAAAGATAGGAGCACTGGCATCCAAGATCTTACCCCAGACTCTTATAGGCCGCTGAGGCGGGTCACCGCAAGCGTCGACGGTAGTTTACCCCAGGTAACTGCGTGTTATCCGGTTCACAGTTACGTGACAGGTAGCGCAACTTCAACACTCCAACACTTAGTCCAACGTAAACACGTAAGCACCTAAACACGTAAACACGTTTCGTTTATCTTTACCCCACAAACGCAACACCTATGAGTCAGGTAAAGAAAGTCGCCGTGGTGGGATCCGGAACGATGGGCAACGGGATAGCCCACGTCTTTGCTCAGCATGATTTTGCTGTTTCACTTATTGACACTTCTGCGGACGCGCTGAAGAAAGGACTTGCCACAATTGAGAAGAACCTGGAACGGCAAATAAAGAAAGGCGTGCTTCAGGAAAGCGACAAACAACGAACACTTGCCAACATAAGAACCTTTTCTGTCATTGCCGATGGCGTGAAGGAGGCAGACCTCGTTGTCGAGGCCGCTACGGAAAATACGGATATCAAATTCAGCATTTTCCGCGAGCTCGATCTGCACGCACCACCGACAGCCATACTGGCTACTAACACATCGTCCATTTCCATTACCCGCATCGCGAACGCCACCAAACGTCCCGAGCAGGTCATTGGGATGCACTTCATGAACCCTGTGCCCGTAATGGAACTGGTAGAAGTAATACGCGGCTACCGAACAGGACAGGCAACGATAGACACTGTCCTCTCCTGCTGTCGCGCAATTGCCAAGACACCTGTAGAGGTTAACGACTATCCCGGCTTCGTAGCCAACCGCATTCTCATGCCAATGATCAACGAAGCAATCTACAGTCTGTACGAAGGCGTTGCAGGTGTGGAAGAGATCGATACCGTAATGAAGCTTGGAATGTCGCACCCGATGGGACCGCTCCATCTGGCCGACTTTATCGGACTTGATGTATGCCTCGCTATACTGCGCGTGTTGCACGACGGCTTTGGCAACCCTAAGTACGCACCATGTCCTCTACTCATCAATATGGTTGAAGCAGGACATCTTGGTGTTAAGGCCGGTGTGGGCTTCTACGAGTACACGCCAGGCAGCAAGGAAAAAATTGTAGCTGCCCGTTTTTCCAATAGGCAGTAGGCAATGGTCATCTGGCAATACAGTAGACGCACTGCCTACTGCCTACTTCCATCAGCCCTTCTTTAACAGATCCCTTATTTCCGTCAACAACTGCACTTCAGCTGGCGGTGGCGGAGGAGGCGCTGCTTGTTCCTTACGTTTCAGTGTGTTCATGGCCTTCACAACAAGAAAGATTGCGGCGGCTACAATCAGGAAGTCTACGATCGTCTGGATAAAGAGACCATAGTTCAGTGTTACTGCTGGTGTGTCGCCCACTGCCTCCTTCAATAAAACCTTGTACTCGGTGAAATCCATGCCGCCCAGGAGCAGACCGATTGGCGGCATCAGGATGTCGTTCACGAACGAGGTGACGATCTTACCGAAGGCGGCGCCGATGACGATACCAACGGCCAGATCCACCACATTGCCTCGCATGGCAAATTCCTTAAATTCTTTCCACATAGGGTTGATGTTTGGTTTTACTCTAAAGTAAGCCATATCGCATTGAGAAACAATGTTTAACAAAGTGTCGATAATTGTCCACAGCCTCGACCGGGCGCACATATCTTATCATTCATCGAAAAAAAACGCAAACCCTTAGAACACGGATTTTTTTGGACTATTTTTAAGGAAAGACAAAAGTGCTATGACATCCTCGCAGCCCACTATCGCTTTGGTTGACGATGACAAGATTTTTCAACTCATCGCTTCACGAACCATTCGCGCCGGAAACTTCCAGGGAAGAATCCTCACTTTCAACAACGGAGCAGAAGCGATTGTTTATCTCGAACAAAATGCTGACAACCCGGACGAAATCCCTGATGTTATCTTTCTCGACATCAACATGCCCATCGTCGATGGCTGGGCTTTCCTCGAAGAATACATTCAACTGAAACCTCAACTCAAGAAACCTTCACGGATCTACATGGTTAGCTCATCCGTTGACAACCGCGACATATCACGCGCTCAATCCTTTGAAGACATCCGTGAATACATTTGCAAACCTGTCACTAAGGAAAAGTTTTCGGAAATCCTGGCTGTTTACGAAGAGGAGATCGACGACAGCAGGCCGTGAGATTTTTTCTTCACCACAGAGGCACTGAGGACACCGAGTTACGCAGAGAACCCTTATTCGACTAACGCGACAGGATTTCTCAACCCTGAGTAAGATGTCAGCTCAACGCCAGCGCTTCCAATAAACATCTCTGCATTGATCTTAAGGGGTATGCGGTTGCGATCGTCGGAGAACCAAGCGGTCACAGAGTTTTCACCGTCAAAGACCTTGTTTTTGGGCATCACCGGCACGATCTTGATCGCCCTGAATTTTCCGGCTTTGGTCTTGACAACGTCTTTACCCTTGTAGATGACGGGCAAGCTATAAAACGTATCTTCGAAAAATCCCTTGATCATAAGCGTGTCACCGGGCCGGGTCTTCGACAGGTCCATCGTACGCAGGTACAGGAACCCTCCGATCATGTCGCGCACATTGCGCGGCGCATCGTAATATTTCGGCTCCTTCATCTGGCCGGTCTTATTGTCGAGCACCTTGACCTCAATCTTCTGATTCTCATGGTCGAAGTTGGTCCACTCATCCTTTTTGTACCGGCCTTCCCGGATGCGACGGATAAACTGGTGCGGCACCAGCGCCGCGGTATCGATATAGGCACCCCAATAGTCGTCCACGTCTGCTACCCAGTCAACCACCCCTACTGTCCTGCCATGAACATCAACCTTGTAACACTTGCGTCCATTCATCTCGAAATATTCAGGGTGGATCTGGGTTGAGCCCCTTCCCACCGTGAACATGCCGTAGGTCATTTTGAAATTTAGTACCTCTCCGCGGGTAAAGCTATTGTTGGGAACGCGCTGATAGACGTCGTTGCGGGTGGAGTCGAAGGCCGACGCCGTTAGGATCAGTATAATACCGGGTAAAAATCGTCTCATGTAGTGCATCATTTTACTCCGTACGGACGCGCGGAGTCCGTTTGTATATACCTTAGGCAAATTTAAAAAATCCTCTACCGGACTAATAACGTATTAAGCCGTTCAAAGGTGATGCCAAACAATCCTGTTGCGATCGCCAAACACGGCGAAACCTTACAAAACTCCTTTAATTATACAGAATAACGATCTGATAATCAAACTGGAACGGAATTTTCCCGTAGCGCGTCATTAAGTGAGGTTTTTTTATCGGTACTCTCCTTCCGCTTACCGATGATAAGGGCACACGAAACGCCGTATTCCCCTGCCGGGAACTTGCGCATCATTGAACCGGGAATCACCACCGCACGTTCCGGAACGTAGCCTTTGTATTCAACGGGCTTGTCGCCGGTCACGTCGATGATTTTCGAACTTGCCGTGAGCACGACGTTGGCCCCAAGTACTGCCTCCCGCCCTATGCGAACCCCTTCCACGACGATGCAACGGGAACCAATGAAAGCGTTGTCTTCGATGATCACAGGTGCCGCCTGAACAGGTTCTAGCACACCTCCGATGCCTACACCTCCGCTCAGGTGAACGTTCTTGCCGATCTGGGCACAGCTCCCTACAGTAGCCCAGGTATCGACCATGGTACCTTCGTCCACATAGGCGCCAATGTTCACATACGAAGGCATCATAATCACACCCTTGCTCACGTATGATCCGTAGCGCGCAATGGCATGGGGCACGACGCGTACGCCCAGTGCCTGATAGTTGCGTTTGAGAGCGATTTTATCATGAAACTCAAAAGGTCCCACTTCAATAGTTTCCATCTGCTGGATGGGGAAATAAAGGATTACAGCCTTTTTGATCCATTCGTTTACCTTCCAGGCATCACCCGCCGGTTCGGCCACACGAACCTGACCCTTGTCCAGTTTTTCGATGACATCGCGGATGGCATTTTGCACTTCGGCTTCCTTCAGTAACGACCTGTCTTCCCAGGCGCGCTCAATGATTTGCTGTAATTCCATTATTAGTGTTTAGTTTGGCTTCGTTGAATACCTCCGAAAATTCTTGGCGCAAGTAATAAAAAAAAGGAAAATAGTCATTGCCTCGGTACTTAAGCCTGTCGACGACACCCGAATGTTCGAAAAGATGGGCCAGACCCTTGCCGACACCGGCCGATACGAGGTTCACATCATAGGCTTTCCCGGAACTTCGCAGAAAACGTATCCTGGCATCGCTCTTCATCCTTCGCGCCCTTTTCAACGAATCAGCCTGGAGCGCATTCGTATGCCCTTTCGCATCTTTCGAATGCTTTTGACGCTTAGCCCGGACGTCATCATCGCCACCACGCATGAACTCCTGCTGGCAACCGTCGCCGTTCGCTTGTTCCGAAAAGCGAGAGTCATCTACGATGTCCAGGAAAATTACTTCCGAAACATCCTTTACCTTCCCACCTTCCCGCTCCTGCTCCGACCGTTGCTTGCCCTATGGGTACGTGCCTGGGAAAGACTGCTAACGCTGTTCGTGAGTCGTGTTATCGTCTCGGAACAAGGGTATGTGGACGAGTTGCGTTTCATCAGACGCAAGGCAGTCGTCATACAAAACAAAGTGAAAAGATCAGCGATACGGCCACGAGTCGCGCAATCGCGCGGCGGTAAGCGGCTGCTATTCTCGGGAACGCTGGCAGAATCGACAGGTGTATTCACCGCCATCCATATGGCGAACGAGCTGCATGAACATGACCCTTCCGTACACCTGACCATCATAGGGTATTGCGCACATGCAAACGCATTGCGGCAGATACAGGAGGCTATTCAGGGTCGGGATTACATTACTCTCATTGGGGGCGACAAACTCGTCTCACACGATGCAATTATGGAAGCGATTGCTGAGGCTGACTTTGGTCTCATCGCCTATCCTCCCAATCCCTCCACGCGAAATACGATACCAACCAAATTGTTTGAATACCTGGGGGCCCGCCTTCCCATCCTGCTCATCAACCATCCGCCCTGGATGGAGTTTTGCGCTCCCTACTCCGCCGCCCTGGTCTTTGATCCCAGTCACATCGATCCCGCAGAAATGCTCCACCGTATGCGCAACACCGAATTTTACACCCGTAATCCCGGGGAAGAGGTGTTGTGGGAATCGGAAGCAGGACGGCTTGTTGCAACGGTGGATGACGCCGTCCCTGGATAGAGGTGGATCTACCCTGCATCTCAAACTGCATCTGCCTCTGCGACCGCATCTACCAGTAAATCACTGCGTTATGAAAAACATACGCCCCAAAATATTTTCAAAATATATTGCTTAACAATTTTTTAGGCGAACCTAAATTTATATTTTTGTCGTATTAATCATCAGATATGCACCCCATGCTTAGCCTGGTCGAGGAAAATTATCTCAAAGCCATCTATCACCTGTCGGATGCGGGAAAGAGCGCCGTTTCCACGAACGCGCTGGCGGATAATATGAACAACAAGGCCGCATCCGTGACCGACATGATCAAGCGGCTGTCGTCGAAAGGTGTTATCTCCTACGAGAAATACCGCGGCGTAAACATTTCCGAGAAAGGGCGGCGTGCAGCGTTAAAGGTGATCCGCAAACACCGGCTCTGGGAAACGTTCCTGGTGGAAAAGCTCAACTTCAACTGGGACGAGGTGCATGAAGTGGCGGAACAGCTTGAGCACATCGACTCACCGCTGCTCATTGAAAAGCTCGACAGTTTTCTGGGCCATCCCAAAGTCGATCCTCACGGTCACCCGATCCCCGACAAGGACGGGAGGATTCACGAAGTGAAACAAGTTCAGCTTTCAGAAGCGAAGGAAGGCACGACGGGAATTCTCCACTCGGTCAACGACGGAAGTCCGAAATTCCTCCAATACCTGTCGAAAATTGGCATCCGCATCGGAGCGCGCATAGAAATCGTCGAACGCATGGAATTCGACGGCTCGATGGAGATCATCATTGACGACAAGGAAAGAGTTTTCATCTCACGGCAAGCATCGGAAAACCTTTTAATCCGCGAGAGCCATGAAAAACGCTAACGGCAGGATTGTCCGAATCATCAAGATCATCTTGCTCTCTGTCGGCATTTTGACCGCAGCGTTGATTGCAGTGGAATGGTATTTCAACTCCTTATGAAATCGACGGTAACGCTCCATACACTACTGCTCATCCTGCTCACGCTAACGGCAGGAGCACAGCATACCATTACCGGGAGCGTCGCTGATGCCGAGACGCGTGAACCACTACCCTTTACCAACATCACAGTACAGGGAACTACACAC
>QGUY01000511.1 GCA_003242315.1 Bacteroidota bacterium
CACCAATACGATCGTTAATCAGGTAGGCATTCCTGTGCTTTTCTCCTCGCAGATTTAGGGCGTTGATAGCTGTAAACTGCTTGTGTTCTGCAATTTGAATGAGCGCAGCACCGTGATAAAAGTGGTCATCATGTATTTTCATTGGGTCTAATTGTTAGGTTGGGCTATTGGCTGAATTTATCTTACCTAGTTGATTTTTGCAAAAAGTCACTTTCCGGAGTGGAGTGACGCTGGCCGCAATGCTCCAACGACATGGCCGACTCGGCAATGGATCATGGCAGCTTGTAACTAGTTGCCGAAGACTGCAGATAACTAAGCAGCAATAGTGACTCCTCGTGCTCCCAGGTCCCTATGCGATTCGACGAAGATACCGCGTACTTTTTAACCCTGTAGGACCCATAGAGGCGCAATGAACACATAGGTGAGTGGGCGACTTTTACCTCTTCAAATCCAAATAAAACGACATTCGCGACTGCGCTTCACATTCTTGCTCGTCCGCAAGCATCCTAATTTTCTATTCAGCCTATACACTTATCCGATGTTAGAAATGACCCATTTGGTCCAAAGGGGTTTCTGAACCACGTTAGAGAGCAGTGTGTGAGTACGAGAGCGAGGGGGAAAATGTGTCCTACTTTAATAGCTCTAAGTAAAACGCCGTCCCTCCCTGCACCCACCTTCCCGTAATCTTCTTCTCCGCATACATCTCACCTTCATAATACCCTGCTACTGAAGGAACATCAAACCGGACATTCGGATGCTCATACTTAACTCCGCTGACCGCAATCCCGATTGCATTCTGATCCGGACTATCCATGGTGGCTTCGTAGCCCTTGTCAGATTTCTTAAGGTGAAATACGATGCGAAGCTTAGTATTCTGCACTTCGAGGATGCCGGTCCAGGTGCCGGCGATGTCCGGGGCGCTGGTTGCGGATACAAACAAGACGAGGATGACGGTGTAAATGAGCGTTTTCATGGTTAGGGGGTTTGGTTACTAAGTTAATGATTGTTACGCAGGAACTTCCTCTTCGTCCAGTTTGGCCTTCAGGATTTCCAACTCGCGCTTGCGGGATTTGTAGATTCCGTGCTCCCATCCGGCAGCAAGGTGAGCGAGAGTAAGAAACACGGCGAAACCAATGATTGCCCAAAGCGATTGTCCTGATTCCCAAAAGGACAGAAGGACGAAAATACCGACAACGGGCAGATTCCATCGCAGCATCCCTGAAAGCCTGACCTGGTAGGTGGCCAACGAAATTGCATACTCAAGATTCCCGCGCATCGAGCGCTCGAACTGACTCTGTCCCTTGATGCGTCGTGTTCTTCCAATAAACAGATACACTGCAGCGACAAGAAAACAGACGGCGAGAAGCGTCATGTAAATACTTCCACCGGATCTGAAAATATTCATTGCAAGTACGCCACCTCCCGCAGCCAGAAAGACGCCAATAGAAAGCCACTCACTCACATGAGCAATGTGGGACGCCTGCCTTTGCTTTGCCTTGATCCGGTTGTGCAAAGCCTCTTCATCGATACTGTAGATGTATGCCTTGTCCTGGGAATGCCACATCTTTTTCAAATCCTCAAATTCCATGGTTATCATACTTTTTCGATTTTTCAATCAGGTGCTTTTTGATGCGATTGATCTTCACACCAACGTTCGAATCAGTAATGCCCAACACCGTGGCTATTTCCTTGTAACTGAAATCGTCAAGCATTAATAAGGCAACCGATCGGTCGATTTCATTGAGCCTGGAGATCTCATCGTACAACCAACCCAGACGGTCGTCAACCTGCACATTGCTTTCAACCACGATGTACCGGAC
>QGUY01000512.1 GCA_003242315.1 Bacteroidota bacterium
GATAATAAGAACTAAACGAAAGAATTTGCTGCTGAACCGCCACGCTGGGGGAATAGCGGCTGATGGTAATGATGGGCATGGATGGGTGTCGTTCGTGCAGCTTGGAGACCAGTGCCGTCGCGTTGATCCCATGTACAAAGGGGTCCCAGAGGACGAGGCGAAGCGCCATGCGGCTCAAGATTTCGCGGGCGCTTGCCGCATCACTTACCATGTAAACGTCGATGCCTTCCGGTTGTAGGGTCTCGACAATGAGCGCGTGATACAGAGTGTTGTCGTCGATGAGTAGCGCGTCCATTACGGCGTCCTTGTTGCAATAAAGTTGGTTTACCAATACCAGTGTCTATATCTTAAAACGGTTTGTTGCCGTGAAAGTCGCATAAACCCTTGAGACTAGAGCATGTTATGAACCGACTTTGATGTCGTGATTACCCCTCACCCTGCTTACGTCACTTCGCTTCGGCAAGCTGTCGCCCCGCTTGCGTGGGAGAAGGGGTTGGGGGATGAAGGGGCGTGTGCATCACACCCTCTAGACTGCATTCGCTGCGCGGATTGTCGTTCTTGACTTTCTCAGTCCCACGACATCCCGAACCAGCCGAAGCGTGGATTCAATGGTGAAGGGTCTAACAAGATAAAACGGGGTTTCAGCGAGGACTTTCTCTTGAATATCGCTGCTGGTTGAACGCCGACCAATGGCGACGATCCGAAGAGAGGGAAATCGCTCACGCAGTTTTGCGATCAGGGAAACGGAATCGATCCCGTCCATGTACAGGGCGCAAAACACCAGATCGAATTGAGACTCTTGCAGGGCAGCACGAACCGACTCGGCGTCGTCTGCCACACGAACGTTGATGCCTTCAAAGCGCAGCACTTCGACAATCAGTGAGCGATACAGGGAACTTTCGTCGATGAGTAGCGCGTTCATAAATGCTCCAATTGAGAGGCGGATTCCTCTAAGGCTAAAAACGCATTTTTCCTGTGAATGTGACGTAACAGAATTCTAACAAACGCTAGATAAGGGCGAATCGTCATCGCAAATCATCGCTGATATTTCGGCGGAAACAGGTAAAATAGCGGGACGACTCTCGGAATCATAGGAGACCTCATGACGGATAAGGAACGGTCTATCGTCACGGTTGCCGTATTGGGCGGAACAGGCAAGGAAGGCAGCGCACTGGCGCAGCGCTGGGCGTTGCACGGCTATCGTGTCATCATTGGCTCGCGCGACGGCGAAAGGGCGAAAGCGCGTGCCGCTGAACTCAATCAGCAGCTTGGTGGTGATTATCTGACAGGCATGGAAAACAGCGAGGCGGCGCAGCAGGCGGTGCTCGTCGTCCTCACCGTCCCATACAGCGCACATAAAGATACGCTGACCAGCGTAAAACCCTATCTCGACGGCAAGATTCTGGTGGATGTCACCGTCCCGATGATGCCGCCGAAGGTGCGCACGGTGCATATACCGGAAGGCAAATCGGCGGCGCTCGAAGCGCGGGCGCTGTTGGGCGATGGTGTGCGCATCGTCTCCGCGTTCCAGAATGTAAGCCATGAAAAGCTGAACGATCCCAATGCACCAGTCGATTGCGACATCCTGATCACAGGTGACGACGACGAGGCAAAGCAGGAAGTGATCCGGTTGGTTGAGGCGGCGGGGATGCGCGGCATTGACGCAGGCACGTTGGAAAATTCCGTCGCCGCCGAAGCGCTGACCCCGGTGCTGCTGTATATCAACCGCAAGTACAAAACCGTCGGTTCGGGCATTCGCATCACCGGAATTTAAGCGCTTGGATACTCTGACTGTTACGATGATCGCGTTGCCCGGCAT
>QGUY01000513.1 GCA_003242315.1 Bacteroidota bacterium
CTCATGCAAAGTTTCAGCACGCGCAAATGGCTCTCGCTGACCGGTCAAGTCCCACTCAGTTTCACTTCCGTTGTCGATTAATACACTTCGGCACCCGGCGCGATTGCCCGCCTCGATGTCGTTTAGAATGTCGCCGATCATCCAGGATTCCGATAACATTACGTTGAAGTCATCTGCTGCGCGGAGCACCAGACCGGGTTTTGGTTTTCGGCAGGAGCAACTGACTGCATACCGCGCGATGGATCCGCCAAGCAAGTGTGGACAGTAGTAGAAGGCGTCGATGCCGGCTGCCTGTTGTCGCAACGCTGAATTGATATAGTCGAATGAGGCGATCAAATCCGATTCAGAGTAAAGACCTTTTGCTACACCCGACTGATTTGATACGACAATAACGAGATAACCCATCGAACGAAGCTTTGCAAGCGCCTTTGCTGCGGTCGGCTCAAAGGTGATTCTCCTCGTGTCAACGTTATATGGTACGTTGGTGATGAGCGTACCATCCTTGTCAATGAAGACGGCTTTTTTCATACAAACCCATGATGATGGTACCCATTTCCATTCGCCGACAAGGCGATCCGCGACGGAAATTCCATTGTGCGGCTCGTATGCTGTCCATAGAGCTTTGCTTCAACTAACCCACAGATGGTGTGAAGGATAAGTAAATGAAGCTCTTGTATACGTTGTGTGTCGGTCGACGGGACCACTATGTTAACGCTTGCATACGCGGGCATGTCACCGCCGTCTTTTCCGGTCAAAGCGATACAAGTCATCTGTTTCTCGAGGGCCATCTTCATCGCATTAATCACATTCGGTGATTGACCACTGGTGCTGAAACAGACCAGCACGTCACCCTTTTGACCCAGCGCGTCAACCTGGCGTGCAAACACGTCGTTGAACCCAATGTCGTTCGACCAGGCAGTTAATACGGAAGAGTCAGCCGTGAGCGCAATTGCCGGCAATGCGCGTCGCTCGCGGAGATCGAATCGGCCGACAAGCTCGGCCGATAGATGTTGTGATTCGGCCGCACTTCCGCCGTTTCCGCATATCAAAACTTTTCTGTTCTTACGAAAACACTCCGACAGCAGCATGGCCGCCTCCATAATGTTGTCCGTGAGGGACGACTTCGATTTTTCCAATATGCGAATGGCGTGATCGAACGAAGACACGGTGAACTGCCTGGCCTGTTCCGTATATTCCTTATCCGACAATCGCAACACCCGATCGTATACGGCAGACATCATCGAGGCTACCTTCGACCAGGTGAAGAGAAGGTTGACCCGCTTTATCGCGTTCGCTCTCATGTCTTCCAGAAGGGTATGGTCATACAACAGTTCGTAGATCTTTAGTGCGAGCGAGTCAGGATCGTTTGGAGGGACAAGGAATCCCGTTTTGCCATCCTCCACACTATATTTTATGCCGCCTACATTTGATCCGATAACCGGAGTTCCACAGGCCATAGCTTCCAATGGGGTGATGCCGAAGGGTTCATACCACGGCGTTGTTACGAAAATGTCCGCTGCTGCATAATAGTATTTGAGGATGTGCCTGCTTTTTTTTCCGACAAACCTGACGGAATCTTCGACTCCCTCATTGCGTGCAACGACTTTCAGGCGGACGACTTCGTGGTCATCATCAGTATCCGGGTCTTCTCTTTCGCCCCCCAACGATCACCAGCTTGACCGGAAGTGATGTTTTGCGAAGCCTTGCCAATGCGTGGATAACATTGTCGATACCCTTTCGCGGAACAACCCGACCGAGCTGAAGAATTATATTTTCCGATACGTCCAGGTTTACGACCATCCGCGCCAGAAGTTTGTC
>QGUY01000514.1 GCA_003242315.1 Bacteroidota bacterium
GGCAGGGCGCGTGTATTCTTCAATCACGTCAATAGGAGAGAATACAGCGCGGTATTCATACGGCCACTCGCGTACAAAGGGAAGTCCCCCGACCAGACACTCATACCGGGTCACCTTCATGCGCTTGCTGTGATATCCAAGAATGATATTCCCCATCCCTGGGGCGACACCGCAGTCGGTCACAGCGACTACACCGCGTTCGCGTGCCAGAGCATCCAGTTCGAAGGAGTCTTCGGGAAAGAATGAAATGTCGACCAGATTTTTGCCCGCGTCAATTACCGTGCGCGCTACTTCGAAGCCCATAAACCCGGGTACGGCGCCCACAACGAGATCGAACGACTCAACCGCGCGCCGCAACGCTGCGACATCTGCAAAATCAATTCTGATCGTTTTGATGCCATGGTTCGCGACTTGTGCCAGAGCAGTGTCACTTCGGTCGGCCGACGTGACATCAAAAGTCCTGGCAAGATCTATAGCCATAGCCTTTCCCACCAGACCGGCGCCGAGTACAATGACCTTTTGCATGATCCAATAATTTGAAGACAGCAAGGCGCAATATCTGTAAAGTTTTGTGGCTACCAAAGACCACAAAAAACGCTATCTTCGAAGGTGCCGCCGTGAACGCTATGATTGATCTGAAACGTGCCGTAGAGAGAGCCAGGACATCATCCTTTCAGCTTCGCCTGCTCAACCTTGCGCTGGACCGCATGGTGCCTTTCAACAAACCTCACGGTTTCCGCATTGTTGAAATTGGTGACGATCACATCACTACCCTTATTCCGTACCGCAAGCGCAACTTCAATCATATCCGCGGCTTGCATGCCTGCGCACTCGCCACGCTTTCCGAATTTACGACGGGTTTCCTGTTGCTTACTAAACTTGATGCCCGCAAATATCGTTTGATCATGCAACGCCTGGAAATGGACTATCATTATCAAGGAAAAATGAACAGCATGGCCACCTATTCGATAACCGAGGAAACGATGCAGCAACAAATTATCGAACCCCTGAAAACGCAAGATTCCGTTGTGATCGTATGCGAAGTCAAGATCCACGACGAAGCGGGCAACCATCTAACCACCGGCAAAGTGCACTGGCAGATCAAAGACTGGCAGAAGGTAAGAACCAAATTGCAGCGATAACCCCTCTTTGATAAATTGTTTGGAAATTTGTATGCAAGCACAATCTCATATATCGAGCGGTTCCTGTAAGGTTGAGACAACTTCAACACTTCAACACTTCAACACACCAACACTCTTATGAGACGCATCGACCAGCTCCTTGAAGAATATGGCGAAAGTCACCAGGATGAGACAAATAAGACGATCCATTGGATTTGTGTCCCCCTCATTTTCTTCAGTATTGTCGGATTGCTCGCATCGCTGCCCGCGGGAATTGTACAAACCTTCCTGGGACCGGGTAATCCCTATGCAAACTGGGCGGGTGTGGCCCTGATCCTCGTCATTGTATATTATGTGTCGCTTTCCATTCCACTCAGTATCGGTATGATGTTGTTTGGCGTTCTATGCCTGATGGCGGCAAACGTGATATCGCGACTGAACATCGCGCCGCTCTGGGTCATAAGTCTCGTGATCTTCGTTCTTGCCTGGATCGGTCAGTTCTACGGCCACAAGGTTGAAGGTAAGAAGCCATCGTTCTTTAAGGACGTTCAGTTCCTTCTTATTGGGCCGGCATGGCTCATGCATTTTGTGTACAAGCGATTAGGCATACCGTATTGACGGACTACGTTTTCAAGGAGTCGCCACTGTCGGAAAACATCCCCTACGCGTACGAGCGTTGGTTGTTTCATCACGC
>QGUY01000224.1 GCA_003242315.1 Bacteroidota bacterium
TTGCTGTCCACTGAGGGCAAAGGTTGCGTACAGCTTGGCAAGACCTTGTTTGTAAGCTTCCGGACTGTCATATACGTCCGCGGAGGTCTTAACCGTCTTTCCAAGAGTTTGCGGATCCAGATCGTTAAAGCAGGAGGTCGCGGTAAACGAAAAGGCAGCGACCATTGCTATTGCATATATTCTTGAGTTCATAAGCATTCTCATTTTTACGGTTAGTAGGTCAGGTTAATGCCAAGAACGAAGTTGCGCGAGCGCGGATAGATGTTGTTGTCGATACCTGGATCAAATCCATTGTTTACCTCAGGATCGATGCCGGTGTAGTCCGTGATCGTAAATGCGTTCTGCACGGTTAGGCTGAACCTCGCCTTAAACCGTTCTCCCGGAGAGACCGTGTAACCCAGACTGATGTTGTCCATCTTGAAGAAGGAAGCATCTTCTACGTAAATGTCTGACCAGTATTGCGGGTTGATAAACTGCGTGTTCAGGATGCTGGGCGAGATGTTGTTGAAAAAGCCCGTGTTGATGTACAAAGCGGAGTACGTTGTACCGGACGCCCTATTGTTGTACACGTAGTTGCCCAGGCTCACGCGACCCGCGAGAAACAGATCGAAGTTTTTGTAGCGTAGGCTGGTGTTGA
This sequence comes from Bacteroidota bacterium, assembly GCA_003242315.1. GTDB lineage: Bacteria > Bacteroidota > Bacteroidia > Cytophagales > Cyclobacteriaceae > ZC4RG29. The sequence goes on from QGUY01000224.1 coordinate 638, forward strand.
TACCCATGAGGTAATCGGGATAGGGGGAATGTTTGTGGTATTTGTTGCGTCCGTTGCTGGCGACATTACCCCCGCTGCCTGAACGATCGACATAGAGGCCTTCAATGGGCATTCCGTCCTGATCAAACACCTGCTGGAAGACGTAGAATGCATTTGCAGGGTGGCCTACTGTATGAATCTGCACGGTATTGCCTACACCTCCGGATATTCCTCCTACTGCTACACCTTCATAGTTGGGATCCTGGGTGCGCAGCAGACCCGTGATTTCATTTTGATTGTGGGTGAAGTTGAATCCAACATTCCAGGAAAGATCATTTTTCTCGATCACGCGGGCGTTGATCGTGACTTCAACACCTTTGTTTTCCAGCGACCCTACGTTGGTCCACAGGAAGTTCGAGAAGTTGCTTCCGGCTGCTACCTGGATGTTGTTCAGCAGGTCTTCGGTTTCGCGTTTGTATACGTCTATTGTCGCAGTGATTCGGTCCCTAAGGAAACCAAAGTCAAGCCCGATATTGTACGTTGTGGTTTCCTCCCACTTGATGTTGCCGTCATAGGCGTTGGGACGAAGCGTGTTGTAGAACGTATTGCCGAACTGATACCGCGCCGTGTTGGTGCTGATCTGATAGACCGGAAGGTACGGATACGAACTATTGGGGCTACCCGGAATGGTAATATTCTGTTGTCCCGTAATACCATAGCCGAGACGCAGTTTCAGGTTTGACAGAACGTCTTTAGTTGGTGCCATGAAGCGCTCGTTCGCAATGTTCCACGCAAACGCTGCGGCGGGGAAGGATCCCCAACGGTTGTCCTCAGAAAATCTGCTTGACCCGTCGGTGCGGTACGTAAGGGTCAGGAGGTAGCGGTCCTTGTAACTGTAATTGATCCTCCCGAAGAATGAAAGCAGGTAAGTCAATTCAGGAACATACTGCCGGGGTGCCGGTTGTCCGTCATCGTCGAGCTCGAAATCGTAGAACTTCGTTTTCAGTCCATTCCTGCTGAAGTTAGAGCCCCGATTTTCAAAGCTTTGATATGAGTAACCGGCGGTAGCATCGATCCTGCTTTCACCAAGTTCCTTTGCGTAGTTCAGATAGAGATCGAAAAGCTTCGCGGTATTTTCACCTGTATAATTGATGAGCTGCCCCTCTCCTACATCCGTTGCCCATGGCGCGATGAGGTCTGTGTTGTTTATGCCATCGCTCTCTGTATAGTCCAGTCCCGCGTTCAAATTGACCCGCAGTTCCGGAAGAAAATGAAAGCGATAGTCCACCTGAACGTTTCCGAGAAGCCGGTTCACATTAGAAGTATTGTGTGTAAGGTCGAGCAAGGCCACCGGGTTGGTCGGCGACAGGTCGATGGGATCAGAGTCCGGATCGTCGGGATCAGTTACCCATGTAAAATAGCCACCCCAGCGAGAGTTGCCGTTGTATACAGGTTGCGTGGGATCAAAGAAAACTGCAGCGCCAACAGCTCCCGTATTGCCAAAGTTGTTCTTGGTGTTCGACGCTTTGGCGGTAACATTCACTTTAAGGTGATCGTCAAGGAACGACGGTGAGATATTCACGTTCAGCGAATGACGCTTCGAGTACGTCGTCTTCAGCGTTCCCTGTTGATCGGTATAACCATAAGACACTCTATAGGGAATAGAGTTCGCGGTCCCTGACACTGCAATGTTGTGGTCGTGCGAAAAGGCGTCGCGGTATACTTCCCGCTGCCAGTCGGTGTTAGCTGTACCCAGGCGTTCCAGCGCAGACGTGTTAAGTCCGCTAACCGTGCCGGCCTCCACCAATTCGGTTATGAGTTCGCGGTACTCATCGCCCGAGAGCACATCGAAAAAGTCGATGGGCTTGCTCAGCGATACGTTACCGTTATAGCTTACCTGCATGCCGCCTTCCTTGCCCTTCTTCGTGGTGATGATGATGACACCGTTGGACGCACGCGATCCATAGATAGCGGTAGCGGAAGCGTCTTTGAGGACGGTAAACGATTCAATGTCGTTGGGATTGATGGAGGCGAGTGCGTTTGATGCCCCTCCGATCACCTTGTTATCTACAGGAAAGCCGTCGATAACAATGAGCGGATCGTTGGATGCGCTCAGCGAAGAGCCGCCACGAATCCGGATAGTGGCATTGGCTCCCGGAGCTCCACTGTTGGTCGTCACCTGTACACCGGCCACTTTTCCCACGAGGAGGTCTTGCGGTGATGTAAGGACGCCCTTGTTGAAATCGCGGGAACTGATGGCTGTTACAGACCCGGTAAGGTCTTCTTTCTTTACTTCCCCATAGCCAACCACGACCACCTCATCGAGCTGCCGCGCGTCGATTTGCATGGCGACGTTGACGGTAGTGCGGCCGTCAACCGCCACTTCCTGCGTCTGGAATCCGACGAAGGAATACACCAGAACTGCGTCCGGGGATACGGTAATCGAATAGTTTCCATTGGCGTCGGTCAGCGACCCGTTGGAGGTTCCTCTTTCAAGGATGTTTACCCCCGGAAGCCCTGAACCATCGGAGCCGTCGGTCACTCTTCCTACCACGGTGTGCTGCCCATATGCCCCAAGGGCTGAAGACAACACAAGAATCGCGGTCAGGTAGCGGTAATGTCTCATCATAGAAGATCAGGTTAGTTGTTTGAAAGACTGTTCTGCTGGAAATCGGTCGGGAAGCGACCGCCGAAATCCTTTGCAGGAACGATTACAATCTGGATGGGTCAAAACCGAAAGTCAACTAACCCGCGGATACATTTTGTTAGCGCACGGCCACAAAAAACACATAACACACAACTTCAGAAAGCCGCAAAGCAGGCGGTTTTTTCGGTAAACTGGGGTTAACAAACGGTTAACAATGGAATTTCCGGGACCACATCGAGAGCATAGGAAAACATAGGACACATAGCGATTTGTGATCTGCGGTTGGCGATTGGCGGTTGGCGAATTGTAGGAGAACTAAATGGCCATGATGAAGCGGGTGAGGCTTTGATCCGGGGCGAGTTTGAGCTTTTTGCGGAGGCGGCTTCGCGCAACTTTGATGCTGTCATGGGAGATGCCCATGATCGAGGCGCATTCGGCGACCGTGAGATTCAAGCGTATCAAAGCACAGTGGCGCAGCTCGTGAGGCGTGAGGTCGGGATAACTAAGCTTCAGTTTCGAATAGAATCCCGAATGGATTTGTTCGAAATACAGCGAAAAGTCCTCCCAGTCTTTGTCCAGCCGGAAACTGTCGTCTATCACCCGCAGCGTGCGGCGTATGTCCGTCAGCGCGATGCGACCATTCTGTTTCACCATGGTTTCAAGGTGGCCTTTCAACTTCCTCAGGCTTTCATTCTTCTGAATGATGTTCAGCGCGTGGGTCGTTATCTGTTTGTTCTTGAATTCGATCTGTTCACGTAACTGCTTCTCTTTAAGCTGCATGTAGTTGAGATCCGCCTCGGCGAGGGCTTGTTGCGACCGATACACGGCCTCATTCTTGGCAATGAGTTCCTCCTTCTGCTGAATGATCTTGAGTTGCTGCTCTATGATCTCGTTTTTTTGTCGGTTTATCTCCGCCGTTCGCTCTTCCACAATACGCTGAAGGTTTCTCTTTTGACGTATCAGGTTCAGGTTGTGGATTTGAGTTGCCGCCACGACCGTCGCCAGTCCCAGGGCGACAAAAATGACCATTGCCCACCAGGTGCGATACCATGGCTTCGATATGGACACGGGGATGATCAAAGGCTCGCTCCAAAGTTTCCCTTGCTCGCGGGCGCGGACCTCGACGAAATGCGATCCTTCCTGAAAGCCAAACACGCTGAGATTACGATTGGTGGACGGTTCAGACCACGGCTGGCTGCCCCCCGCTACCCGGGTTTGATATACGATATTGGAAGCAGGATAAGCAAGCGAAATGAAGGAAGCTTCAACGGCTGAGTTGTAAGGGAACTGGCTGTCGGCCACCGACGCAACATCCATTGCTATTCCGTTTATTCGCAACGTCTTTACCAGGGGTGTTTCAGTTCGGCGGAAAGCAATTTCGTTGACGCGAACAATCGCCAGTCCCTTCGCAGTCGCCACCAGCAAATCGCCATTCTTATCGAAGACGAGTCCACGTTCTTCAAAAATCCGCGACGGCAGTCCGGAACTCTGATCGTAAAGAATGTACTCGTCTCCACGCGACACCAGAAGACCCTGACCATGCGCAACATACAGGTAGCGGTGATCAATGGCCAAAGCTCTCACAGGTTCATTGGGATCCAGTCCCTCGAATACTACTTTCTCAACCACGTATTGCCCCTCCCTGCCTTTAACCATTTTCATCAGTCCTTCATCCGTTCCGAGCCACAGCGTACCCAGGGAATCGATTTGCATATCCCGAACGGTCAGGCTATCCGGTGTAGGAAAAGTGAAGCTTAGTTCAAGGGGCTCAAACGATTGCCGCGCGTTGTCCCACCGACTGACAAGTTTACTTTTGCCATTACTTGCGCAGTACATTGCCCCGTCGGGCGACTCACGTACGAGGACAGATTGGTAAAGTTCCGGAAAGAAAGTAAGCGAATCGCGGACGTCCACCCGGATCAGGCCGCGCGAGTGCCCGGTAAACCATTTGTTGCCTTGCCTGTCGCGATACAAGTCTCGGATGGCTACGTTGTTACCCTCGAGAATTCTCCTCATCTTCCTGGTATGCACATCCAGGGTGGCAACACCACCAAAGGCGTCGCCGATCCACAATCTCGATCCCTCGAGGAAAAGTCGCTCGAAATAGTTGTCATTCACTTCGAGTACGACGGAAGCCGGTGCATCCTTGCCTGTAGCGCACAACAGCTTTTCGCCGGTACTGAAATAAAGCTCTTCGGCACTCCCCAGCGTCAGCGATTCAACACGTGTTAGCCCGACCGACTCCAATGTGGACACGACGGAAGGCTTGATGAGGCCGAGATTCTCGTCGCCTGTGATCCATAACTCCTCGCGTATGGGGTCAGCGTATATATCGACAATGTTGACGATAGGAACATTCACAAGGTGTTCGTACGTTGGATTGGTGCGATCCAGGCTGAAGTAGTGAAGTCCGGATTCGCGCGTTCCAACAAAGACATCCTTGTCGTTAAGAACAACCATGGACGAGATTCCCGTTAGCCGTTCGTCGAATGTCGACTCCAGTATCCGGTGATCCGAATCGATTTTCAGCGTGAGCAATCCGTTCGCTGCGCCAACCAAAAGGCGATCTCCCTTCACGACGCAGATCGCGCGAAACTGGTGTGCCGGAACGTCCAGTTTGACGGGCACCATAATCTCCCGTTGACGATCGAACCATAACAACGGACCCTTGAACGGTGCGATCCACAAATTGCCAAAGGCATCTTCCGCAAAGCAAAAGGATCGGTGATAGTCGATAGATCGAAAGTCTTCACCCAGTTCGAACCTCCGAAAACCATTGGCATTCATTCGCACAATCGAATTGTGCTCTCCTATCCAAAGGCTTCCTTCGCGATCTTCGTAAACAGACTTGGGGTAATTAAGTGCCTGATCGAAGACAAATTCTCCGATCTGCATTGGCCTGAAATATACGCTGTCATTGCGCTGGTTGATTTCACTAAGGCCAAAATCGCTAAGCACACAGAATTGTCCATTCTTTCTCCGAATAAGCGCTTTCGTATAAACACTGGGGAGTCCCCGGTAATAGGCGTGGGTTTGAAAGCCATCATAGCGAAGCAACCCATCATCAGTGGCAATCCAGACATAGCCCTCTCGATCCTTTACAATGCTCTTGATCAGCTCGCGCGAGAGTACGTTTTCAATGCTGTGGAATTGATTATAGCGGAGTTGCGCAAAGCTCACGATCGTGAAAAGCAGCATCGCGACCACGGCCGGTACGGAGCGTATGAGCACACCCGGGTTCATTGAGGAT
>QGUY01000225.1 GCA_003242315.1 Bacteroidota bacterium
TACGAGGAAATCATAAAATTCAAACAAATCATGCGGGATAATAAATCGCGCTTGCGGTCGTTAATTAAGGAGCTTCCGGACGAGCAGAAGCAGGTCCTGATTATGCGACACTATCTACAGATGAGTTTTCAGGAAATAGCGGACCGCACCGGCGTGAGCATCAACACCGCGTTGGGCAGGATGCGGTACGCGCTCATCAATCTTAGGAAGAAAATGACAAAAACCAGAGCCTATGACAAAGACGTTTACCGAGCGCGATTTGATCAGGTATTTATACCACGAGACATCGGAGAAAGAGGAGAAGGAACTTAGTAACGCCCTCCTCTGCGATTCAGAACTGCGGGCGCTGTACAATGAGCTCAGCGCCATGAAGAAAATGATGGACGACGCCGTCCTCGAACCCTCGTCACAAACGGTTCTCAACATCCTCAGCTATGCCCGTGGTGTAAACGCTAAGGATTGACGGTTCGCTTCCCACATTGCCGCAAGGCCAGAAAGTCGATTTCAGCTTCAGAACCCCCTGCAAGTCAGGGGGTTTTTTTATGGCCTGATACCGTTTTCTTTGTGGGGTGAACGTCGTCATCCTCCATCAGCATTTCAAAGCGCCGGACCGCGGCGGTGCCATCCGGTCCTACTACCTGGCCCGCGCCCTCGTCCGTGCCGGTTGCCGGGTAACCGTGCTGACCGGTCATAATGGCCCCTACCAAAACGAACAGCTCGCAGGTATCGACGTACACTGGCTGCCCGTCGCGTACGACAACAGCTTCGGATTCATCGCCAGGTCGTGGTCTTTTCTTCGCTACATCTTCGAAGTGCGACGCCATAGGCACCTCATTGAAAATGCCGACGTGTGTTACGCCATTTCCGTGCCCCTGACGACAGGCATCGCAGCCGTGCGAATCCAAAGACGATACGGTATTCCGTTCATTTTTGAGGTAGGCGACCTCTGGCCCGACGCACCAATTCAACTAGGGTTCATCAGAAACAGACTGTTGCAACGAACGCTATACGCCCTGGAACGCACGATCTACTCCAGGGCCTCAGCGATCGTCGCTCTGTCACCACCCATCCGCGATGCCATTGAAGGAAGGGTAACAGGGAAGAATATCCATGTCGTCCCCAATATGGCCGACACCCGCTTCTATTTCCCCACCGAAAAGAACCACGACCTTGCCCGGGAATATGGCGTTTCCGGAGACTTTGTAATCTCCTACTTCGGCGCGTTGGGATATGCCAACGGTCTCGAGTATGTCCTGCATTGCGCTGAAAGTTGCCAGACCAGAAAGATGAACGTGACGTTTCTGATCTGCGGAGCAGGCGCTGAATCGGTATCGCTGCAGCAAAAGGCGAAAAAACGTTCCCTGAACAATGTGAAATTCATTCCGTTGCAAAATCGCGAAGGTGTCCGAAAACTGATGAGTATAACGGATGCGGTATTTGTATGCTTCCGCCCTCTACCTGTCCTCGAAACAGGATCACCCAACAAATATTTCGATGGCCTTGCAGCAGGCAAACTCATCGTACTCAATTTTGGTGGTTGGATTAAAGAGGAAGCGGAGGCGGAGCAATGTGGAATTTATGCCGACCCCCACGATCCCAACAGCTTCGCGACCCGCCTGGCCCCTTTCCTTAACGATGCCAGCCTGCTACAACGTTATCAACAGAACGCGCGCAGGCTGGCAGAAAGTAAATATTCAAGGGAAGAACTGGGCAACCAGTTCGCGGAAATCGTAAAAGCACACGGACGAAGAAAGTAAGCGGTCTTATTCCAGCACCCGCTCTACGATCTTGCCGGTTGTCTTGTTTTTCAGAATGACTTTTTTCGCTCCGTAGTGGGTGAGTTCTTCTTTCACCAGGTAGTGTTCCGCGTCATACGACTCGAGGTGGCTGTCTTTGTGAACGCCTGTCTTGCCACGCCATACCTCCAGCTTCACCGGCTCCCACAGTTTGCTTTTTGCCGACGCATAAGCGGCGTCGAGAATGGCGTTGACCACGTAACCGTCGTAAAACGTTTCGCGCGGTGCACGACCTTGTTCGTAACTTGAGAACATGTCAGTGAACATGTGATTGTACCCAAGATCGTTCACTTCGTCGCCAACGGGGAAGAGCCAACCGCTTGAGCTTTCTGCTTTTTCTGCAACGTAGTTTGTGCCCTTTCCTGTGGTGAACATCTCGAATCCGGTGCGAAGGAAGTTGTTGATCCAGATGGTGCCTTCCGTACCCATCACTTCATCGCGTAAGTCCATGCCACCGCGGAATGTCCAGCTCACTTCAAATTGTCCGATGGCTCCGTTTTCATATTTCACCAATGCAATGGCATGGTCTTCCGCATCGATCGGCTTGACCTGGGTATCTGCCCAGCACATCACTTCTACGGGGAGAATATCCTTTCCGATATAGCAGCGAGCGATCTCAACGCAGTGGCATCCCAGGTCGAGGATCGCGCCGCCTCCTGCCTGTTCCAGGTCCCAGAACCAGTCGCTATGTGGCCCGGGGTGCGTCTCACGCGACTTCGCCCAGAGAATCCGCCCCAACGCACCGTTGCGTACGGATTCTATGGCTTTGCTGGACTTGGGTGTATACACGAGGTCTTCGAGGTAGCCGTGAAAGATTCCGGCTTGCTCCACGGCCTTCAGCATGCGCAGCGCTTCTGCAGCATTGCGTCCGAGCGGCTTTGTGCAGATCACTGCCTTCTTGTGCTTGCAGCACAGCATCACCGCCTCTTCGTGTTTGTGGTTCGGCAACGAGATGCAAACCATCTCCACGTCCGGGTGGGCGATGGATTCTTCCATGTTGGTGGTGTAGTGGGCTACCCCGTAATCTTCGGCAAACTTCTTTGCACTCTCTTCCCTTCTTGAGTAAATGCTAACGATCTTATCACGGCTTCGTTGCCCTTGTATCGAGTCAGCATAAAATCGTCCGATAAAACCGGACCCCAGCATGGCAATTTTCATGATGCGATATTTTTTGTTGTTGAACTCTTATGTCAGGCAGCGCCTCCCGCTTCGGGTTGCGGCTTGATATCACGCTTTTCCCTGAAGAACAGGATGAAGTAAATCAGTACTGCAATGGCAATGTACGTTGGCACCCACCAGATCTTCGTCCATTGCTGTTGATCGTTGACCGTATAAAAGTCCGTAGCCAGTCCTGAGAACCACGTGCCGATGAACATGCCAACGCCGTATGTGGCAAACGTGAACAAACCTTGAGCGGCATTCTTGATTTTTTCGCCCGCCTTCTTCTCAGTGTACATATATCCGGTGACGAAGAAGAAGTCATAGCAAATTCCATGGAGTATGATACCAGCATAGAGCATCCAGAGATTGACGTCGACATTGCCGTATGCGAAACAGATGTAACGCAATATCCACGCGGCCATACCAAGGAGCAGCATGTTCTTTACACCGATGCGGTTGAACAGAAAGGGTATAGCTAAAATGAACACCGCCTCTGAAACCTGCCCCAGCACCATCTTGCTAGCGGCGTTATCCATGCCCATGTCGTTGAGGAAAATGTTTGCAAATCCGTAGTAGAATGACAGGGGAATGCAGACGAGGATGGCGGCTATGAAGAAGATGAGATACGGCCTGTCCTTAAAGAGAAGGAACGCAACAGATCCAAAGGCTTCGGAAGCTTTCGCGCTCTTTCCTTTAGGCGGCGTATCGGGGAGGAAGAAGCTGAAAACACCGAGCGCGAATGACGCTATCGCAGCCATGTGGAAGGTGTAGGGGCTATTCTCGATGCTTAAGATTCCTATCATTAGCCCCGCCACGATCCAGCCCAGAGTGCCGAACACGCGGATCCAGGGAAACTGACGCCCAGGATCCGACATCTGCTGGAATGCGATGTTGTTTGAAAGCGCGATGGTCGGCATGTACAGCAGGGAGTAAAGCAGAATGATAATGTAAAAGGCGATAAAGCTGTCGACCTTCGTTGCGTAGTAGAGGAGGAAGGCACCGACGATATGAAGCCAGCCCATGATCCGCTGGGCCGCAAAGAAACGGTCAGCGATCATGCCGACAAAAAAAGGCGATACCATTGTCGCGATGGCGAGAGCGCTGTAAGCTGCACCAACCTGGGTGGCCGTGGCGTCGAGATATCCCGACATGTAGAAACCCATAGTAACATACCATGCGCCCCATACGAAATACTCGAGGAGCATCATGGCGGAAAGCTTCACAAAGTTCAATGGATTCATAGGCACATTTTTCGAGTGGAGAAAGATAGGAGAAGGCTGGGGGTTTCAAAAGTGATTTGTGGAAATTAGTGCAGTGTGTATGCACACATGAAACACACTGTTACCGCCCGTTGCCATCCGTTCATTTCTGTTGGAAATCATGTGTGAACTCGCTATCTATGATGACACATTTGCCAATTTTGCCATTGCCAATGGAAGGCTTTCGCATAGTCAGGTATACGGGCGCACATCGGGAAGGCCTTCTGAAGGTTTGGGAAGAGTCAGTCCTCGCGACCCATGATTTCCTGACTTCCGGCGACTTTGAAGAAATCAGATCCGCCGTTCACACGGTCGACTTTAATGCATTTGATGTCTACTGCCTGATGGATGAAAGCGAAGTCATCGGGTTTGTTGGGACACACGACAAAAAAGTGGAAATGCTTTTCCTGTCGCCCGCCTATATTGGAAGGGGTCTTGGGAAGGAACTCATGACCTTTGCTGTTAAGGACCTAAAGGCGGATAAGGTGGATGTCAACGAAGACAACAAAAGGGCGGTGAATTTCTACAGGCGGTTCGGCTTTGACGTGTACGAGCGTACAAGCACCGATGACCAGGGTAGAAATTATCCGCTGCTCCGAATGAAACTGGCATGATCTACATCACTCAACTCATTTACATTGTCCCCGGGCAGGAAAAAGTCTTTGACGAATTCGAAGACGTCGCCATGCCGATAATTCCAAAATACAATGGCCGCCTGTTGCTTCGCGTCAGACCGGACGAAAGGGCAATCATCGACCACAGCATCGAAAAGCCCTACGAAATTCATCTTGTCGAATTCGGCTCGGAAGACGATTTCAACAGCTTTATGAAAGACGAGGAGCGCAAGAAATTTCTCCACTTGAAAGAGCAATCCATCAGAGCCTCCGTGCTGTACAAAGGCGTCCGTCTGTGACATTCTCTTGCGAATTTTCTGTATCTTAATGCAGCTGCCGTCTCAAAGACCTAATGACGAAAAAGCTTTCGTTTTGGATTTCCATTTGTCACAAATTTGCCCCTGTCCGATTTTGAACTACCTATTAATCATTCTTCCCTGCCTTTTGTGTCTTCAAATAGTCATCGAGGCGAGAGCGTTGAAAAAGTTCTTCGCGTTGTTGCGCAACGACAACGACACCGGTAGGTGATAATCGTGTCTGCGAGATGCTTCGCGATCTGCGCCATATTTGATTACCTTTCGCTCGCGAAGGGGGACCCTAAAAGCTTGAACCATGAAAGTATCCTACAAACCCGCTAACTATAACTCGGTGTCTCCGTACCTCATCGTCAAAGGAGCGCAGAAGATGGGTGATTTCCTCAAAGAACTTTTTGGAGCCACGGAATTGCGTCGTTATGATCGTCCGGATGGAACGGTGATCCACATGGAGATGCGCATTGACGACTCGGTGATTATGCTGGCTGATTCAAACGAGAACTATCCGCCAAACAAGCACCTCCTCCATGTTTATGTTCCAGACGTTGACGCAACCTTTGAAAAGGCGCTGCAGTTGGGATGCAAGGAAATCCAAAAACCAAAGGAACAGGAAGGCGATCCAGACCGCCGTGGTATGTTTGAAGACTTTTCGGGAAATACCTGGGCTATCGGTACTCAGGTCCGTGCAGAGTGAGACACACTATTGCTGCCGATCCATCAGCAGCTGAGTAAACGTCCTGAGGTTCTCCCTCGCGGGCGTATTGGGAAAGTGGTCCAGCAATGCGAAAGCCTTTGCAAAATAGCGATCTGCCTTTCGACTCGTGAGCTGCGGGATTTTCAGCTTGTCGTAAATCGCGATTACAGCTTTTACCTTTTTCTTTTTGTCGAACTTCTTCACATTGAGCCAATAGGTCAACTCCTTTCTTTCGGCCGATCCCGCGCGTTCAAGCGCCTTGATGAGAAGGAATGTTTTCTTATTTGCAAGAATGTCGCCGCCGGTTTGTTTGCCGAAGCGGCCGGGATCGCCATACGCGTCGAGGAGGTCATCTCTCAGTTGAAATCCTGTCCCGATCAGTAGGCCAAATTCCCGCAGCCGGTTCCGACTCGCTTCGTCAGCACCGGCGAGGATGGCGCCTAGTTCGAGACTGAAACCCAGCAACTCCGCAGTTTTGTACTGTATCATCCGCAGGTAGGCGGCTTCTGTAACTCTGTCGGTGCCTTCGAAATGCATATCCCACTGTTGTCCTTCACAGACTTTCGTAGCGCACGCGTTGAAAGCCTCTACTGCGGTGCGAAATGTTGACGGGTCGAGGCTACTGAACAACTCGTAAACCTTTACAAGCATCACATCCCCTGAGAGTATTGCGG
>QGUY01000226.1 GCA_003242315.1 Bacteroidota bacterium
TATGAGCAAATTAAGAAAAAATCCGAAACGCTTTCGGGTCATTCACCTTAAAGCCATAGGTGCCATTGGAGTCCGTGGTCGTTCCCAACGTAGTACCCTTAATCAGGATATTCACTCCAGGAAGTGGATTGCCCAATTCGTCAGTTACCCTTCCCGAAACGCCGATCAGGACGCGCAATGATCCATTCTCTTCTGCAGGCAACGGTGTTTGAACAGAGATAAAAGGTGTGAGTACAATTTGCCTTCCAATGACCTTGTATGAGATATCGGGACCCAACAATTCATCCAGCACGTCAGCCAGTGGCTCTCCTTCGGCATACAATGTAACCTGATCCTTGTCTCTGACCAGTTCGGGACTATATGCAAACTTGACTTTTGCCTGCTTACTGATGAGTATAAGCGCGCTTTGAAAATCCACGCCTTCTACATCAATACTTATCCTTTGTTCCAGGACCGCTTGTCCCTTTCCGTCAACCGCAAAGACCATGACCGCCGAAAAGGCGGAAATCAGGATTTGAAGTACGGTTATTTTCATTACAAATAGCCATCGTCTAGGTTTATTCATACATTTGTCTGTTTTTGTTAATGAACTTTGGCAAAAACTGGTGTATGCGTCTTACGCATCCATCAGGCCGGTCGATGTTCGCACCATCGCCGGCCATTTTGTTTTAGTAGGCTTCTTATTCCATAGGCATTTCGTTTTTTAGATTTGTTTTCAACCCGGGCTGCAAGCAGTGGCCTCGATCACGACAGCATCTTCGGTAATCGTATACCTCGCTCCCAGCGCGTTACAAATGATCTTGATTTGCTCGTAAAAACCTTCCTCAGACATATCCGAAGTAAGTGTGCAGTTGGCTAACAAGTCAGGGTCATAGCGGATATCGATCCCGTAGTTCTCTTCCAAAGACTGGAGAATCTCGATTACGGGTGCATTTGTATAACTATCCTTTAATGTAGGTTCCGGCAGGATCACCTCCGGCTCTTCCACAAGTTGCTTCAATGCGACGTGCTCGCTGGGATTGTAAGTCACCTTCTGATTAGGGGAAAGTATCACACGGTTTATTGCGTCCCCAGCCTGGTCATTATCCTTTTGATTTGTATAGACGGAAACCTTACCTGTCTTGACGGCAACCACGATCTCCTTCTGATTGCTGTAGGCACTGATCAGAAAGCTTGTGCCCAGAACTTCAGCCGTAAGTGCCTTGGTATGGACAAGGAATGGACGTTTTACATCCCTTGCGATCTCGAAGAATGCTTCACCGTCCAGAAAAATCTCCCGTCGTGCTTCTCCGAACGACTTCATTAGAGTGAGCCGACTTCCAGAAAGCAGTCTGAGCTTGCTTCCATCTGGCAGGACATGATTCGATGGCTCGGTTCCCCAATTCACAAGCTCTGCCGGCTCTGATATGGAATGGGCACGAATGGCAACCTCATCCGCAGGGGGATCCAGCGAATACCACCAATAGGCACCCGCTGTACAAAGGACAAGTACCACGGCAGCGATTCCAATCAGGCGCACACCGGTTAATCGCCGGGAAGGAGTCAGGCTCCTGTTCGATCCAATGCGCTTTTCGAGGGCGTGCCAGGAAGCATCCCTGAGCGCATCCAATTCGAATGGCGAGAAGGAAGGGACTTCAGCAGATATCCTGGCAAACCATTCGTCAACAAGCTTCCGCTCCTCTGGCGTACACTCTCCCTGCCGGTATCTCTTGAGAAGATTCCGGAATTCCTCTTGTGTGTTCATGCACACTATATGACAGATGCCAACCTGATTTACCCCAAAGCATTCGATAAAAAAATGAAGCTAACGATCGCACCCAACCAAGATTGATTTTAGAATAAGAACTACCTATATTGTACTAAACCTGAACACGTACTGCGTTGGGCACCTATAGCCGGCACGATGAAGAATTTCTCTTTGCCTCTATTCGTAAGGGCGACAAGCAAGCATTTGCAGAACTTTTTGACCGCTTTTGGAGCAAGGCATTCTTCATAGCCTACAGAAAACTAAACGACCAGGAAGCGACCCAGGAAGTGGTACAAGAGGTGTTCATCACACTTTGGAACAAGCGGGAGTCGTTGTCAATTCAGAATTTCTCGTCATACCTATACGCATGTGTCAAGAATAAGTGTCTGAACTACATTGAATCAAGACTCATCGAAAAGAAGCATTGGGATTATTACAAGCAATTTATTCCCAAGTCGGACTTCGAAACAGAAAAAATGGTTTCTTACGACACATTGCTCGAGGCGATAAATACAAGCATGGAGAGCCTCCCGAAAAAGACAAGGCGCGTGTTTCAGCTGAATAGACTTGAGGGGCGCTCAATATCGGAAATTGCCAATGTGCTGAACCTTTCTGAAAAGACAATCGAATACCACCTTGCGCGTTCGCTGAAGCATCTTAAAATGCATTTGAAGGATTTTACTCTTTTGCTGGTTCTTACATTGCAGGTGTAGCCGCCGTAATCACGGTTTTCCCCGGATCGACGCCCCCTAATTGAGGGTCTCCGACTTCCCTACTCGTATCGCAACGAATTGACAGGATTGACCATCGACGCCTTCAGGCTTTCGTAGCCGACGGTGAACACAGTCAACAGCGCGATAACAGCCACCCCTATTAGGCCGGTGTCCGGATTCAGCGGAACGCGATAAACGAATGTTTCAAGCAGCTTTCCGGAGGTAAAGTATGCCAGAGGTACGGCAACCATAGCCGAAAACAGGAGCAGCTTGAGGAACATCATCAGAAGCAATCCGAGGATCTGTCCGTTGGTGGCGCCAAGCGCCTTACGGATGCCAATCTCCTTTGTACGTTGTTCACAGATAAAGGAAGCCAGCCCAAACAATCCAATACACGTAATGAATATTGCGAGTCCGGCAAAGTTCCGCGACAAAGCCGCGATGCGCCTTTCCGCCTTGTACATTCTTCCAAACTCATCACTGACGAACCAGTAGTCGAGTCCCACACCCGGATACACTTCCTTCCACTTTTGTTCAATGAGAGCAATCTTTTCCTGGAACTTACCTTTCGGCAGTTTGATATACAGAATCCTGTCAATGGTGTGAGGAGTCGGATCAATGACAAGCGGCTCTATCGCCTGGTACGCCGATTTATACGGAAAATCCTTAACGACACCAATTACTCTCCCGTTTCGCAGCCGTTCGTAGTTGTAATCGTAATATCCATTTACGTGCGGCGCACTCATGGTTGTACCGATAATTTCCTCCGGTGTCGTTCCCAGTGACCGCACAGCTGTCTCATTGAGTATTATCGAAGTGGAATCAGACACGTTACCCAACTCAAAGAAGCGTCCGGCCATCAATTCAAGACCGAAGGTTGAGGGAAAGTCGTAGTCGACATTAAACGTGTTCCAATTGTATTCTTCCTCGTTGACTTCAGGAAACTTGTAGGGAGTTTGAAGAGGGCCAAAGTAATCGAGTCGTGGCAGGTGGTTGCACAGTGTCACCTGTTGCAATTCGGGATCCTGCATCACAACATTCTTGAAGGCCTGGTAGCGGCTCATATCAGCCGATCCGCCGTGACGGATGGATATGATCTGATCACCACCAGCATTTAAACGAGATCCTTGCAGGAGATCCATCTGTCGCACCACGACTATGGTCAGAATCAACAAGAACAGCGCTACAGCGAACTGAAATCCCGTAAGGGCGGTTCGGAGTGCACGGGATCCCTTTGTAAACGAGAACCTTCCCTTGAGCACGAGTATCGTGTTGAACCCCGAGACGAAGAAGGCCGGATAAGCGCCTGATGCGAGGCCGACAAACAGTAGCAAAAGCACCATCATGGTAATGAGCTGGGGGTTCCATAAATCGGCGAACACTATAGCCTTTCCTGTGATACCGTTGAATATGGGCAGGAAGATGACGACGAGCAACAGCGACGCCAGAAACGCCGCAAACACCATAAGGAAGGATTCGATCATGAACTGCATGACGAGCTGTCCACGAAGGGATCCAAGCGACTTCCTCAGACCGATTTCCTTTGAACGCCGTGCAGACCTTGCCGTTGCCAGATTCATGTAATTGATACACGCCACGACTATAATCAGTACGGCGACACCGGCAAAGATGTAGATGTAAAGTATATCGCCCGATCCCTCATTTACCCATTGTACATCCTTGTCGAAGTGGATGTCTTTTACATTTCGCAAGATTATATCCACTGACCCTCCGGCCAACTGTTCGCGTACCTGAGGGTTTTCGGCAAGTACCTCGTCTTTGAGGTCAGTCAAATATTGTCTTAGCTTCTCCTCGCTTGCGCCTTCCGTCGTCTGTATGTACATCACCCACGGCCCGCCGGTCATGTTGTCTTCGAACTGTTCAAAGCTGCCATTGGGGCCGAAGTTGAAATACGGTTTCAGTCCATAATAATTGAGGAAATACTTCGATCGAAATGATGTGTTTTCCGGGTAATCGCGAACCACTCCCGTAACCGTGACCAGCATTTCCGAATTCCCCGTTATATACGGATGCTTCAGGAGAACCTCCTTGCCCATGGGATCGTTGTCACCGAACAACTCGCGCGCAGCGGTCTCTGTAACGACCAGGCTGTTGGGATCCTGTAATGCGGTTTCCGGATTTCCCTTGATCATCGGGAAATACATGACCTTGTGGATATCGGCTTCGACCCAATACAACTCTTCCGTTAACAGGATATTCTCTGAGTCTCTTTCCCTGACACTCGTCGGATATCCGATCCACAGGTGTTTGAAATCCTCTACTACTTCCTCCAGGTCTGCCTTCATCCGCTTGCTCCATCCGCCAGGCATAGTAGGATCGACATTGACATTGCCCTGCGCATCTCTGATTCGTATTCCAAGCCGATACGTTTGCTCGGGCTTTGGAAAGACTGAATCATACCTTAACTCACTGTGGATGTAGAGGAAGATGAGAATGGCGCTGGCCAAGCCCACCGACAAACCCATAATGTTGATGGCGGTGTGGAGCTTTTGCTTAGAAAAGGTCCGGAGCGCCAGGATGAGGTAGTTCCTGAACATAAGTTTCTGGCTATCACTTGGAGCTCGGCAATTGTTGCACCACAACACAACGTCGGCTTAAAAATACCGAAACCGGTGGCAGCAGTTGCGCCGTTTCGCAGCAACAATCCCTGATTGAGGGGATGTGATGTAGTTCGGTTGCGAACGTGAGTGACCGCTAGCGGACAGGTGCAGAGGCAGAGGCAGCGGTAGGCGGAGCGTTAATCTCAAACAATCCCGCTTTGTCGTTATTGCGGGAGACAACCACCCTCTTATTTCCGTTCGCAGAGCGTACGAGTGCCATAGCGCGAATGTCGCCTGTGAGCCATACGTTAGACTGTATTTGTGTTATAAAACCTCCGTTGCCATCATACTTTAACACAACACCCGTCGACGCATCGCATCTTCCGAGCTGAGGTTTGTAGGGAAAGAAGTTTCCGGCCGCGAGAATCTCACTGACACCATCGCCATCCAAATCCTCAAAGAGGAAACCGTTTATTGAAGAGAATTGAGCGATGTCAGGTAAAGCATGAATTTCAAAATCCGAACCCTTGTTTTCGAACCACGCCGACTCGAATCGATAGGCGTTTAAACGATATGCCTTTTCAACCGTCGCCGCAGGAGCGATATCATGTATGGTCGCATTGGCATAGTCGGCATAGGTTATGAACTTCTTTCTTAGTGATGTCATCTGGTCGAGGAGTTCATCGCGACTTGCCATGGGATAACTCTTTCCCTGTATGTAATAACAGAGTATCGGATCAATTGTGCCATCATCGTTGAAGTCGCCGGCAAACAGCTGCACCGGCTCGTCAACCGAAGCACTGAACTGGAGGTTGGTGCCCGCATTTCCCGCGAGGATGTCGACGTCCCCATCACCATCTACATCGGCCGGGAAGAGTGTAGTCCACCATCCGTTGCTGTTGCGAAGCCCAGGAAAATCGCGTCCCACCAACTTCCCCCTCTGATTCTCGAAGACCATCACAGGCATCCATTCGCCCGCGACGATGAGGTCCGGCCACGAGTCGCCGTTGTAGTCTGTCCAAATTGCGGTAGTCACCATGCCTGGATTAGTGAGATTCGCGTTCATCGTTCCGGTTACGTCGGTAAACCGGACGCTCTCGCTGTCCGAGTCGTTTCTCAGCAGGTAACTTCTCGGGAGAAGACCGTAACTAAACGGCACATGTCTTCCGCCAACAAAGAGATCGATATCTCCATCCTGGTCGAAATCAGCCGCTGCCACACAACTTCCACTAGTGACTTCACGTGGTAGTGCATCAACTGCCCGATCAAAACTGCCATCGCCGCGATTCAAGTAAAGACGGTCCTGGTACAAGTCGCTTCCCGCTTCATGCTCCGCACCACCGCTGACAACATACAGGTCCAGGTCGCCGTCGCCATCCGCATCAAAGAATACGCTACCCATGTCTTCACTCAACGCTTCTGCATCACCTATGCTCCCTGCATTTCGGAAAACACCATCAATATTTCCAAGTAACACGTTCCTTCC
>QGUY01000515.1 GCA_003242315.1 Bacteroidota bacterium
GATCTGACAAACCCGACACGAGGTTCGACATGGCATTTGTTGAGATAACCGATCTTACCAAAGGAAGGAACTTTGTTATCTTCGAATCGGCAGAACTTGTCGTGGGCATTACCGCCCGCGGCTGTGCGGAGTACTCCAGAAAGCAGATCGACGAACTGACCGAGTTTGTGAAGAGACCACAGGTCGGTGCGAAAGGACTTGTGTATGTTCAGTACCGGGCTGATGGAACATTCAAATCATCAGTGGATAAGTTTTATACGCAGGAAGACCTGGCGGCCTGGGCGGAACGCATGGATGCGCGGCCGGGAGACCTGATGCTGATCATGGCTGGTCCTCGCGACGCGACACGCGGACAACTGAGTGAACTCCGCTTGCTCATGGGTGAAAAGCTGGGTCTTCGCGACAAGAACGTTTTTTCCGTTCTTTGGGTAATCGACTTTCCGCTGTTGGAATTCGATGAGGAAACGAGCCGCTACCACGCAAAGCACCATCCGTTTACATCGCCGAAGCCTGAAGATATCCACCTGATCGACAGCGACCCGGGTAAGGTAAGGGCCAACGCCTACGACATGGTCATCAACGGTACCGAAGTCGGAGGTGGTTCAATCCGGATTCACGACCGACCTACGCAGCAGATGATGTTCAACCGTCTTGGATTTACTACTGATGAGGCTGCACGACAATTTGGTTTTCTCATGGAGGCATTCGAATACGGCGCTCCTCCCCATGGCGGTATTGCCTTCGGTTTTGATCGGTTGTGTTCCATCTTTGGTGGGGCGGATTCCATTCGCGACTTCATTGCATTCCCGAAGAATAATGCCGGTCGCGACATGATGATCGATTCGCCTTCCACTATCTCAGAAGAGCAGTTGAAAGAATTGGGGATTTCGGTTCGGTAGAACCGTCGAGGGTCGACCGTCCACGGCCGATGGCAACGGTCAGCGCCTTAGGACTCCACGCACTGCCTTCGCCGTCCATGGATCTTCGGGCCAGAAATGTTTTGGGTATCGGGTTCTCAATTCCTTGCGTACGTCGGAGTAAGTGTTGGCCCAAAAGCTCTTGAGGTCCTGGGTCACCTGGACCGGTTTGAATCCCGGAGACAGCAATTGCATCACCACAGGGGTTTTTCCTTCGTTCAGTCGTGGTGTATCGAGCAGACCGAAGACCTCCTGCAACCGTACTTCCATCAACGGAGGACGACCATCGGAAAAATAGGTCAGTTGGATACGCGAGCCGCTGGGCACTTCGATTCTCGTGGGTGCTAATACGTCGAATTTTGTGGCCAGTTCCCACGGAAGGATGGTCTGCAAAATGACACCCGGCTCAAGCTTCCTGAAATCGCTGCGCCGGGAAACGTCGGATAAGAACGGCGCAAGCCACGTTTCTATTGAGTCCAACAACGCCTCTTCGGTGACATCCGGCCAGGCTTCGTCCGGGCGCCAATGCCTCAGGCTCAGTACGCGGTTCTGCCAACACGCGAGTTGGTCGTTCCACTCCAGCATTCGCAATCCCTTTTCGCGAATGACCCGGCAAAGGGTGGAGACCCGTTCATCGGTACTAATGTCGTGTAAAGGTTTTTGAGTCAAAACCAGATTCCCGATTCGTTGATCGATGCGTCCCTCAACGCGTTCATGTTCTTCATTCCAAAAAACATTTCTTACGTCCCTGGCGTGGGAATATAGCGACTGTTCATCCAACGGGGCAGCCTGAAAAATTTTACCTTCGCCCTTGCCCGCGTCTATCTGTGCGATGGCCAGCCACGCGTAGTGAGTAAGGGGATCATGCGGGGGTATTTTCGCGATACGTTGATT
>QGUY01000227.1 GCA_003242315.1 Bacteroidota bacterium
ACGCCACGGGAATTCCCCCTTTCCCTTTTGGGCCGATATGTTATTCCCCCCTGGTCTTCATTGGCTATCTAGCGAGTCTGTTCTCACCACCGAAGTGTGATATTGAAGGGTGGACGTGGGCGAGTTTGAAGAAGGAAGAAAAAGCGGAATTACAGAACCATTGATCTACCCGTCAGCGCATAGGTTCTTAGGGAATATCTTCGTGTTTTCCTCTTATAAGTATACCATTAAAGTGAAAGCTAGTATAAAACCTTCCAGTATTCTTAATAGCTGTTCGTCCTTGTCCAGCGACACGACTCCAACCCCATACCCGCCACCAGGCTCCAATACGGGACCAAAACAATGGCAATGTTTTGATTGAGTAGTTCTGTCTCTTCTTGACGACCTCATGCTCCATTATGGAGACGTGGGCGGGCGGTCCGCCAAAGGCAATGGAGCGAAGACGGAAGAAGACAAGAGCAAGTTCCTTCAGGTTTGCAGGTGTGTCAGGCATGAGTTTGTCGTTATGATTCTTAACCGCCTTGGCGGTGAAGGGATTAGCCCCTCCACTACTTCCCGATACAAAACTTCGAAAAAATGTTATCCAGCAAATCCTCCGTGGTCACCTTGCCGGTAATCTCTCCGAGGTAATGCAGCGCATCCCTGATGTCGAGCGCCAGCAAATCACCCGTGACACCGTTGTCGATGCCTTCGATGACACGGTCGAGTGCTTCATGTGTCTTTACCAGGTTGTGGTAGTGACGAAGATTTGTTACGACCACATCGCCGGGCGTGACATCCAGGTGGTACCTGGAGAGGATGCGTTCTTTAAGCTGGTCGAGATGCGTTCGATTCGAAGCGGAGATGAACACAAAATCTTTGTTCCTTAAAGCCTTGATAAGATCAGGCTTCGACTTGTCGAGCTTGTTCCCAATCTTGATGTAGGGAATACCCAGGGATTTCAATTCAGCCTCTTCCTGTTCGATGTGTTCCAGTGTGGTATCGGACAGGTCGAACAAATACAAAATCAACGCCGCCTTCTTCATCTGTTCGCGCGTGCGCTCGACACCCATCGCTTCAATCACATCTACTGTCTCCCGCAAACCGGCGGTATCAATGAAACGGAAGTTGATCCCGCCCATGACCACTTCGTCTTCAATAATGTCGCGCGTTGTGCCGGGAATCTCAGACACGATAGCACGCTCTTCGTTTAGGATGGCGTTCAACAGGGTGGACTTTCCGGCATTGGGTCGACCTGCGATAACGGTGCGCACACCGTTGCGGATGACATTGCCCTGGTCGAACGACTTTATCAGTGAGCTTGTGTATTGCTGGATGTTGTTCACCAGCCGTCGCAGGTCATCGCGACTCGCAAACTCTACATCTTCTTCACTGAAGTCCAGCTCCAACTCGATCAGCGATGCAAAGTGCACCAGCGCTTCCCGCAGATGATTGATTTCCTTTGAAAAGCCACCCCGCATCTGATTCAGCGCCGCCATGCGCGCATTGTCGGTTTCAGCGTTGATCAGGTCCGCTACAGCCTCTGCCTGGGCAAGGTCAAATCGACCATTGAGAAATGCGCGCTTGGTGAACTCACCCGGCTCTGCCAGCCGCGCTCCCTTTCGCATGAGCAGCTTGATGATACGTTCGGCGATAATGGGGGAGCCGTGGCACGAAATTTCCACGGCGTCTTCGCGCGTAAACGACTTCGGTCCGCGGTAAAGCGACACCACTGCCTCATCGATGGGCGTGTTGCCGTCCCAGATCATACCGAAGTGGATTGTATGAGATGGCTGTGTTTCAAGGCGTTTGCCTCGGAAGACGCGTTGGGTGATGCTGATCGCGTCTTTCCCCGACAAGCGGATCACCGCGATCGCAGAAACGCCCTGCGGCGTGGCAAGGGCCACGATAGTATCGTCGATACGAACAGACATAGGGCGAAGGTACTTAAATGTGTTGAAGTGCTGAAGTGTTGAAGTGTTGATGTGCTGAAGTGTCGATGAGGGTGGGGGCACCTTCAAAGGGTATCGCATGGGTACACTAATGTGTGCGTGTTTGGGTATTTCGTAGTCTGGCGATTAGGTCTTTGCATGATAGGGTTATGGCCTGACAGGTCTCCCTTACTCCTGCACTATGAGCACCGGTATCCCGACTCTATGTCTGACGGTGTCAACCGTCGCCCCGAAGATGAGATCTTTGAAGAGCTTATGCCCGTGCGCGCCCATGACAAGGAGATCGGCGTTGAAGGCTTTGACGAGTCTTGGGATGGTGCGGCGAGGGTTGCCATAACCGACTTCTATACTTACGTCGTAACCTTCATCGCGGAGTTGTTTTGCGTACGCTTCAAGAGCGCTGGCGTCTTTGCTGGATTCGCGGTCGGCAATACGACTACCATACACCAACGCGCCTGCTGTTTCTACAACGTGAATCAGCTGATAGCTTGCCTCCTTGCCACCCTGCGCCAGTGCGCTCTTGATGGTGATGCTGTCGAGGTCGCTAAAGTCTATCGTCACAGCAATGCGCTTGTAGGAAGGTCCAACCTTGATCTGCAGGTCGCGCGCTTCGCCGTGCGGCAGTTTCGTTGCTTTTTCCTGTCTTCTCTTGTCGATCACCGGCTTAAAGGTAATGTATACCAGCAGCGCGAATGCCGCTCCTATAGCGGGAACAACAAAAGCCCAGATCATCCAGGCGTTGTTCCCGGCGGCTGCCAGCCAGCCTTCCAGTTCCTGAATGACAAGTTTGACGTTTAATCCGACGATAACAAGCGCGATCAGCCACGCGGCAATCTTCATCTTTGTGCCGATGGCAAATGTTCCCATCTTCGATTTATCACTCGTGAAGTGAATCAGTGGAATGACGGCAAAGCCGAGCTGCAGGCTGAGGACTACCTGGCTGAAGACGAGCAGCTCGCCGGTCTGATCTTCGCCGTACATGAGGATGACAATGTATGCGGGTATGATGGCGATGATGCGCGTGATAAGACGCCGCAGCCAGGGCGCAATACGGAGATTAAGATATCCTTCCATTACGATCTGTCCGGCCAGTGTTCCGGTAATGGTAGAACTCTGTCCCGCCGCGATCAGCGCAATACCGAACAATATCGATGCCCATTCTGATCCGAGCAGGGGCGTGAGGAGTTGGTAGGCGTCCTGGATGTCGGCCACCTCGTACAGACCCGCCTTGTAAAACGTGGCGGCAGCCAGCACGAGGATGGCGGCGTTCACGAAGAAGGCAGCGTTGAGGGCCACCGCGGAGTCGATAAAGTTGTATTTGATCGCGCTCCATATTCCGCGTTCGCTCGTGTCGATGCGTCGCGTTTGTACGAGCGACGAGTGGAGGTACAGGTTGTGGGGCATTACCGTGGCCCCGATGATTCCGATGGCGATGTATAACGCCGTGTCATCCGGTAGTGATGGGATGAATCCCGTTACCAGTTCTCCCATGTCGGGTTTGGCCAGGAACATTTCAATCAGAAAGGCGCCGCCTATGATCGCTACGAGGCTGATGATAAACAGCTCCATCTTACGCATGCCGTAGCTGTGGAGGAGGAGGATGAGCAGCGTGTCGAGAACCGTGAGACTCACACCCCAGATCAGCGGGATGCCGAACACCAGTTGGAGGCCGATAGCCATCCCGAGCACTTCCGCCAAGTCCGTAGCTGCGATAGCAATTTCAGCCAGGAACCACAGCGCGTAGTTGACGCCGGAGCGATAGGTCTTGCGGGACGCCTGGGCCAGGTCGAGCTGCCGAACGATACCCAACCGCGCGCTGAGGCTTTGCAGCAATAACGCCATCAGGTTCGACATCAGCAGCACCCATATCAACGCATAGCCGTAGCGACTACCGCCGGCAATGTCCGTTGCCCAGTTCCCCGGATCCATGTAGCCGACACTCACCAGGTATGCCGGACCCAAAAACGCGAGCACTTTCCTCCATCCCCGACGACCCCGGGCGTCGATGGAGGAATGAACCTCGCTTAAGGATTTTGAGTCAACGTGAGTGCGTTCCATAGAGAAAGATTGAAGACTTGAAGAATTGAAGATTGAATAGGGAAGACATCACGCCCGGGTTGCTTATTGTATCTGACGGTTTCATACTGATCTGAATCTCCATTGTTTCGATCCTTTTTGGGGACGCATGGTCGCGCGTCCCATTCTTTACTTCCTTATTTCCTTACCCTTTTCCCAATACCCACGGCATAAACCATGAAGCCATCACAGATGTGCTTCATGGTTGCCTACTGGAAAGTATACCTCATACCAAGGAACCCTTTTATCCCCTGTATCGGCGCGTAGTTGTAGCTCGTGTCGAACGTATAGCCGTACGGGTTGTTGACGGTGATGTTTTTGTCGAACGGGTCGAAGGGGCGGAGGAGGGGGTCTTTTGGCATGAAGTTGAGAAGGTTTTTTAATCCGCCATAAAGTTCAAAGCCATTGTTAAAGGTCTTCGACGCCTGGATATTCATGAGCGTGAACCACGGAGAACGCTCAGGCCGGTAGTCGTTAGGCACTACGGGCAGGTACATCGGGCCTGTGAGGCGACCGGTAAGGTCCAGGGTGAGCCCGATGCGTTCGAACAGGTAGCTTACCGCATACGTGCCGGAGACAACGGGCGCGAAGAGTTGAGGTTTGCGTTGTTCTTCACCTGATATCGTTTCAACCTGGTATACGTCCATCACGGTGACGCCAGTGATGACCTTTAAACCATTGGTGAAGGTGAAGTCCGTGTTCAGCGTGATCCCTTTCGATACGGCGTGGCCGTTCAGGTTGTCGTAGATGATCAGGTCGGGATCGGTGTGGAAGTCGCCATTGATCTTATTCGTGAAATAGGTATAGAATACGCTGGCGTCTAGTCCGATACTTCCACCACTGTACGCGATTTGCTTCGTGTAGTTGAGGTTTACGTTCCACGACTGCTCCGGTTTGAGTTCGTTCTTTATGATGACTTCCCGCGAACCGGTTAAGGCTGCGTGATCCTCGGTAAAGAGGTTAACCACGCGGAAGCCATTGCCGGCGCTGAGGCGGAAGGTGTTGTTCGGGTTGGGCGCATACTTGAAGCTCAACCGTGGCGAAACGATATGGCCGTGCTGGTTGTGATGGTCGTAACGCAAGCCTGTCAGGATCGTGAACGGCCGTGTTATGTTCCATTCATCTTGTACGAAGATGCCAGGCAGCCATGTGTGCGAGGGCTCATTGACGCCCGCGGGCGTTGCCGTACCGACGGTGTTATCGTCGTAGTAAACATAACGGAGGGGAAGGCCGGCGAGTAGGTCGTGGCTGCCGACCTTTTTATCCCATCGCAGCTGACCGAATGCAACATGTTGTTGTGCCATGTAGGGCGAGATACCGTAGTAGGAGTCCTGGTCGTGGTAGTTGTACGACACGTCCAGGGTCAGCTTCTCCGCAGTGGGAAGCTGGTACACGCCTATGAGTTCGACGCGGTTCGTGTAAATGGATTCGCCATAGATCTCATTGCTGCCGCGGTGTTCTTTGGTCCAGTTCAGTTCGCCTCCCCATCGGTCTTCATACACATACCGTGTGGCGAGAGTGGCCGTGCGGTTGGAAGGGCGGTGAAATTCCCACTTGTTGAAAATGGAGAACCGGTCTTGCAACGTGACATCCGTGAAGTTGTCGCCGTTTTCATCGATCCTGTTCAGAAAGTTGAAATAATTGAGGCCGAGCAGGCTGTGGGTCTGGCCGACCTTCCATTTTGTTGAGAGGTCGATGTTGTATTCTGCGAAGGAAGTCGCGGAGAAGTCAGCTTTCAGTCGCGGTGCCGTCAGCGGCTCGCGCGTGATGATGTTGATAAGCCCGCCAACAGCTTCTGATCCATACAGCGTGGAAGCCGGGCCTTTCACGACTTCGATACGCTTCACGAGGCTGTTCGGAATTCCGGCCAGGCCATAGACGGTGGACAGGCTGCTCACGATGGGCATACCGTCGATGAGTACCATCGTATAGGGGCCTTCCATCCCGTTGATGTGAATGTCGCCTGTGTTGCAGATGTTACAGTTGAGTTGGGGCTGCACGCCGTTTATCATCGAGAGCGATTCGAAAATGCTGGGTGTCGGGTTCTTCAAAAAGAGGGCAGGGGAATAGATCTCTACTGGTATGGGCGAGTCCATTTTTGACACCTCCTTCATCGTGCCGGAGATCACCATAACCTCCTTAAGGGATGCGGCGTCGGGATACAGATGGAAGGTATAGTTCGTTCGGGTGGGTGAGAACCTTAGCGTGTCGGTACGATAACCGACGAACGAGATGATAAGGTTTCCCTGACTCGGTGCGTCTGCGGGCAAGGTAAGCGTAAAGCGTCCGCGTTCGTCAGTGTTTGTTCCGTGCGTGGTGCCCTGGACAATGATGTTGGTAAAGGGCAATGGCTCACGAGTCTCGGCATCAGCGAGGCTCCCGGTAGGGGAAGGTTGGGCCGCGGCACTTACGGGGGGCAAGCTGAACACAGGGTAATGGTCGGTACGGGTGGTTTTAATAACTGGGAATACAATCGGCCAGCATAAAGCG
>QGUY01000516.1 GCA_003242315.1 Bacteroidota bacterium
GTGTTTTCGTTGAGTTTAATTGTTTCTTGGGGAACGTCGCCGAAAACCATCGCGCCGAGCCTGCCGTTTCCGACGGGCAGGGCGTTTTCCCAGACGCCCCTGGAAGGCGTGTCGTACCATAGTTTCAGCGGTGTGGCATCCTGTGCCTGGAGGGTGAAAGAGACAACAGCGACAAGCAACAGGCCGGCCGTCAGCCGCCTGCCGGGATAACGCCTTTTTTGTTCTGCGGTGGACTCGCTCATGGGAAAACCGGATCAGGAGGTGTGATGCAAAATGCCGAATCCGGACCTTAGTTCAAAAGGAAAGTCTCTTGCATTACTCGAATGGCGCCTGGCCGGTTTTGTTTTTTTGTAAGGCTTCATGACATTAATCATAAAACCGGCGCGCTTGAAAAGATTATTTTGCCGGGGCGCGCAATTCAGGAGAAAAGCCGCTATTTTCGCGAGGTATGAAAAGGATCATCAGCCTGCTTATTCTCACCAGCATGATGCTGCACAGCGCAAGTAGGCTTGGCCTTCTTTCCCGCCTTTACGAGGAACGACACAGTATTGCCCTTACAGTTGGGCTGATTGCCGAAATTCCCATCGCCTCGTGTAGCAGCGACTACGATTTCAATACAGGCCTCCACGTGCAGTATGACGATGAAAATTCACCCGCGAGAGCGCTTGTGCAGGCTCATGAAATTAACCTGTTCCTCCCGGCCAACGGTCTTGCACGCACGTTAGAAGCCAACCCTCACCTTATGGGCTTGCTCAGCAGTAGTCCCTACACGCCGATGGCCATTCAGGATCCTTCTCTCGACATCTTCCAGCCACCCAGGATTTCATAAGCCGGGCTTTTCTTTTCCCCGCCCGCAAGTACGGCGCCAATTGGCGCTACATGGTTCTATCGACATTGTTGAATTCGTACTGTACTTATGAAATCCTTACAGACACTGACTATACTCTTATTATATAGTGTCACGACGTATTCGCAGACGATCGTGACCGGTAAAATCATCGACCAGGAAACCCACGAACCGATTCCCGGTGTAACCGTCGCTTCAGGACAGCAGGGAACCTCGACGCTTGCCGACGGTTCCTTCGAACTTGTAACAACAGATGCGCCGGACTCGCTCGAACTTCGCTGCGTGGGTTATTGCACGCGGAAGATCGGCGTAGGGCCGGGGAACGTTGTGATGGCCACGCTGGCGCCAGCAACCACAACCATGCATGAAGTGGTGGTGACGGCGAGCCGCGATATGCAAACGCGGGGCGAGGTGGCCATGGCCATCGACAAGGTGTCCGCCGCCGACCTCAACGATGCAAAGCCTACGCTGCTGGCCGAGATGATGAACAAGGTGCCCGGTGTGGCGACGCTCAATTACAACAACGAGCAGCACGGCATGTCCATCCGGCAGCCCATGGGCACCAGCCCGTATTTTCTTTACCTGGAAGACGGCATTCCGCTGCGGCCGATGGGCGTCTTCAACCACAACGCGATGATCGAGATGAACCTGCTGGCGATCTCCGGCATCGAGGTGGTGAAGGGTCCTGCGTCTTCGTTCTACGGACCGGAGGCGGTAGGAGGGGCGATCAATTTTATTACGCATCGACCTACGGCGATGCCCACCGCGCGTGTGGGGTTGCAGTTCGACAACTTCGGATACCGGCGCGTCCAGTACAGCGCCGGTGCCATGCCGCTGAAGAAGCTTGGATTTTTTGTACTCATGATATCATTTGCCCTTCTTCCCACAAGTTTTGTCTTTGCACATCACGGAGTTGACTGGGATTGCAAAGACATTAAAGGGCATCCGGAACGGGCGGAGC
>QGUY01000228.1 GCA_003242315.1 Bacteroidota bacterium
CCAATCGACCTGATTTAACGCCTCCTGGAATAGCACCCTCTCCAAATCCTCGAGATTCCCGTACACCACTTTCTCTGCATATGGTTGCAGCGCCACACCCAAAAGCATAAAAGCCCACGTCGGCACAATCGCATCCGCTGAACAATTCACCGCAACAAACTTGCCCGCGTAGTCAGCCCACGGATGCTCCTTCACCCAGGCGCGAAAATCCTTCTCCCGCAGTATCAACCCCTCATACAACTGACCGCGTATGTCCAGATTGACCCGCTCACCCGGACGATACAACTCCTCCAGGTCAAAGGTCTTCAACCCGCTGGCAGCAACCCTGTTTACAATTTCTTTTTCTTCCATACTGACCATGCCTTAACACTTGCCCGGCACAAAAACGTTCACCACCTAAATCAGCGTGCGCGCCTTTTTCGCAGCAAACTCCTTAAGATATACCGGTTCAAACGACGCTAAGTTCTCAAACTGCCGCGCCACAAACCGCTCGTTCGCCAACTTACCCATGTCTGCGGCGCGCGGATACAACCCCTCTACGAAAACAGCATTCGGATGCGTCAGCACTTCGCGGCATTTCATCGCTCCGTTTCCAAAAAACTTTATCTGGTGCGTTGCAAGCACATCGGCGAACGAGTCAGCGTCGATTACCTTCGCGTGTGGCTTTTCCACCATGCGCCCTTTCTCATCGAACAACGCACAATATACTTCCATCCTGCGCGCATCGATCATCGGACAAAGCCACTCATTACCCTGAACGGCCGACGCCATCAGCTCCAGGGTTCCCACACCAATCAACGGAATGTTCAACGCATACGCCAGACCTTTCGCCGTCGACACCCCAATGCGCAAGCCCGTATATGAACCTGGACCTTGTGACACCGCCACCGCAGCAAGCCGATCGGGCTTTACTCCGGACTGTCCCAGCACTTCCTCCACAAACACGGCCAGCTTTGCGGCGTGGGCCTGCGGTTCGTGTACTTCGCGACTATCCACCAGGCGGTCGTCCGCATACAATGCCACCGAGCAAACGTCGGTGGATGTTTCAAGGCAAAGGATGTAATTCATGCAATTACGGGGCAGGTCTCAGTATGCGGTTGTATTCCGCCGTGTCATTCAGAACACGCTTGGCTTCAAGCACTTCCTTGTCGTCACCCAACATGTTCTCTGCCCTACCTTTATGTAGTCCGTAGTGAAAAGAAATTTCCTGTTCCAGAAGACGGCGTATCTCGTCGCTGAATCGTTCGATGTCGCCCAGCTTGTTGTCGCCGATGCGCTTTTGCAACGCCAGCAACTGACTCTCGATCTGATCGTAGTATCGTTCCTCGCGCGCTGTCGCGATGAGGTCGCCCACTTCTTTATCCAGCGAAGTGCTGTATGCAAAATGCTCACCAGCTACCCACTCCGTAAACTTCTTGTACTCACTATCGCTCAAACGGAACGTTGCGTAGTTCGACGGAGCCGGATGCTCTGCGCAATACTTAGTCGCGTACTCAAAGATTTTACCCTGGCGCAACAAGGCGATTGTGACAGCGCCGAGATACTCTTCCTTAACTTCGATATCAGGTTGAAGACCGCCACCATCAAAGACCTTTCTGCCGTTACGCGTTCTGAATTCAGAGCGCAACGAATCAGCCATCTTGTCGACCGACCCGTCTGTATTCCGATGTGTGTAATCCAACTCCTGGATACAACGGCCACTTGGAATATAATACTTGGCTGTTGTTACCTTGAGTTGCGCGTTGTACGACAATGGACGCGTGGTTTGAACCAGACCCTTACCAAAGGTGCGTTGTCCGACAAGTACAGCGCGGTCGTAATCCTGCAGCGCACCCGCGACAATCTCTGAAGCGGAAGCGCTGCCACCGTTCGTGAGGACGACCAACGGGATGTCTTTGTCGACAGGGCTGTTCAGCGTCGTATACGTTTTATTCCAGTCTTTAACCTTACCACGCGTGGAAACAACCTGCTCACCTTTCGGAACAAAGACGCTAACGATATTCACTGCCTCGTTAAGCAATCCACCCGGATTGTCGCGAAGGTCGAGGATAAGCTTCTTCGCACCTTTCTCCTTCAACTCGGTAACGGCCGCAGCAACTTCTTTCCCCGCACCGGGTGTAAAGTCGGTGAGTTTCAGGTAACCAATGTCAGACGACACCATTCCGTAATACTCCAGGTTACGGATATTGATCTTCTCCCTGACTATGGAAAACTTGAGATTGTCTTTAGCGCCGACGCGACGAACTTCAACCTCGACGGTAGTCCGCGGTTGACCCTTAAGCAGGGTGCTGATATCGGCGGTCGATTTACCCCTGACACTCTTTCCATCGATGGCGATGATCTCGTCACCGATTTTCAGGCCAGCTTTATGAGCAGGGTAACCTTCGTATGGATCTGTGATTACGACTTTGTCATTCACAACTCCGATCAACGCACCGATGCCTCCGTATTGTCCGGTCGTGCTGATCCGAAACGATTCGATTTCGTCTTCAGAAATAAAATCGGTGTAGGGATCCAACGATGCCAGCATGCCGTCGATTCCTTCACGGATGAGC
Organism: Bacteroidota bacterium; assembly: GCA_003242315.1. GTDB lineage: Bacteria > Bacteroidota > Bacteroidia > Cytophagales > Cyclobacteriaceae > ZC4RG29. The sequence goes on from QGUY01000228.1 coordinate 2,556, forward strand.
TTCTGCGGATCTACTTCATCAACATAGTAGGCATTTACTTCCTTGAAGAGCGTGGCGAAAATATCCAGGCTTCGGGCAATGTCGAAGTACTTTTCAGTCGGTTCGCGCAGGGCCATGCCGGCGGTCAACACCACCACCAACACCACCATCCATTTAATTTTTCTCTTCATACGTCCTAGAAACGGCATTTTACCGGCATTCTTGCCCACCGGCAATTCATAAATCTAAATATAGCATGCGACGCCCAAACCGGCCACTCCTTTTACGGTCCGGTTCCGTCGGCTGTACGTTTCGCCTTCAAAACTTTATCTATTCTGCCGAACGCGAGCGCCATTTTTTGCGAAATCTCGGCGAATGAAAGCAATTTCGACCCCGTATACACAAATCCCAGCAGCAACGGCCCTTCCGGGAGCTTGTGCTTTTGAAGCCTGTATGCTTCGCGAATACGCCTCTTTAGCAGGTTCCTGTCGACCGCCTTGCGGAACACCCGGTTGGGCACCGATATCAGGACCTTGTGGTTCCGACCCGGAGGCTCCTGGCGCAGCACAACGACCCGGAATGGGTATAAATGAAAAGAGGAACCCTTTTCAAAGAGTTCCTGTATTTCCTTTCGCTTATAAAGTCTTTCGCTTTTCCGGAAGCTGAACGGCCCCATGGGGTGAAATTTAGCATTTTCCCCATGGCCAGCCTGCCAAACTGGGAATTAGTTCTTGAACGTGCGCTCGTCGGAAACGGTCAATTTCTTTCTGCCCTTTCTACGCCGTGCGGCCAGCACCCTTCTGCCATTGGCGGTAGACATGCGCTCCCTGAACCCGTGCTTGTTCCTTCTCTTTCTCCGGGAAGGCTGGTATGTTCTTTTCATGATTCCGACGATTTAGCCTCGTTTATGAGGGCTGCAAAGATAATCACGAATTCCAAATCCCCAAAGTCCCCTGAAGGAGATGCCCCCTTCGGCCGCATCCCTTCAGGGCAGGGCATCGCTTCCGTGGCCCGTTTCAGGTTATTTGATAACAAATTTTTCCTCCGGCACGGGCGCGTTGAGCTCTACGGAGGTGGATTTTACAGTGAGGGTCTGTGGGCCGGCGTTCTGGACCACCGTCAGCGGAAATTTGACTCCGGCCTTTTCGACATAGTCGCTGTACGTAGTGGTTTGCGTAACTTCACCCATAGGCGTGTTGTTCGCAACGACCATTCGCACCTTCAACCCCGTCTCAGTGTCAAAGTATACTGTACTCTTGCTACCAAGAGGGAATGTATATTCCACAACGTAAGCATTCCTGCCGTCAATCTGTTCAACGCCAGTGAGCGCTACGGAAACACCCGCTTCCTTGAGCCGCCGCTCCCCTACAAGATAACTATCAAACAGCACCCGCTCTTTCGAAGCATCGTCAAGAGGTACGGTGTTGCCCATATAAGATATGCTCACGTCCTTCCCGTCACAGGTCACTTTTTGTATCAACTGACCACCGGCGCTTATTTCCATGCTTGTTTTGTTAGGCGCACTAAAAAATGTCACTATTTGTATCGGCGTGCCCTGTACCGATGCCTCGCTATGGTTTACGAATGATTTGATCGCGTCAATGTTCGCTTCACCCCCAACTGCCTGTATGTAGTTTTCAATCACCTTTTCCGCCGTGAGCCCGGGAGGAATTTCCGCCTTTTCTGACGGCGTATACGGATTCCCATAGATGTCGAAGTACTTCAGTTCACCGAATCGCTTGAGCCCGGGCGCAACATCGGAAGCCTTGCCTACGAGGATGATGTATGCCCGGTCCGGATGGATCAGTTTCTTCGCCACCGTCTGCACATCTTCCGGAGTTACGGCTGCAACGTTTTTCACATAATTGTCATAGTAATCCTCCGGGAGATTATACTTGGCTATGTTGATGGCGAAGTTGGCGATGGTAGCTGGATTCTCCAGAGAGCGACCGAACGATCCGGAAATGTAAGCCTTGGCAGCTTTGAGCTCTGCCTCATCTACAGGCTCCTCGCGAATTCTCCGAAGTTCCCTTAGCAATTCAACCACGGCACTGTCCGTAACTTCATTGCGCACACTCACCTCGGCATCGAATGATCCGATAAGTTTGTCACTGGACAGTGAAGAGTACGCCCCATACGTAAAGCCCTTGTGTTCCCTGAGGTTTTGGTTCAATCGCGACGACAAGCCGCCGCCTCCCAAAATGTTGTTCATTACACCAGCCTTTATTGCATCAGGACTTCCTGGCTTTAGCTCTACGGGGTGCGCAACGGTGATAACCGATTGGACAGCGGAGGAGCGATCAACCATGGCTACGAATGTCTTTTCAGGAAGCTGAGGTGTCGGATAAACCGGCGCGGGAACCGTGCCGCTTTCCCATTTCCCGAAATGTTTCTTCACCAGCTTCTTCGCCGTCTTCAAATCGATGTCACCGACAATTGCCAGGTATGCGTTGTTGGGCTTGAAGTAGGTTTGATAGTACGCCTTGCAATCCTCCAGCGTAATTGCATCAATCGTTTCTTCCGTGACAAGGTCGCCGTACGGGTGATCCTTTCCATATAAAAGCGCGCTCCTCACGTTCGAAGCGATTACCTCCGGATCTTCCTTGTTAGCGACGATGGCGGAGCGCGTCTGCGTTCTGATCTTTTCCAGTTCCTCCGGATTGAACGAAGGGTTGTAAAGGACATCGGTAAACAGTTCCAGCAATTTCGGCATGTGCTTCGTCAGGCTTGACGCGTAAATGCCGTTTGCACTTGTATTAAGCGATGCTCCGATAAAGTCGATTTCTTCATCGAGTTGAGCCTTGGATCGGTTGGTGGTGCCAGTGCCTATCAAGTCTCCTGCCATCGAAACATAACCCGCCTTTTCACCTTCGTATACGGGATCATGACGGAGCTGCAGGGAAAACTGCACGCGTGGAAGTTTGTGATTCTCCACTACGAATACCTGCAATCCGTTCTTAAGGGTGAAGGTCTGATACTCGCCAATCTCGATTTCCCGCGCAGGCCCGGGTTCCGGCGCCTTGGTTCTGTCAACCTGACCATAAAGACAAGGCGCAGTGAGCGTTGCGGCGAACAGGAGGATGAATGTCTTTCTTATGTATGCTTTCATGAGTTTCAACGGTTGGGTGGGTTATTCTTTTTCCGATTGGGTGGAAGCAGGATTGTTTTGTGCCGATTTAGGCAAATAGTGCAGCACAACACGGTTCTCTTTGGTAAGATACTTTTGGGCAACGCGACGAATATCCTCGCGCGTGACCTTCATGTATCGCTCGATCTCCGTATTGATGAGGTTTGCATCGCCAAAGTGCGTATGATAGATCGCCAGCTGTTCTGCGATGCCTGCCATTGATGAATTCTGTTGCACGAACTGGCTTTCAACCTGATTGCGTATCTTCTGGAATTCCGATTCGGAAATCAGGTCAGTCTTCACTTTTTCGATTTCCGCATCCATTGCCTTCTCCAATTCATTGATGTCAACACCTACGTTGGGCAATGCGAGTACGATGTACAATCCCGGATCGGTGAGCGGATAAGGAAACGCTTGCACCGCCAATGCTTTCTTCTGTTCATCCACAAGCGCCTTGTACATGCGAGAACTTTGACCCCCACTCAGGAGACGGTTCAGCATGTCAACTGCGTAGGCCTCCTCTGTTCCGTCAGCCGGAATGTGATATCCCTGGAATACCGCCGGCAGTTGAATGTTGTCATAAATGACATCGCGTATTTCCTGCTGTTGCGGCGGTTCGACAACCGTGGGTCGTGGTATTTCCCTGGAACCGCGCGGAATGTCTTTGAAGTACAGGTCGATAAGCTTCTTTGTTTCGTCAATATTTTTTTTTCCTGCTTTCGACAGCGTTGGGTTTTTAGGGCCATAAAAAGTTTTTTAAAAAAAAATAAAACTTCCCACCCTTTACCGGTCTCGGGG
>QGUY01000517.1 GCA_003242315.1 Bacteroidota bacterium
CCGAGGGAAAAACGGAATTTCCCTTGACCGGCGGCGACGGCGTCTGGTCAGAGGTGCCCGTGAGCAATCACAGATGCGAATTATCAATTATGTTCTCCGACGATGACGGCAAGACCTGGACGGAACCTGCCGTGATCGCGCGATGCACAGATAGAATGCCAGCCATGAAACCAGTCGGCGGCGGAAGGGACATCTCCTACCCCTACCTGTTCGAAGGAAAGCCGGGTGAATTATGGATAACAATCTGGCGCGGTGAACAACGCATCAAACTCTACGAGAAGGATTTTGTGAATTAGCACTTGTAAAACAATAACCACGAACGCTGAATGGCTAAGGGTCAAAGACTGGAAGGCGTGGTCATCGCAGTACCCACACCGCTGACAAAAGATGAAAACATCGATGTATCCTCACTGCGCCGAATGCTCGATCATTGCATCCGCGAAGGTGTCAATGGAATCATGCTCCTCGGCACTATAGGAGAAGGCACAGCCCTTCTCGCCCCGCAACGGCGCATACTCGTAGAAGAATCTGTAGCACACGTTGCAGGAAGGACGCCGGTGCTCGCCGCTGTCTCCGCACCTTCAACGCGTATTGCCGTCTCGTACGCAAAAGACATTGAAAAAAGCGGAATTGACTACATCGTCTGTACCACCCCATTTTACTACAAGTTCCCGGATCCCCACAGCGTGCTGACGCACATTAAAACCATTGCAGACGCCGTGGATGTTCCGCTGTTCTTCTACAACGCGCCCCTTATGACAAATAACCCGGTAGACGTTGATACTTTGGAGAAGATCCTGCACATAGAAAAGGTTGCGGGCGTCAAGGACTCGAGCTGCCACTACAACAGCTTTGTTGAACTCCTCAGGCGGTATCCCGACAAGGAAAAACGCCCTGGCACCATTATGCAAGGTGATGAATCCGTCATTGATTCCAGCTTGCTCATGGGAGCAGACGGCATCGTCTCCGGCGCCGGCGTGGTTTTTCTGAAACTATTGAACGACCTGTACCGGGCGGCCACGCAAAACGATCGCTTGCGCGCGATGGAACTTCAAAGAGCATTCTCCCACGAGGTGCGCTCATTACTGGGACCGCAGTTCAACCGCGACTGGCTGTCAAACATCAAGAAGAGAATGGTCGACTTGAAGATTTTCGATGATGCCACTGTGACCGCACCCTTTCTCCTAGACTGAACAGGGGTGTAACGATAAACGCACTGTATTGCGAAGTAAGTTGTTCAAGCTTTCAATAACAAATACTAGATATTGAGCATCATGAGTAAGTCAACTTTGAGTAAACCCAGCTATGCAAAGTCTGCAGCCTTGTTGGAACGCGCGAAAAAAGTGTTGGCCGGAGGTGTTTCTTCTGAATTCAGAAAGTACAGCTATCCGCACGCACTATTTTATTCGCACGGAAAAGGCAGCCGCATATACGATGTCGACGGCAATGAGTACCTCGACTTTACCCTAAGCCAGGGTCCACTGATTCTCGGCCACTCCCATCCGCGCGTGCTTGAAGCTATCAATGAGTACTCCCAAAAGGGCCAGATATTCGCCGGGCAGCACATCAAGGAAATAGAACTTGCCGAGAAGCTCCAGGAGATCATACCCTCAGCAGAACGGATGCGCTTCTGTCTCGATGGATCCACAGCCGTGCAAACCGCATTCCGCGTCGCGCGCGCCAAGACCGGCAAACCCAAATTCCTTCGGTTCGAGGGGCATTACCATGGAGGGATGGAAAATGTTTGCTGGGGGCTGTCAATCCCATCACCCGCCGCATTGGAAAGCCGAAAAAAT
>QGUY01000229.1 GCA_003242315.1 Bacteroidota bacterium
TTTGTTAACCCACAAACACAATGGGTTCCATCGCCGCGGGGGATTTCAACAGCGTTAACGCCAGGAGGTCAGCGCCCATGGCGACCATGACACCGTGTGCGTGCGCTTTCGCGATGAAAGCCTGGTGGTCTTGTACCGCGCCATTGTTATCCGGGTATTGCAGATAAACACCGTACAGGTCCGGGTCCGAGAGATCGAGAGTGTCGATGTCGTTTATATGCAACTGAATGCCCGCTGGAACGGAGCGCGTACGCAGCACGTCCAGTGTTTGCGGGAAGGTGTTTCGATCTACGAAAAACTTTCGTGCTTCAGCCTTTTCGCTTTTCCTGGCAGCGAACAGCATGTGCATCGCTTCAGCTGCAGCAGTTGCTTCATCAAGAAGGGATGCGTTTGCCAGAGGCAATCCAGTGAGATCAATGACGACAGTCTGAAAGTTGATGAGCGCTTCAAGACGGCCCTGAGAAATCTCTGCCTGATAGGGGGTGTAGGCAGTGTACCACCCCGGGTTCTCCAATATGTTCCTGCGAATGACGGCGGGAGTGTGCGTATTGTAGTAACCCGTACCGATATAGGATCGGAAGATTTTATTCTTTGCCATCATCTTGCTGAACGCTGCTATGAAGCCTGCCTCAGAAAGAGGTTCCGGAAGAACCAGCGGTTGTTTTAGTCGGATGTTGTCCGGTATCGTCTGATCGATGAGTTCATCCAGGGAACTCACGCCGATCGTTTTGAGCATTTCTGAAATCTGTGCAGCGTCCGGGCCGATGTGACGGTGTAGAAACCCGTGATTGCCCTGAGAGTCGATGTTCATTTCAATATCCCCTATTTCAGGCCACAAAGGTAACCCAGTCCGGGTAATTTTGATGGTCAAAAAGGTGTTATCTTGCAAACCGGAAGTTGCTTCCGCGCGTTATGTCGGCTTTAATCTCAGCGTATGCGAATTTTGCTGTTTTGTGTTCCTTTAGCCCTTGGGGCAGCGCTATGGGTCCCGACCCCCGATACCACTGATGTAGAGGATTACGCGGCCCGAATCACCCCTGAACGCCTTCGCGAATTTGTTTCGGTGCTGGCCCACGACTCCCTGGAAGGAAGGGAGACCGGGACTCGCGGTCAGCGGAAAGCCGCCGAATACATTCGTGCCCATTTTGAGAAAATCGGACTGAAAGGCCCGGTCGACGACGGCTATTTCCAGACCCTTGAACTTTATCGCGCCGAACCCGGCGAGATTTATGTGAAGGCAGGAGGGAAAATCTTTCATCATACCGGAAAAGTCGTTTATCAGGGCAAAGCAGACTCCGGCGGAGAAGTTACCGTTCCGCTGGTATATGCGGGATATGGTCGGGAAGAGGACTTTAACACGCTGGATGTTGAAGGCAAGGCGGTTCTCATCCGAATTGCTGATGGTCGCCTGTATAACCTTCCTGAAGTAAGCAGGGCACGCCAACGCGGTGCCAAAATGGTTTTCATCTGGAGTATTGACAACGAAAGAGAATTTGACGACCTGGCGTATCGCGAACGTGTCTCGTTGCGCGGTGAAAGACCTTCTCTTGAAAAACCCCGGATATATGCACCCAATGCCGGTTCCTTTGTTGTGGCACCGTCTGTCGTGAACACGCTCATGGGTGTGTCGCCTGAAAAATTAAAGGCCGCGGCCAGCGAAGATCCGGCGAAGAAGCCACTGACGCGAATTAAGCCGACGACCATTGCATATCGCACAGAAATGAAAGTTGTCACCACACCCACTGAGAACGTTCTTGGACTGCTGGAGGGGACCGATCTCAGCGATGAAGTGGTAGTGGTGACGGCGCATTACGATCACATCGGGATTAGCAGAGGCTCGAGAGGCGATACCATCAACAATGGTGCTGATGATGATGCGTCCGGTACGGCTGCTGTGATGCAACTTGCCCAGGCATTTGCCGATGCGAAACGCGACGGTGCAGGACCACGCCGCAGCATTCTATTCATGACCTTTACCGGTGAAGAGAAAGGACTGCTTGGATCCGCCTACTACGCCGACAATCCGGCGGTCCCCATGGAGAAAACCGTACTGAACCTGAACATCGATATGATTGGCAGGAGAGACGGCGACCACAAAAACAGCCCTCCGTATGTGTACATCATTGGAACAGGAGAAAAGTCGTCTGTCCTAAACAAGTTCAGCGAACGGGTCAACGACAAGTACTGCGATTTGATATTCGATTACAAGTACAATGATCGCGACCATCCGACGCGATTGTTCTACCGTTCTGATCACTGGAACTTTGCCAAGCATGGAGTGCCCATCATCTTTTACTTCGATGGACTTCATGAAGATTATCACAAGCCTAGTGACGAAGCGGATAAGATAGAATACGACCTGCTGGCAAAGCGCGCCCAATGTGTATTCTACACGGCGTGGGAAGCTGCCAATACGGATGAGCGGATTCCGGTGCCTTAAGTCTCAACCAGGATTTGTAGGATTTGTGGGATTGACAGGATGAGGATTTGAAGTCCTGATCCGCTCCGCGCTGTCAATCAATAGGCACGTTCACATGACGTTCTGCGTGATATGAAGAACGCACGAGTGGCCCTGCTTCTACGTACTTAAGTCCCCGCTTTAATCCTTCTTCCTTATACATCTCAAAGGTATCCGGGTGGATGTATTCGATGACTTCGTGATGCAGTCGGGTAGGTTGAAGATACTGACCCAGGGTAAGGATGAGAAGCCCGTTTTCCACGAGGTCATCCATGGCTTCAAATACTTCATCTTTGGTTTCGCCGAGGCCAAGCATGATCCCTGATTTTGTCCGTTTACCCATCTCGCGCGTCCTGCGGATCTGTTCAAGGCTTCGTTCATATTTGGCCTGAGGGCGTACGTTGCGATAGAGGCGACGGACGGTCTCCATGTTGTGTGACACCACTTCCTGGCCTGCGGAAATCATTCGCTCCAGTGCTTCCCAGTTTCCTTTTGTGTCAGGTATCAGTGTTTCGATGGTGGTTTCCGGGTTGAGTTTTTTGGTTTCGACAACCGTCTGGTACCAGATTTCCGCACCGCGGTCTTTCAATTCATCGCGATTAACCGATGTAATGACCGCATGTTTCACGCCCATTTTTTTGATGGCTTCGGCGACGCGACGGGGTTCATCGGTGTCGTATTCTGTTGGTCTTCCGGTAGCCACGGCGCAAAAAGTGCAGCTGCGGGTACAGATGTTACCGAGGATCATGAAAGTTGCTGTTCCGGCGCCCCAGCATTCTCCCATGTTGGGACAATTCCCGCTTTCACAGATGGTGTGCAGTTTGTGCTGGTCGACGACCCTTCTCACGCGCGCATAATCGGGACCGACCGGAAGTTTTACCCTAAGCCAGTCGGGCTTCTTTTTCCGTTGCGGGTCGCCTGAAATGACAGGTAGCTCAATCATTGGAATTCATTCACTTAGAGAGGCGTCATGCTAAAAACACAGGCGCTCTCCAATTAGTTTGGCCCTATCCCTAAGCGCCAATTAACTCCTTGTAGGCCTGTGCGGAAAGCAATCCTTCGGCTTCTGCGGGATTGGCGATTTCTACTTTGATCAGCCAGCCTTCACCGTACGGGTCTTCGTTGACTTTTTCAGGACTTCCTTCAAGGATTGGATTGATCTCGATAACCTTTCCACTTACCGGCATGAAAAGGTCAGAGACCGTCTTTACGGCTTCTACTGTGCCGAAGACATCATGCTGCGCAAGGTCCTGACCTTTTGTGGTGATGTCCAGATAAACAATATCGCCCAGTTCGCCCTGGGCAAAATCCGTTATGCCGACGGTAGCCGTCTTACCTTCGATCTTTATCCATTCGTGGTCTTTGGTGTACTTGAGTTCTTGCGGAATGTTCATCCCCGGATATTTTAAGGGTGGCAAAATACACAAAAAATTGATTGCCTATCCGCAAGGAATCCTCTTACTCCAAACGGGCAGATTTATAGTCTTTTTGCTCTATTTCTCAAAGAGAAATTGCAGGGACGAACTACTGCGCCAGGTTAAAGCTTACGCGTATACCGAACCGAGTAGTTGCGCGAGGGAAGGAACTTGTGATGAGAGGCTCGTTGATGGTCCGTTCAAAGTACCCCTGTATGTTAAGTTTCTCGTTGAGCGCATATGCAATGCTGGGCCGCAGCTGGAAGTTTATGTTACCGTTCGTTACCGTGCCCAGGTCGCCAATTTTGCGCTGCAGGGTTCTGGTATCGGACACGGTGAGGTTAAAACGGAATGTGAAGTCATTCTTGAGCACAACGGTGCGCCCTTGCGTTTTGAACGGCAGTCGCATGTTGTTCTTCGTGTAACCCAATTCAAAGGAAACATCCTTGCTGTTCACTTCCGTGATCTGCGCATTGGAAATGTTGAGCGCCAGGTCGCGCTTGGTGCGGTACTGAAGATTGCCGGTCAACCTGCTCTTGGTGCGGACATTGATCCCGATCAAAGGCGCAAACTGCTCCGAAATGAGCACCTGGTTGATTACGTACACCGGCACAGCTTCGCCATTCTCGTTGATTCCAAAATATCGCCGGTTGTAGTCTTCGATGGGGATGTTCAGACCAAGGTAATTGGGATCGCTATACTGAAGCGAGTTCGAATAGTTGACAACGGAATAAGACGCCGTATAAGCATGGGTGATCGACACCATCTGGAAAACTTCGCGCAAAGCCGGCAGCTTACTTAATCCCGTGTATTCCACGCGCCAGTTGGGAAGCGGTGAGCTCGGGAAGGGAGAGAGGCTGATGGAGTGCGCATTCTGGCCGGTGTACGCGGCGATGAAAGCTGGAATCAGCACATCCTGCGACGCGGTGTCAAATTCCGGCTGTCCGGTGATCAGCGCAAACCGGCCTCGTATGATCTCCAGGTTTTCTTCGAAATCCTTAAAGGCGGATGACTCTTTCTCATCATTGTCGCCGTTGAACGCTGTCCTTATCGCCATCGTCGAAATCCTGTAGCTGCCGCTTCGGCTCGGATTCAGCGAGGCAAAGCCGTATTCGTTGGCAATTGGGTTATCAGGATCAAACCGGAAAATTTCCTGGTACGCCGTCATCGCGTCTTTCTTCACATCGATGGTAATGCGCAAGTCCGGCGTAGGTTCCATGTTGGCCCGCAGGTTGAGTGATGTGGTCTGCGTTTGCGTGAATGGAATGGTCAGACTCGTTTGCTGCACCAGCCAATTGTTTTTGCCGGCTTCGAAGCGAATGTTGGGATCCTGGTCGCCCAAAATGAAGCCCCATCCCGGCGAATTGAAATCGCGATCCATACCAAAAAGCCATGGCGACGGCGTGAAGCCCGGAAGTATTGTTCCTTCTGATTTTGTATAGGTTCCGTTTACGGAACGCAACGACATGATCAAGCGCAACAGACCCTTGACGGCCGACGACGTCTTCCGTGTGGTATCTTGCTGAGGTTGAGTCTGTGGCCTTCCGCCCGTCGGAACACGCGACGGCGGGCGTGGTGGCGTGTTGATCTCTCTCAGGAACTTGCTCTTGTTGTAAAGCTTTACCAGGTCAACCGTACCTGAGAAGTTCTGCTCACGGTTGTTTTGGATGGTGTTCCTGAAATCGAGGCTGTCCGGTATATCCTGTTCTCCGGTTTGGATCGTAATCGAGTCTGGTTTATTCAGCGGTCCCGCGCGCCAATTGTAACTTGCCTGGTAACGGTAGTCCGCCCGCAGCCAGTCCACAGCAGGAATCTTGTCCAACGGAAGGGTGTAGTTCACAGCCACACTCTGATCGAAGTTTTTCATCCGACCGAATTTCTTCAGGTTGTCCATGACTTCGTTGCGCTTTTCTTCTGTGTCGAGTTCGCCTTCAGGCTCATCCACTACAGCGTTGGCCCTCGCGTTGTAATCAAGCGTGAGGTTCTTTGAAAGCGCCCACCTGAGATTGTAAGTACGATTGAAGATGAAATACTTCTGGAAGTTGGATATGTCGCCGAGGCCACCTTCGTTCCGATAAATATACTTGCTGAAGGAACGGTCCAGGTCCGCCCGCACTGCAATATTCGAAGGCATCAATCCAATGTTGAAATCCTTGATCAACCGCAGCCACGGCGAGTTAAGTCCTTTCGCATTCTTGAATGGCTCGACGCCAGTAGCCTTGGGTGCAAAGTTGTATGCGGCGGATGCCCTGTGCTGGAGGTTGAGTTGTTCCTTGATATTGAAATTCGATCGCGTTGCCTCGCTGAAGGCATAACTGAACGAGAAGTTTTCTATATCATAAATCCGTGTCGGCGCATCGGGTTTCACCTTCACCTTTCTCACGTTGGTGAAGTTGATACTTCGTCTGACGGACTGATCCCTTATCAGTTCAAGATAGTCATTGCGTTCTTCGCTGGTGTTAAACGATCGTAGCGTTGCATCAATGCGCACGTCCGGGTTAGCGGGATCGAACTGCGCCTTTATACACTCCTCCAAGCCAATGAAACAGAACAGAA
>QGUY01000230.1 GCA_003242315.1 Bacteroidota bacterium
TTTGTTTCCACGTGGTTAGAACTCAATAACGTTTACTTGACCGTCCGGGTCGAGGTTTTTCACGCGGGGATTGGAGACGACACCCGTCGAATCGTTTAAGTCGAATATCTCAATGGAGTTTGATCCGGGTGTAGCCAACGCCACGGCGAGTTTGTTGCCGGGCCCAAGTTTCATATATCCCTGGCCGGCTTCGGCGGACGTCATCGAATGGTCAGAACCTGCGCCTGAGATCACCGGACTGCTAATACCATCGGGTGAGATTCGGTAAGCGCGAAAACTGTTGTTGCCGTATTCATGCGCGATAAGCCATTCGCCGCTTCCGGTAATGCGTTCGGTGCTGGGCTTGAAGAGCAACACATTGTATTCCACCAGACCGCCATTGCCATTATTGAGTTTCAGGTCGAAGAGTGAGTATCGGAGTTCGTAGGTACCGGTGCCATAAATCTCCTGTGTTGTGAAGATGTAATACAACGTCTCATCGCCGGGTACAGGCATGATGAGAACTGACTGTGTCGCACCGGGGTCGCCACCCAATCCCGGAGGGGTCGGCGGAGCGGGGATGGGATTGCCATCCTTATCATAAATATTTAATCCATCCGTGGAGAAGATCACCTGGCCATTCCGATCGCTGATGGTGGCGGTACCTTCGGGTGAGTTGACCGGACCGGTAATAGCGACGGGTGGATCCTCCGGCAATGGGTTAAAGTCAATGCCAGCGTTCTGTCCGAAATACCACACGTTCGCTCGTTGATCCTGGACCTCGTATTCATTGATGTTTACACCTGCATACGCTGAACATCCCGTGTTAGGATCTGTTACTACCACGTAGTAATATCCTGCTGAATCAGGCATGAGGGTAAGTCCCGTCTGGCCGTTCGACCAAACCGCGGTTTCACCACCTGTTCCTCCCTGCACCGTGGCCGTCACAGAGAACTGACCGCACTGCGGAGGAGGATTGGGAGCTTTCGGAAAAGGCAGTTCGCAGCTACATGCCGTCGTATCCTGAACGAGATCTATTTGAAGATCGAATTGTGTGATGTTGATAGTGTGCTGGACAGACTGCGTCTGTCCGTTGAGATACGCAGTCAGGGTAACCGTGAATGCTCCGCCATCTTCGTATGCATGATTGGGACTCCATTGATTGGAGCCTGTGTTATCTCCGAAGTTCCATACGAGGCTGTCAGCCGCGGGATCTACTTCCGGGAAGAAGCTCACTGGTGAATTTGCGCATTCTCCGGACCAGGTAAAGTCGACCGAAATGTTTTGATTGCTTCGCGGCAGAAAAGAAGGGAATTGGGTCCCACCGAAATCGCCGGCGAACACCTCCGGGTTGTAATTAACTGCTGAGGCAACGGTGTCGGTATCCGACAACGCACCGAGCAGGTAGGGACCGCCAACGGTTTCCTGGTACAGGTGATAGATCACGCTGTCAGGTCCCATTTGAAGTCCGTAGCTGTTCGCTATGCTGTTGGGTTGAGGAAGTACCGACTGCAGCGTAGCTGAAGGATTTTGCGTGTCGTATTGAAGAACATCGGCCTGAATGCCGGGTTCACCCGCAATGGATATGTAAAGGTAGCGACCGTCGCTGCTCCATTCAACGTCGTAGATTGCCTGACCGGTTGTTGACGATACGGCAGTGTTCGGTATTACTTCATCGAATTCCAGTTCGCCCGTAGCCGGATCGAAGTTCATGAGGTGAACACCGACGTTTGCAGATTGCGGCGACACGGCGATCTGTCCTGTGGTGGGATTGTAGGCGAAGTTGCCTGCGCTCATCGCAAAGCCTTCATTCTGATAGTTTGTGCTCGTGACAACACCGGTGGCATCAATGTGCGATACGGTATAATGTGCCGTACCGTTTTCATGCGTGACGAGCCAGTAATCTGTGCCATTGGCGTGAGGGATGAGGATCATCGCCTCGGAACGATTGGTAAGCGCAGGTATCGGAACGTTCGCACTTGTTACATCTCCAAGTGGGGGAGGCGTACCGGTTCCACCATTGCCGGGCAACGACATGTCTACCGTTGTGAGGAAGATATCGCCACCCGTATTGAAGTCTGCAGTGTTGGTGAAAACGAAGTATTGATCGGGCTGACCCGGAACTGCGGCGACAACGGCAGGTTGATTTCCTGAAGGATTTCCGGAAATGCCTGTGCCATTCGGCATTGCTGCGCCGGATGCATCATAGATGGTAGTGCCGTCAGTGAGGAACAGTAAATTTCCATTGATAGGATTCGAAGCAACTGCACCGCCACCTGTTCCAAATGATGCTGCGGGATTGGCGGCTTCGGTTACAGTGTGTGTACCCCGGTTAAACCGAATACCTCTGTCGCTGCCACCAAAGTACCAGTTGAGGCTGGCGTTGTTTTGTCCCTTAATGGGAAATGCTCCAGCCAGGAGGAGTAGCAAAAGGAATGACTGAAGGTAACAGTAAGATCTCCTCATCGCGATTGAATAGTCTTCACGGCTAACAACTTACACCCGGCTCTGGTGGCATTCAAACAATAAACGCCCAAGTTTCGCTAAAGTATACATTTTGCAAGAAAATAACGTTATGATGCTGAAATCGGCATGTTTCGTTTTTTTAAGTTTTAATTATAGCGTTAATTTGCTTTGATAGCGTAAACCCAATTAGGTTCGGATGGTCAGGACACTCCTGCTCTTTGTTAGCTTCATACTGGTATTTGAGGGGGTGGTAACAGCTCAGGATCCGCAATTCTCTCAGTTCTATGCAGCGCCTTTGTATCTGAATCCGGCGATGGCGGGTTCAACGGGTCAGGCGCGTGCAGGGATCAACTATCGCAATCAGTGGCCGGCCATCGATGCGAACTTCACAACGACTTCGGTTTATTTCGATTACTACATCGCGGACAAGCGAAGTGGTGTTGGCTTTCTCTTGACTCAGGATCGCGAAGGACTTGTTGGATTGCGTTCGTTAAGTGTTGCGCTTCAATATTCATACGAATTGCGCATCACTAAAAATCTCGGATTCACACCTGGCTTTCAGGTTGCTTTCTACAATCGCAATGCAAACTTCCACCGCCTTACTTTTGCCGACCAATTCAACCCGGTCACCGGCAACCTGGAAAGGATGGTGACGAGCGAAGACTTCATAAATAACGATGCGGAAAAATCCTTTGTCGATCTTTCACTAGGCGGATTGTTGTTCACCAGGATTGCCTGGCTCGGTATAGCCGTTAATCACCTTACGGAACCGAACCAGTCAATCATCGGAGAGGATGCTCCACTGCCGATGAAATTCTCTGTGCACGGTGGTCTGAAAATTCCGATGCGTCCGGGTGTGGTCGGCAGCGGCGTGTATGCGCGTCCGTCGGAGCGGAGCATCTCGCCGGCGTTTCAGTACCGCCACCAGGGGGAGTTCGACCAACTTGATCTTGGATTGTACTTCACCTTCGAGCCGCTCGTGGTCGGCACCTGGTATCGGGGGGTTCCGTTCAAGACCGTCAACGACATCTCCAACAACGAGTCGATCGTCCTCCTGATCGGATTCACGCGGATCGGCGGCAAAGACAAGAACGGCAATCGCGATGGCCTGACGATCGGCTACAGCTTCGACTACACCATCTCCAAGCTCGGCGTTGGCGCCGGCGGCGCTCACGAGTTCAGCCTTGTCTACTCCTGGCCGATGCGCAATCCGCGTAAGCCACCGCCAGACAAGATGGTCATCCCGTGTCCGGAGTTCTGACGTCAACATCACCGCTTCGTGGGAGGTGAGGACCGTTCGTCGGTATCGTCACTAACTGGCGTTAGCCCGGCTCAAAAATTTTCTTAAAACTCCGGCCCCGACAGTAATCAAATTCCGAACTTTATCGTTTAATTTTGCATTAGTGTAAAACCAAAACACAAGCTTGATGCCTTTTCTTTAGTGTCAACCCAGTAAATGATTTAAAGAAATTGAAAACAGTGACCACCTCCTTCGCAGACTGTTCTGCATCCCGCTCCCGGACCATGCTCCGGTATCTCTCCTCTGTAGCCTGTCAGGTGTCCAGGCGACCTCGCCCGGCGCGTATCGCGCGCATTTGATAAGAACCTCACATCCACTGTGAGCAGCGTAGCGCCCAGGGCGCGCCGCTGATATGCCCTTCGGCACTCAAATAATTCCAGATCACCTCGTAACGTTTTCTAGACATTGGAAAATAAGAATATATCCGTCAGGGTCGCTACGGCCGCTGACAAACATTATGCGGAGACCATCACCCGCGAAATGGAGCTTTCTGCGCAAGCCCGTGGTACGGGTATTGCCAAGCGAAGCCCTGAATACATCCAACGCAAGATGGAAGAAGGCAAGGCCGTCATCGCCGTAACCACCGACGGCGAGTGGGTTGGCTTCTGCTACATCGAAGCCTGGCAGCATGAAAAGTATGTGGCCAACTCAGGACTTATTGTAGCACCCAAGTTCCGTCACACCGGCGTTGCCAAGGAAATCAAGAAGCGCATATTCGAACTTTCACGCGAACGCTATCCGGACGCCAAGATTTTCGGCCTGACCACCGGTCTCGCCGTGATGAAGATCAACTCCAATCTTGGCTACAAGCCTGTAACCTATTCTGAACTCACAACCGACGATGAGTTCTGGAAAGGCTGCCAGAGCTGCGTCAACTATGAGATACTCATGATGAAGAACAGGCAGAACTGCCTGTGCACAGCCATGCTCTACGACCCCGCTACCGCGGAAGTACCGAAACCATCCGAGCTGCCCAAGATCAGCCGCACGGTTGTTACGAGTTCGGGAAAACTTCGCAAGAAGCGCAAGCGAGACTTCAAGGGCAACCTGCGACTGTTCGAGCGATGGATTCGCTTCAAGCAGTACGTGCTGCTTAAGTCGCGAAAGAAAAACGGACCCGGCGGAGGTAACGTCCAGGCTGAAAAGAAATTCTCGATCTTCGGACTCTTTTCCTGGTAATAGGGATCTCGCGCCGGAATCCTTTTGAGGTTTCTGTGTTGCATTCTACTTTTGGCTTCCCTTGCGGACCAAACCAGGATCTCCAGGCCACGCCTGGTTGTCCTCAACCTTAACGACTATGAAGAAGAAAGTTGTCCTGGCGTTCAGCGGCGGACTCGACACATCGTATTGCGTTAAATACCTCTCTGAAGAAAAAGGCTACGAGGTCCACACCATCACCGTCAACACGGGTGGATTCGATGCGGCCGAACTCGAAGAGATCAGCAACCGTGCCAAGTCGCTCGGTGTCGCCTCCCACGTCAATGTCGATGAGACCCGAAACTATTATGATAGCGTTATCCGATACCTCATCTACGGCAACGTGCTGAAGAACCAAACATATCCGCTCAGCGTAAGCGCGGAGCGGATGTCGCAGGCGCTGGCTGTTGCCCGTCATGCGAAGGCGATTGGCGCTGACGCTGTAGCTCATGGAAGTACTGGTGCTGGTAACGACCAGGTGAGGTTCGACATGATCTTCCACATTCTGGTTCCGAACCTGGAAATCATCACGCCAATCCGCGATATGCGACTGTCGCGTGAAGAGGAGATACAATACCTCCAGTCCAAGGGAGTCGCCATGAACTTCGAAAAGGCGATGTACTCCATTAACAAAGGTATCTGGGGTACGTCAGTGGGCGGCAAAGAAACGCTCAACTCGCTGGGCATGCTTCCGGAGAGCGCCTTTCCCACGCAACTTACCCGCGACGGCAGTGAAGAGGTTGTTCTTGGATTTGAAAAGGGCGAACTGCGTACCATCAACGGCCAAGAGTTCGAACACCCTGTGGAGGCCATCCAGCATCTGCAAAAAATCGCCGGCCCCTACGCCATAGGCCGTGATATACATGTTGGTGATACTATCATTGGCATTAAAGGGCGTGTTGGATTCGAAGCGGCTGCACCCATAATCATCATTAAAGCGCACCACGCGCTCGAAAAACACGTCCTCACGAAATGGCAGCTGAGCTGGAAGGATCAGCTTGGGCAGTTCTACGGCAACTGGCTGCACGAAGGACAATACCTCGATCCTGTCATGCGCGACATCGAAGCATTCCTCACAAACAGCCAGGCACACGTGACAGGCAACGTACATGTCCAGTTGTATCCGTACCGATTCCAGGTAATTGGCGTCGTATCGGATTACGACCTGATGTCATCTAAGTTTGGCAAGTACGGCGAAATGAATTTAGGCTGGACCGGCGACGACGTCCGCGGGTTCTCCAAAATATTCGGCAACCAGACAATGATTTACCATCAGATCGCCAGGACACAGTGAGAGTACTGATTACCATCACACCATGACAAAAACAATTAGAGCTGGCATAGTAGGCGGAGCTGGATACACCGGAGGTGAAACGCTCCGGCTGCTCCTTAACCATCCCAACGTGGAGATCGCCTTCGTGCACAGCAGGAGTAATGCAGGAAAACGATAT
>QGUY01000518.1 GCA_003242315.1 Bacteroidota bacterium
GTCGGCACCTGCAACAGCTTGATAAACTGGATTTGCTGAGGAGAAAGCTTTTGTTGTAACGACTGGCTTAAACCAAGCTTTTGCATTGAAAAAGTGCGTTTTAATCAGCCTTACAAAGCTACGACTAATGGGGCATTTTCGGAACACAATTTTCGTTCCAACAAATTCTGAAGCCCATAGAATGCATTACAATTCCTTGGACAAACCGCACAAAATATCGTTTTTTGCGGCCTTCACCCACGTGTCCCAGGCATGAAGCGAACCCGCATCAAAGAACTGCTGAACCTAGAGCCTTCCGGTCAGTCCGTCGTTGTTATGGGCTGGGTCCGGACCTTCAGGAACAACCAGTTCATCACTCTCAGCGATGGCTCGACGCTCAGTACGCTGCAGCTCGTTGTCGACTTTAAGACGATGGATGAAGCCCTCCTGAAGCGCATCACGACAGGCGCGTGCATTCGCGCAGAAGGTGCCCTTGTCCCCTCGCCCGCCAAAGGGCAGACGATGGAGGTAAAGGTCTCATCGCTTGCGATTCTGGGCGACAGCGATCCGGAAAAATATCCGCTGCAGCCGAAGCGCCATTCGCTGGAATTTCTGCGGGAGATTGCGCATTTACGACCGCGCACCAACACGTTCGGCGCCGTAATGCGGGTGCGCCATGCACTGGCCTACGCAGTGCACACTTTTTTTAACGATCGCGGATTCGTTTATGTTCACACCCCAATTATCACGGGTTCTGATGCCGAAGGCGCAGGTGCGATGTTCAGGGTGACAACTCTCGACGCCGGCAACCCTCCCCGGACAGAGGACGGGTCGGTTGACTTTCGCGAAGACTTCTTCGGCCGGGAGACTAACCTGACAGTATCGGGACAGCTGGAAGGCGAAACCCATGCCCTCGCCCTGGGCGAGATTTACACGTTTGGCCCGTGCTTCAGGGCGGAAAACTCCAATACCACGCGTCACCTCTCGGAGTTTTGGATGATCGAGCCGGAAATGGCCTTCTACGATCTCGAAGACAACATGGAATTGGCTGTAGCGTTTGTGCGCTACCTGTGCAATTATGTCCTCAACAACTGCGCTGACGACATCGCCTTCCTCGCAAACCGACTAGCGGAAGAAGAACGCTCAAAGCCCCAGGATCAACGCAGTGAGATGGGACTCATAGAAAAACTGAAGTTTGTTGTGGACAACGACTTTCAGCGACTCACTTACACCGAGGCATTTGAGATTCTCAAAAACTCCACGCCGAACAAAAAGAAGAAATTTCAGTTTCCCATCGAGACCTGGGGTGTCGACCTGCAGTCAGAACACGAACGGTTCCTCGTGGAAAAGCACTTCAAGAAACCTGTGATCCTGTACAACTATCCGGCCGACATCAAAGCCTTCTACATGAAACAAAACGACGATGGGCGCACGGTTGCGGCTATGGACGTTCTGTTTCCAGGAATCGGCGAAATTATTGGCGGCTCAGAACGCGAAGCAGATTATAACAAACTGCTTAACCGGATCCGTCAACTTGGCCTTCCTGAAAAAGAACTCTGGTGGTACCTCGACCTGCGCAGGTTCGGTTCTGCGCCCCACAGCGGATTCGGATTGGGCTTCGAACGGATGATGCAGTTCGTCACGGGCATGACCAATATCCGGGACGTGATTCCCTTCCCGAGGTATCCGGGTAACGCAGAGTTCTAGGAGAAGATCAGCCCCGGAGGACAAACTCCTTCTTGAATGCGAGCAATGGCACCGTGGGCTGAAAAGCCATCTTGCGGGTCATCGACTTATCGAAA
>QGUY01000231.1 GCA_003242315.1 Bacteroidota bacterium
TATGCTCAGCCGGTAGATGCTATCGAGAAAGTATACATGCAAGTCATTGTTCGATAGGAGGGATATAAATGGCTTTCATGCGTGAGTCAGATGCCATTAGCGGCAAACACGCCAAGGCGTTTGTAACGATAAATGGGCAAGTGGAAGAGCTTTTTTACGCCAGATCTCTTGAAGCAACGATTGAGAAGAACAAAACAGATGTTCCTGTTTTAGGAAAGACAAACGTCGGACAAAAAGCGACAGGCTGGACAGGAACAGGTACACTCAACATCTACTATGTCACGTCTCGTTTTAGACAATTGATGTTGGATTATGTGAAAACAGGACGTGATTTTTATTTTGATTTGCAAGTATCTAACGAAGATCCGACATCGTCGACAGGACGTCAGACTGTTGTATTAAAAAACTGTAACCTTGATAGTGTAATCGCTGCGCAGTTTGATGCTACATCAGATGACGCACTAAATGAAGACATCGCTTTTACTTTTGATGACTATGACGTACTAGAGCAGTTTTCAAACATCTAATAAACTCCCCTCTAATCATAGAGGGGAGTTAATGTAAAAAAGGAGGATGTTTTAGTGAGCAACCTGAAAGCTTTCTTCGCACAGAACGCAAAGACAGAGATTGTCGATGAAGTGATCGTTTCCGACCGCTTCAAAGACGAGCATGGGAAGCCGATCCCGTGGAAGGTTCGGGCGATCACAGAGGCCGAGAACGAACAGCTTCGCAAGGCGTCAACGCAGTTTGTTAAAGGTCCGGGTGGACGCCGGACGGCTGAAATACAGCCCGATGTCTACATGGCGAAGGTGGTCGTCGCCAGCGTGGTGTTCCCGGACTTGAAGAATGCGGAACTGCAAAAATCCTATGGCGTTATAGGAGCCGAAGATTTGCTCAAGAAGATGCTTCTGTCTGGCGAATATGCTCGGCTCGTACAGGCTGTTCAAGAGATCAACGGCTTTGATAAAGATATTAATGAGCTAATGGATGAGGTAAAAAACTAGTCAAGGAGGGCGACGGCGAATGGAATTATGCCTATTACGCCCTCCACAAGCTCAACATCAAGCCTTGGGAGTTAGCGGAGTACACCGTCGAGCAGAAAGCGGCTTTGTATGCACTCATCGATCTTAGAATTGAAGCCGAGAAGAAAGCTGAGGCTAAATTAAAAACCAAAAAACCCTCCAAACGCAGGCGTTAAATGTGGTAAAATTTTCTTAAAAATGGCGTTAGGAGGGTCAAAATGTATACTTTTCTAAGCTTATCGTTCGTTGTGTTTGTTACTGTGTTTCTTATAGGTTTGATTTTCTGGATCATCAGGAGAAAAGGAGGAAAATTGGTCCTTTATTCCTTTTTTATTTCCCTGCTTTGTTTAATTTTTCTATCATCCATGTCTAATCCTGAAGAAATGGCTACAACTTCAGGAACGAATAACACGGACTCACAATCTAACACAGATTCACAACCAGAACAATTTACCCCGATTGTTGACGCTAAACAATTCGCATTGATTGATGAGGAACAACTTATCAATTTGTTGGGAGAACCAGAAGCTAGAGATGAATGGAATTATAAAAATCCCAGAGGCCAAGAATTTAAGGCTATCACATTGAGTTACAACAAAGGCAATCAGGAATTTATGTTTATAGATGGTAAGTTGGTCAGATTTACATATTATGGAGAAGGGCAGACATATGAAAATAACGAACACGCCTTAGCGTTATTTGGGATAGATGTTAAGGAAATGCAAAAAATTGGAGATACAGGTTCAGCTATTAGATACCGAGGTAAAAACGACTCAACAAAAGTAGATGATTTTTGGCTTACAGAGGGCCTTGGGGAAAACAATACTATAGATACCGTTAAGATAACATATGACGCTAGTTACTTTTAACGCCTTGAAAAAGGCGTTTTTAGTTTGTCTTGAAAGGTGGTTAGCGTATGCCAACTGTAACCGCGACACTGAAAATGTTTGATGCGATGACGAAACCGCTCCAGCAGATCACGAACAGTATGAACCTGTTGATCCGGTCGATGGAGCAGATGCAAAGTTCGGCCAATCGGAACCTGACCGTTGATCGCACGTTGATCGCGGCTAAGAAGCAACTGGCGTCTGCGGAGGCCGGCATCAAGAAAAACATCGACGCCGCGAAGCAGGCGCAGGACAAGTTCACGCAGTCCGTGAGACAGTCGAAATCGTCTGCAGACGGCCTGTCGTCGTCGATTAAGAAGTGGGTGACTGGTCTTGCCGCCGCTTATTTTACGGTTCAGGGTGTACAAAGCGCGTTGAAATCGGCGGATACGTTTATTTCCGCTCGGGCG
Source organism: Bacteroidota bacterium (assembly GCA_003242315.1). GTDB lineage: Bacteria > Bacteroidota > Bacteroidia > Cytophagales > Cyclobacteriaceae > ZC4RG29. The sequence continues at coordinate 2,320 of QGUY01000231.1, forward strand.
CGTTTGGATTTGATCGTTGACGAAGGTCAATCTGTGGATGACTTGCAAGCCCGGATTCACGCCGCCGCTCAACGGGCGCGAGGCGATGTGATTGCCTTGTCGGATAATGTGGCGCGTCTGGGAATTCTGGCGAGCGATGCGTTCAGTTCGAGTGGTGAGATTGTCGCGTTCGTCGAAACGTTGCAGAAGGCGTTCACGATCAGCGGCACTGGGCCGCAGGAACAAGCCGCCGCTATGTACCAACTGTCGCAAGCGATGGCCGCCGGACGGTTGCAAGGCGACGAGTTCCGGTCGATCATGGAGAATGCCCCGATGCTGGCTGATGCGATCGCGAAATATCTTGGCGTGACGAAAGGCGAACTGCGCGACTTGTCGTCCGAGGGGGCGCTGACGGCTGATGTTATTAAGTCCGCCCTGTTCAGCGCGGCGGATGAGATTAACAAAAAGTTCGCTGAAATGCCGATGACGTTCGGTAGCGCCTTTCAGATGATTCGAAATGAGGCGTTCAAGGCGTTTGCTCCGGTGTTTCAGCAAATGAACGAGTGGCTTAATTCGGAGCAGGGCGTGGCGATCATGAACGCCATTACGAACGCGATTTATATGGCCGCCGCCGCCGCGAGTGGTCTGCTGAACATACTGACGTGGATCGGTGACGTGATATATAACAATTGGAACATCATAGAACCTATTTTGTTCATGGTTATTGGCGTTCTAGGTTCTGCCATCATCCCGTTATTATGGGCAATGATAAAACCTGTCGTAATGTTTGCGGCATCTGTATTAACAGCCAGCTGGCCTATCCTGCTGATCGGCGCCGCAATTGGCTTGCTGATCTATATTTTTAACCAATGGGGCGACGTCGCCGCAAAGGTGGTCGGCTTTATTGGCGGGATCATCGGTACGTTGGTTGCGTTCGTCTACAACCGGTTTGTCTGGTTGGCGAACGGTGTGCTGTCTGTAGCCGAGTTCTTCGTCAACGTATGGCGCGATCCTGTGTATGCCGTCAAGAAGCTGTTTTATGATCTGGTGATTAGCGCTCTACAACAGCTTGAAAAGCTGGCAGCCGGGATCGAGAACATCATCAACAATATTCCCGGTCTGAAAGTGAACATCACGTCCGGGATCAGCAATCTGCTGAACAAACTGGAAGGTGCTCGGGATAGTCTGCAAAGCAAAGCTGATGTCGTCGAGCTGATGCGGTTTGAGCCGATGGACTACACCGAAGCGTTCAACATCGGACGGAAATGGGGCGAAGCCGCTGGCAATAAGGTGCAGGGCGTTTTCGATAAAATCCAGAATATGTCGAAGGCGTTCGGCGGCGGCGGTGCTGGTGCAATGAATGACATCAGCAAATATCTTGCCAATATTGACAAAAACGGCCTTAAAAACCTTAACAAACCTAACAAACTTAAAAACCTTAACAAACCTAACAAACTTGACAAAATTGACAAAGTTGGTAAGGTCGGGAAGATCGAGGACAAGGTAGACATCTCCAGCGAAGATCTGAAGCTGATGCGCGAGCTGGCCGAAATGAAATCGATTCAGAATTTCGTGACGCTGACTCCGACGGTGCAGGTTACGACTGGCGATATTCGGAGCGATGTGGATGTGGATACCATCATCAGGCGCATTGAAGATGCTTTGGAGCGCGAGATTGCAAACTCGGCACAAGGGGTGTTTAGTTGATGGATTACGGTATATATCTTTCGGTAAACGATGGGAAAGAAGGATTCCGCATCCCAGTCAATCCGCCTGAAATCGAGATTGAAGAGCAAGGGCAGGGCAACACATACACCATTGTGAAACTGGGCGAGATCAACGTCATCAAAGAACCGAAGTTATCCGAAATCAGCTTTGATAGTTTCTTCCCTGGCCAACGTTATCCTTTTGTGGTGGGCAAGACACTTCTCACCCCTGCCAGATATGTCGAGTTGATCAATAAATGGATGAGAGAAAAACAGGTTGTACGCTTAGTGATGACGGACGGGGCAATCGACATCAACATGCCTGTCTCTATCGAGGGCTTCACATGGCGAGAAAAAGCTGGTGCGGTTGGTGATATTGAATATGAGTTATCCCTGAAACGCTATGTCTATCACGCACCTAAAAGGGTGACTATCAAGCTGCAAAACAACAAGGCAAACGTGAAGAAAAAACAGTCACGCCCGAAAGAGAAGAAGCCGCCGCGCATATACAGGTTAAAGCGTGGGGACACGTTGTGGGGACTGGCCAAGCGCTTTCTTGGTAGTGGAACGAGATGGCGCGAAATTGCAAGGCTGAACGGGATCAAAGACTCCCAAGTGCGCAGGTTGCCCATTGGGTTGAAGGTCAAAATTCCGCCGGCATGAGGTGGCTCATATGCTGGAAATACTTTTGGACAATAAAGATGGCAAAGTGTGGGATATTTCCGAGTTGGTACACTCAGTGACATGGAAAACCGTTCGGATTGGGCAACCGGGAAGCCTTGACGTGTCGCTGGTTAAGCATAAGGACTTGCGGATCGATCCCGGTGCGATCATCCGGGTACGGGATGGCTCAAGCAACGTGTTCTATGGCTACGTCTTTACTATCGAGCAGGGCGACGATGATGAGGTTTCGATCACTGCGTATGATCAAATTCGCTACTTGCTGTCGAAGGATACGTTCGTGTTCGCCAACGCGACAGCAGGCGAGATTATCCGCAAGGTGGCCGGCGACTTCGGTCTGACAGTCGGCAACCTGACCGGCACCGGCTATCGAATCCCGACGCTAGTAGAAGATAACCAGACGGGACTGGATGTCATCTCTAAGGCGCTGGACTTGACTCTGATCGCAACCGGGAACATTTTCGTGTTCTATGATAGATTCGGTGCGCTGACGCTGACCAACGCCGCGAACATGCGGGTCGATGTGGCGATTGGTGACGAAAGTCTGGCTTACGGGTTCAGCTATAAGCGAAGCATCGACGATGACACTTATAACCGAATCAAACTGGTGCAGAACAACAAGAATACGAAGCGCCGGGATGTGTACATCGCGCAGGACAGCGCGAACATCGCGAAGTGGGGTCGATTGCAATACTTCGATGTCGTAGACGAGAAAATGAACGAGGCTCAAATAAGAGAACTGCTAAACACGCTGATCCAGTTAAAAAACCGCGAGCGCCGGTCGCTCAAGATCGACGCGCTGGGCGACTTGCGAATCCGAGCCGGGTGCTATATACCGGTTATCCTCAATGAACTGAAGATAAAACAGTATTTTCTCGTGGACGAATGCACCCACCAATGGGAGGGAGACGTTCATACGATGCAAATTACGCTCAAGGTGGTGTGATAGATGACGCTAGCGAACCTGATTCGGCAGGCCAGTCTGGGTGCGATTGAGGCTGTTCAACCCGTCGCCGTGATGTTTGCTACGGTGACGAAGGTGGAGCCGTTGGAAGTCAACGTCGAACAGCGGTTTACGCTAACGAGTGACTTCTTGATCGTACCGGAAAGCTTGACGAAATACGAAGTCGATATTTCGCATACTCATTCGGTGCCCGATGGCAATACAGGCGGGATGCAACCGGATAGTGCCTCGAAGGTCGTGGTGCGTAAAGGACTGGAGGTCGGCGATAAGGTTATCCTTCTGAGGATTCAGGGTGGGCGGCAATTCGTGATTTTAGACAAGGTGGTGTAGGTTATGGCGACACCAGAAGGAGCTATCATTCCTGCTGAGTTAGACGTGGAAGAAGAACAGCAGCCAAGTTTGACATACGGCATTGACTTTGAACGTGGTCGCATGATAGGAATGATAGATGAATTAGAGGCGGTCAAACAGGCCGTCTTTTTGATTTTGCAAACCGAACGTTATCGATACCTGATATATTCTGATGACTATGGCAGCGAGCTAGAGGGGCTCATAGGACGTGATCCTTTATTTGTTCAGTCTGAAATAAAGCGCAGGATTAGAGAAGCTCTTTTGCAAGATGACCGCATAGAAGACGTGACCAACTTTGATATACAGATCAACGGTAACAGCGCATTAGTACGATTTACAGTCGTCACCATTTTTGGGGATTTTGAAGCCGAACAGGAG
>QGUY01000519.1 GCA_003242315.1 Bacteroidota bacterium
GCCCAATAGCGTGACGGCAACTGTTAACCCGGTTGCCGCCGTGTCGGCCGGTGCCGATTTCTCCGTCTGCGAACCAGTAACAATACCTCTGAGCGCAAACCTGGGCGGTAGTGCTACTTCAGCAACTTGGACTATTGTTACAGGAAACGGAACATTGTCATCGACGACGGTAGTAGGAACAAACGCAACGGCAACCTATACCGTGGATCCTTCCGACATCGGTGGTACGGTGACGTTCCGAGTTACTACGGATGATCCTGATGTGGCTTGGCCCTGTTCCCTCGTGATGGATGAAGTGACGGTAACGGTTAACCGTAGTGCTGTTGTCACCGTGCCGGCTGATTACAGTGTGTGCGAACCGACTTCGATCAACCTTACTGGATTTCTCGGAGGAAGCGCGACATCAGGTGCGTGGAGTATCGTGAGCGGGATAGGAACGTTGTCTATCAGCAGTGTGACCGGGCCCGATGTCACGGCGACATACATTCCCGATCCTTCGGAAGTGGGTGGCACTGTAACATTCCGATTGACATCCAATGATCCCGATGGCTCGGGTCCTTGCGTCTCTGCGTTTGACGAAGTAACGATCACGATCAACGAATCGGCCAAGGTGGATGCCGGTGTAGACCTTGAGGTCTGTGAAGATCAGGTGGTATCGTTGAACGCTGCTGTGTTTGGGTCCGCAACCTCAATCACCTGGAGTGGTGGAAGCGGCGCAGCGCAGTTTGGGGATGTCAATAATCCAGTTACAACATACACCCTGACGCCTGCGGATATTCTTGCCGGTAGCATAACATTAGTAATTACGACCAACGATCCGGATGGCGCAGGTCCTTGTACAAGTGTATCCGATCAGGTTAACGTGGTCGTTAACCCGCTGCCTGCGGTATTCCTCTCAGGCCTGGCAGCGAGCTATGCAGAAAATGATCCGCCGGTGAACATGGATGGATTTCCTGCAGGTGGTACTTTCACCGGTCCCGGAGTGCTCGCAGGCACAAATGTATTTGATCCAGGAACGGCAAATATTGGTCCGAACATTATTCGCTACACCTACACCGATCTCAAAGGGTGTACGAACTTTGCTGAACGCACGGTTGTGGTGAATGAATTGACGTCAACAGACTTTGGTGTATTCAACGGTACATCGTATGACTTTAGCCCCGAGCCCGAATTGTGCGCCAACATTGGCCGCGCATACCTGAGAGGTATACCCGATCATTCAACAGGCTTGACGCCGACATCATTCACGAGTCCCGATATTCCCGCGCGTATCGGGCTCGATGCGAGCGGCTACTATCTCGACACGGATGGCCTTACATCAGGCCAGTACTATATTCAATACACCTACACAAACTCCTTTGGCGCAACTTCAGTGCTAATCAAGCGCGTCACGGTGTACGCTTCGCCGGTGGCGGCTATTGCTGCGGATAACGCTTGTCAGGAAGAGCCGGTGCAGTTTACGGATTTGTCAACGATACCCAACAACACCCTTGGCGGTGTGATTACAGGATGGGTTTGGGATTTCGACGATCAGGATCTGCAGAACTCAACGCAGAACCCGACGTACACCTATGCTAATCCTGATGTTTATGACGTACAACTGACCGTAACGACAAACCAGGGTTGTACAGATACCGCTGTGAAGCAGCTCGTAATCGGTCCTCCACCAGTTGTTGACTTCACGTGGTCGGGCATTTGCAGTTCGCAGGGAACACAGTTCACAAATCTATCCACGATATCCGGCGGATTTAGTCCCATCAAACCTTTCCAGTGGATTTTG
>QGUY01000232.1 GCA_003242315.1 Bacteroidota bacterium
TTCACCATTTCTTTTTGTGTGGAGCGTTAGATTTGTATAAAAGAACGATCCGCGAGGATGCAAATGGTAACGTTATCGTGCCTTTTGAACTTATCCGGTTGCAGCGTGGCGATATTGCAGTTATGTACAATGTGTATTTCTTCAAGGATGCCGGTGTAATGCGTCCCGAGTCGCGCTACGAAGTGAACAGCCTGCTGGAGATGTTACGCGAAAACCCGAAATACAAAATCCGTATCCACGGACATACAAACGGTAACGCGCCTGGCAAGATCATCTCCATGGGTGAGGAGAAAAACTACTTCTCCTTAACCGGAACGAAGGAAGGATTCGGCTCTGCTAAAAAGCTTTCGCAGGAGCGTGCCGAAGTAATCCGTGACTACCTTTTGGAACAAGGCATTGATGCGTCTCGCATGCAGATTAAAGCCTGGGGCGGAAAGCGGCCCATCCACGACAAGAACAGTCCCAGAGCAGAAGAAAACGTCAGGGTAGAGGTGGAGATTCTTGAAGACTAAGCAAAGTCTTTGATCAAAATAACTGAGACTGAAAGGATCGAACAGTTAAATAGTTGGATGGTAATGTAGGGACGTTCCACGCAACGTCCCTACTTTTTTGCAGCCCACTGTCCGCTGCCCATTGCCTATTGACTATTCCCCGCGACTGCCCTCAGAATATCATGCTGCGTAATGATATGCACCTTCTCCTGTTCATCGCGAACGAGCACGGCCTTGTTTTCTTTGTTCACGAGGGATGACAGCACGTCGAGGGTGCTGTCAGGCGCGACAAAGATCATGGGTTTGTCCATGACTTCTCTTACGCGTTTGTTCTGCAGTTTCGGATCGTCGATGATTTTCTCCAGCAATCCGGATGAACTGATACTTCCTATGAAATGTCCGTTGTCAGTAACGGGAATCTGGTCGATGCCTTCCCTGTTGAGGATCATGATCGCTTCGCTCACGATCGCGTCGCCAGATACAGTAAACAGTGTGTCCTTGCCGCCACGCGCCGCGATAATATCCCGTGCGGTGCTGAAGCTCCGCGACTCCAGGAAGCCGTGGTCCTTCATCCACTGATCGTTGTACACCTTGGCGAGGTACCTTGTGCCGTGATCGGGGAGGAGGATAACCATCAGGTCATCTTCCTTCAAGTGCTCCCGAGCATACTCAAGAGCGCCGTGCACGGCCGATCCGCTCGACCATCCAACGAAGAGTCCTTCTTCGCGCGCAAGTTTTCGCGCCATGATGGCTCCGTCTTTGTCGGTTACTTTAATGAACAGATCGATGATATCGAAATCGACATTCTTGGGAAGGATATCTTCGCCGAACCCTTCGGTCAGGTAAGGATATATTTCGTTCTCATCGAAGATTCCTGTCTCCTTGTATTTTTTGAAAACAGATCCGTAGGTGTCGATACCTACGGCAACAATGTTCGGATTTTGTTGTTTTAGGAATCGCGCTGTGCCGCACATCGACCCACCAGTTCCTACGGTAGCAACATAATGCGTGATCTTGTGGTCCGTTTGTTCCCAGATTTCCGGACCTGTCGTTTCGTAGTGAGCTTGTGCGTTGGACAGGTTGTCGTATTGATTAGGGTAGAATGAGTTGTGAATTTCCTTGTTGAGTTTCCTCGCCACGGAGTAGTAGGAGCGAGGATCGTCAGGGTGGACGTTCGTAGGGCAGACGATTACTTCCGCGCCGACTGCCCGCAGGATGTTGATTTTTTCCTGCGACTGCTTGTCGGCCATGGTAAATATGCATTTGTAGCCTTTTGCGGCGGCGGCCAGCGCGAGGCCCATCCCGGTATTTCCGGATGTTCCCTCGATAATGGTGCCTCCGGGTTTCAGAATGCCTGCTTTTTCGGCATCCTCAATCATTTTCAGGGCCATTCGGTCCTTGGTGGAGTTACCGGGATTGAAATATTCCACTTTCACGGCAATGGTGCCCTTGACGCCCCGGTTTACTTTGTTCAGCCGTACGAGCGGGGTATTTCCGATCGTCTCGATAATATTGTTGTAGATCATATCAAGCCATTCCGCGGAAACAAGTTACTATTTCCGCGCTTATCGTTAACGCATTATGTATGGTCAGCGTTCCGCTGGCACCGCTCAGCCAGCCGCCCCTGCCAGGAGATAAAGTACCGCCATGCGGACGGCCACGCCGTTCTCAACCTGGTCAAGGATAATGGAGTGGTCTGAGTCCGCCACGTCACTACTGAGCTCTACTCCCCGGTTGATGGGACCCGGGTGCATGATCACGATCTGCCTGTGCAGGCTGTCGAGGAGTCGCTTGTTTATTCCGTAATAGAGGGAGTATTCACGAAGACTGGGGAAATACCGGATTTGCTGTCGTTCCAGCTGAATTCGGAGGACGTTCGCAACATCGCACCATTGCAGGGCCTTTTTTACATCAAGCTCCACTTTCACACCGAGCTCATTGATGTATTTGGGCAGCAGGGTAGGCGGACCGCATACCATAACTTCTGCTCCCAGCTTTTTCAGCGCGAAGATATTTGACAGTGCCACGCGGGAGTGCAGGATGTCGCCAATGATGGCCACTTTTTTTCCGCCTACGCCTCCAAGTTTCTCGCGAATGGAGAACGCGTCAAGCAGGGCCTGCGTGGGGTGTTCGTGCGTGCCGTCTCCCGCATTGATGATGTTGGCTGAGATGTGTCGCGACAGGAAGTGGGGCGCACCGGGACTCGAATGGCGCATCACAACCATGTCGACCTTCATGGCCAGAATGTTGTTTACCGTGTCCAGCAGGGTTTCCCCCTTCTTTACAGATGACGTGGATGCTGAGAAATTGACGACATCCGCCGATAACCGCTTTTCAGCAAGTTCGAATGATAGCCGTGTCCGTGTAGAGTTTTCGAAGAAAATATTGGCGATGGTGATATCCCGCAGGGACGGGACCTTCTTGATGGGACGGTTGATAACTTCTTTGAAATTCTCGGCGGTTTCAAAAATAAGATTGATGTCCTTCTCCGTGATGTCCTTTATTCCTAGGAGGTGTTTTTGACTGAGCTTGGACATAATTTCAATCCTTGTTGATCAACCAGATCCTGTTGTGTTCGTGCCCTTGTGCTTCCAGTTCCACGAGCACGCGTTCAGAGGGTAGCGTGTTAACCGCCTTCCCAATATAGTCGGCCGCGACGGGCAAGTCGCGACTGTATTTTCTGTCTATCAAAACAAGAAGCTCCACCTTCGCAGGCCGCCCAAACGCTATCATGGCGTCAAGTGCAGCGCGTACGGTGCGACCTGTGTACAGCACGTCGTCTACAAGCACCACCTTTTTGCCTTCAATGACGAATGGAATCCGTGTTTGACTGGCCTTGACAGGCGTTTCGCGCCGCCTGAAGTCATCGCGGTGAAAAGTCACGTCCAGGTATCCCAGCGGGATAGTCTTCCGCGTGTCTTTTTCCAGTTTTCGGTGAATTTGTTCGGCCAGATATATGCCCCGGGGCTGAAGACCCAGGATCACGGTATCTGAGAAATCGGCGTGGTTTTCAATTAATTGTTGACAAAGGCGGCTGATTGTGAGGTCGAGAAGATCAGAGTCGAAGATGAGTTTCTTTCGCTTTGTCACGGCCGCAAATATAGACAAAAACGGCGAATGAAGCCCCGCGGGAGCTCACAGGTTGATCTTATTCACAAAAAACACCCGCCGCTTTTCTACGCCCCCGCCTGGGACCAAATTTTCAATTTCATGGATTCCGTAGGCGTAAAAATTGGCGTTGTACCAATAATCCAACCTGCTCGTGTTCCGCCGGGCCTTGACCAACACGTCATTTTCATGTAGCGTACGTATCGGATCAATGGTTTTTCCCTCGAGCACTTCGCTGTTGCGGATGATCTTTGTCCGGATCTGGTTGTCGTACAGGTACAGCAGCACAATCTTGTCGTCCTGAACGTCGAAACGGACGAACTGTTCGAGGCTGTATGTCTTCACATCGTTAATCTCGAAACTGTTATCCCATAACAAATTCCCATCCCGGTCGAATCCGATGATGACAGCATGCGTGTAACGATAACCATCAAAAACCTGGTCGCCGCGAATCATAGGATACCCGGAAAATGCGCGCGGATAGAAAAAGCCCTGATATCCTGCACTGCTGACCGATGAATACTGAGGATAAAACGCTTCACCTAACACGATGAACTGATCATTGTGTTCGATCACTTCGTGAATGAGGAAGCGATAGTTGAACCGGACCTTCTTTCCCCTGATTTTCCTCCTTTCAATGCGCTCTTTTATCCGATTGCTTCTTCTGGCCTTCATATAATTAAAGAAATTCTGAAGGTCGCCGAAGTTGTAATACTTCGTGGTCTGCAATCCCGTGGGATCGACGGAGCTGATAAACAATCCCCGGGAGTATTCACTATTGCGCAGGCCGTACACTCCCGAGAGAATGTGAATGTTGCCTTCAGAACGCGTTGCCCGGCCAAAGATCAAGCCCGTGTTTTCCGCCGGCACAAGTGCATAATTGCTGATGATTGAACCGTCAGGTTCGTAGTTTTTTATCCAGATGGTGCGCTGTCGCAAATGGTTAAGTCCACCGATGAGCACCTGGAAACTGTCATCTTCAAATACTTTGATTTGAGTGAGCTCTCCATCTTCATTGAGGAGGCCAGGCAATATGGAAGACCTGTGTGTATACAGGTCGTAGAAGAGAACCAGGGGCACGCGATTGAAATAGCCGCCGATGAGAACACCCCTCCCTGTAACCTGGCATTCGGTTGCGCTAAAGCGGATGAGACTGTTGATCGTGTACTGCCTATATTGGCCGCTTTCGTGATCGAGTTCATAAAGTTCAAAATACTTCGCCGTGAAAGCGTGGAAAAGGAAATAAGCGTGCGACTTTCGGGTCACGGCCGCAATAAAGGCCATGTTGCGTTCAATGGGTATGCTTCCACGCCACCGTTCTTCGAATGTGGTATCCAGGCGAATCAGTTCGAGAAAATGGTCCTGCTGACTGCGAACGAAGCGATGGAGGATCAGTCCTTGTGTCGAGGCTGGGGTAACCCGGAAACCTGGTTCGGTTTCTTCCAGTCTTAGTTCAAAACGATGGGGTTGTTCTACCTGTGCAGTAACCGGCGGTGCGAAGCAAAGGCATAAGAAGAGGAAGGCAACGACATCAGTTGACTTCCACCTTGTTAATATAAAAGACCTCTCGCACACGTTCTTTCATGGTAGTGTTGCGAATGGTATGGTAACCCCATACGAAGAAGTTGTTCCCATACCAGTACTGAATGCCTCCTTCATTTTCCTTTTCCGAGCGGATTTCATCCTCGGGATTAGGCAGGAGTATCTTCTGGGTGACAGTCTCATCATCCTCGCCGTCTTGCGGAAGGATCCACCGGGCTCTGATCTCTGATTCATGCTTTTCAAGGAAAATCAGATGTCCATTTACGTAGTGAAAATCGGCCACCTGTTCCAATCCACCGCGTCTCACATCATCCAGTTGCAGGCTGTGATCCCATTGTACTGTACCGTCGGGAGCGAACGAAATGACCATCGATTGGTACGTCTTGATTTCCTCGTTACGGGAACGATATCCATAGCTGTACGGACGGGAATACAGTCGTCCATAGCCAGGATAATACCATCCATAGGGTGAGTAATACGGGCTGTAGTAATACGGACCGTAAGGTCTCGAGAAGTCTGAGAACGATGAAGAGGGCGAGTAGGCTTCCGCGAAGAGCAGAAATCCTTCTTCATATTCCTGGATACGGTACGGCATTACGTAGTTGATGAAATTCGGTATGCCGCCGCTGCTTACAACCTGCTGGGTGTTTTCACGAATACGACGTGCGCGGCTTTCTTTCATGTAATCGAGGTAGTGATTCAATTCACCAAAAGCAGTGTACTTGATTTTCTGATCCTGGAACGGATCTATCGGCAACGCGAAAAAGCCGTTCGATTGCTTCGCATTACCTTCGCCCCATGTGCCCAACAGAATCAGGTCTTCCCGGATGAGCATACTGGTAAGTCCCGTCTGCAACGTACGACGATCATCAAGCGTCACGACATCTTCGAGGAGCAATTGACCATGCTCATCGTAGGTTTGAAAGACGACTCTTCTTTCATCGCGTTGTGATCGTTCGATCAGCACTACGTTGAACGTATTGTTTACGTTCACACGAAGGTCAACGAGTTCACTATCCTTCTGAAAGAATCCGGGTATGATCTTCATACTCCTGGCGCCGAGCTCGTACAAGAGTACGCTTGGCTCCTTGTTTACATATCCTCCCAGTATTGCGGAGTTTCCAACGCGCGTAAAGTGTGTGAAACTCATGGCAAGCTCGGGCTTCACGACGTGACGGGATTGTTATTAACCGATAAATTTACTTCCAACAAC
>QGUY01000520.1 GCA_003242315.1 Bacteroidota bacterium
TTTTGTGGTGATTTAAACCTTGTTTAATGGGCGCGTTCATAACACCCACGGGTACACCAGCCTTGGATAGTGCCTCTATGGTAGCAAGCCTTCTCGCAGCGCTGGCGGTTCGCGGTTCCATTACGGATCGCAGCTTTTCATCGAGTGTAGTAATCGAGATATACACCTGCACCAGCTGATCGCGCGCAAGGTCCTGCAGAATATCGAGGTCGCGCAAAATCAGACTGTTTTTCGTGATCATGGCAACGGGATGGCGATAGCGCGCAAAGATCTCAAGGAGGGAACGAGTAATGCGCAGCTTACGCTCCAGGGGTTGATAGCAGTCGGTGTTGCCCGACAACATGATCGGAACTGCGTTCCAGTTGGGATGAAGGATGAACTTCTCCAGCAACTGAGGCGCATTTTGTTTGACGATGATCTTGCTTTCAAAATCAAGGCCTGCACTGAAACCCCAGTACTCGTGTGTATTGCGTGCATAACAATAGACACAGCCATGCTCACATCCCTGATAGGGATTGAGTGAATACATCAGGCTCAGGTCAGGACTGTTTACTTTGTTGACGACCGTATTTGGCTGCTCGTAGAAAACCTGCGTCGTGGGTGCAGACAGCAAGGGCTCATCCAGACCCTCGATGTGTTCGCTTACATATTCGTTCTTCAGAAACTTGTTGGACGTCCGCAACTGCGACCCCCTGCCCTTGAAATATCCCTCCTGCTCCATACGCCTCCCTTTTTTAAGCCAAGGTACGCCGCGTTTGTAATGCAGGGAAATCGAAATACCTTGCTTTGTCACAGGTTGTCAGAAGATGTTGCATTATGAACCGACACCCACTGAGGAACTCCGGGATCCGATCGCGGAACGTGCCGGTATTCGCGTTCTGGTGAAGCACGAAGAGTTGAATCACAGGACGGTTTCAGGCAACAAGTGGTGGAAATTGAAGTACAACCTGCAGGTTGCCATTACAGAGCAGAAAACGTCCATCCTCACCTTTGGTGGCGCTTATTCAAATCACATCCATGCGACAGCCGCTGCGGCCGCCGCATGGGGTTTAAAGAGCATCGGTATCATTCGCGGCGAAGAGCATCTGCCGCTCAACCCCATGTTGTCCGAAGCCGTGAAGTGGGGTATGAGCCTTCACTACATATCGCGTTCGGAATACCGCCAACGGTCGCAACCAGAATTTCTTGACGAGATACAAAAACAATGGCCTGACGCCTTCATTATTCCCGAAGGAGGGAGCAACATTCACGCTCTCCGAGGCGTGCAGGAATTCGGGGGTTTGCTGAAAGATATTCCGCACGACTTCCTCTGCGTCCCTGTAGGCACTGGCGGCACCCTCGCCGGACTGGCAACGTCAGCACTCCACTCGAGCATCCTCGGATTTCCCGCGTCCAGAGACACCTCAGTCCAGGCAAGAATCCATGAGCTTATCCAACTGACAGGAGATTCTTCGCCCAGTCCCTGGCACCTCATTGGTGACTATCACTTTGGAGGCTTTGCGAAGATGGACAACACGCTGCGATCCTTTATCGATAGCTTTCACGGTCAGCATGGATTTCTTCTCGATCCGATATACACAGGCAAGATGATGTTTGGAGTGCTTGATCTCGTTGAGAAAGGGTACTTTCCCCGAGGGTCTACTGTACTAGCCGTGCATACGGGCGGACTCCAGGGATGGAGGGGGATTCGTTAAGGAAAAACGGCGCTCAGAGCAACGTTACACGCGCTGGTTAACCCGTACGTCAAGGCTGCGCCAATTTCAACACTCCAACAC
>QGUY01000233.1 GCA_003242315.1 Bacteroidota bacterium
TGAATTTTGTCCCAATACGATGGCGCACGGTTGGGTATAATCCTGTGTGTGATATGGTTTTGCGCCCTGCAGCGCTGCACTATATATGCTTATCTTACGGCTATTTAACCAGTCGATCGCTTCTTCTGACGATGCGATGGCCAAAGGAACGGTAAAAACGCATCCAATGCTTGATCGGATTACGTTCGGATTATAAATATCTGTCTGAGGGTCGCACACAATTATAGCATCCACACCGGCGGCATCAGCGGTGCGAAGTATGGCCCCGAGGTTTCCCGGTTTCTCGACAGATTCAAGCACTACGATCAATGGATTGTCGGACACCCGCAGATCAGACAGACGATGTGTCGTCTGTTCCGCAACTGCGATGAGGCCTCCGGAATTTTCTCGCACGGCAATCTTGTCGTACACCTCTTTTGTTACCGGGAACAGAGCTTTTTCGGGAATGCCGAGGTCGCGTACTTCCTCCACACGAATAAGACTCTCGCAAAAGAAAAGATTGCCGATACGGTAACCAGCCTTAAGCGCCAGCGCAATTTCTCTCTTCCCTTCAATTACAAACAGACATTGCCTGCGACGCTCCCTGGGCTTCTCAAGGGCGAGCAGTCCTTTGATCTTGGGGTTGTGATGACTGGTGATCAGTGTGTGCACCGCGGGTATTTGGTTGAATTTTACCGCTAATTGCGCAAACATCAAAAACGGCCAAAGGAACTTTGCTCTATATTTGCTGTCTGTAACTCGTGAAACTGACGCTGCGTTTTCCTGAATCCTGGAAAGACTATGAACTAATCGACTCGGGCGGAGGCGAGAAGCTCGAACGCTTTGGAGCCTATACACTTATCCGGCCTGAGCCACAAGCCATCTGGAGAAAAACCTTATCAGAAAAAGAATGGCAAAGCCGGTCGCAGGCGCGGTTCGTTCGTGAACAAAAGGATCGCTATCGTTTTGCTGACGACGTGAAGGGAGGTTGGACGCGTGAGCGAGGCATGCCTGAATCGTGGGAAATCGCCTATCAATATAAAGACCTCAATATCCGGCTCAGGCTCGCGCTGACAAGCTTTGGTCATGTCGGAATTTTTCCCGAGCAAGGCAGCAACTGGAACTTCATCTTTGATTCGCTTCAGGCACATCGCAATCAACCACAAAGGGTGCTAAACCTCTTCGCCTATACCGGTGCAGCGTCTGTCGTGGCCCGCCGTTGCGGCGCAGATGTCGTTCACGTCGATGCGTCGAAGCCTGGTATTACCTGGGCCAATGAAAATATGAACCGCAATGGCCTGAAGGACATCCGATGGGTCCATGAGGATGCGTTGAAATTTGTTCGAAGGGAAGTAAGGCGCGGTAACAAGTACCAGGGCATAATCATGGATCCGCCGCCCTATGGGCGAGGACCCGACGGGGAGAAGTGGACACTTCAGGAAAAACTGGATGAATTGCTGGAACATGCCAGTCGGTTGCTTGCGGAGCAGGGAAGTTTTTTTATCCTGAGCCTGTACGCCGCCGGCCTTTCACCGCTCGTTGGCTACAACGCCGTGACCTCGCACATGACCCCGAAAGATCCTGAATTCGGTGAGTTTTACCTCAAATCGCAAACCGGCAAACACCTTCCCATGGGTACATTCATGCGCTTCCGCAGGTGATTGAAATTGAAGATTCACGGTAGGCAGTGGGGACCGACCAAATATTTTTATCTTTGCGCCCTTAAATTGAAATTGCAGGAATTCCAACATTATGGACGCCAGCCGGATCCGAAATATCGCCATCATAGCACACGTTGACCACGGAAAGACGACCCTCGTAGATAAGCTGTTAATGGCTGGAAAGCTTTTCAAGGATCACGAAAATCCGGGTGAGCTTATTATGGACAGCAACGACCTGGAGCGGGAGAGGGGTATCACCATCCTGGCGAAAAACGTCTCTGTACGCTACAAAGACCACAAGATCAACATCATCGATACTCCGGGCCACAGCGATTTCGGTGGGGAGGTGGAGCGCGTGCTGAACATGGCCGACGGTTGCCTGCTTCTTGTTGACGCGTTCGAGGGTCCCATGCCGCAAACACGCTTCGTGCTCCAAAAAGCACTGCAACTCGGACTGAAGCCGATTGTCGTAATCAACAAGGTCGACAAGAAAAACTGTACCCCGGATGAGGTTCACGAGCAAGTGTTCGAGCTGATGTTTCAGCTCGACGCATCCGAAGAGCAACTCGACTTCCCAACATACTACGGTTCAGCCAAGCAAGGCTGGATGAGTACAGACTGGAAAAAGCCCACGACCGACATCAATGTCCTTATCGACGGAATCATCGAACACATCCCTGCGCCGAAGACGGAAGAGGGTACGACACAAATGTTGATTACTTCGCTGGAGTATTCGTCGTACATCGGACGCGTGGCTATTGGTCGCGTGCATCGCGGAACACTGAGATCCGGGCAGCCTGTATCTCTCGTAAAACGCGATGGTGTAACTGTGGTCAAGTCGCGCGTGAAAGACCTCTTTATTTTCGAAGGGTTTGAAAAGCAAAAAGTGGAGTCGGTTGGTGCAGGTGAGATTTGCGCGGTTGTCGGTCTCGAAGGTTTTGAGATCGGTGATACAGTTGCTGACCCGGAAAATCCGGAGGCAATGAAATCAATCGCCATCGACGAGCCGACGATGAGCATGCTGTTCACGATTAACAATTCACCCTTCTATGGTAAGGAAGGAAAGTATGTTACGTCGCGACACATTAAGGAGCGTCTCGACCGTGAACTGGAAAAGAACCTTGCTTTGAGAGTGGGAGAAACAGGCTCGGCCGATAGCTTCATGGTGTATGGACGAGGGGTGCTGCACCTTTCCGTCCTTATTGAAACGATGCGCCGCGAAGGCTACGAACTTCAAATCGGCCAGCCCCAGGTAATATATAAGGAGATCGATGGCGTGAAGTGCGAACCTGTGGAAGAGCTGACCATCGACCTGCCCGAAGCCGACGCCGGCAAGGCAATTGAGACGGTCTCCATCCGCAAGGGCGAGATGATTAACATGGAACCGAAAGGTGACAGGATGATTCTCAAGTTTATTATTCCGTCGCGCGGCATTATCGGACTGAGGAACTACCTACTTAATGTAACCGCGGGAGAGGCCATCACGACCCACCGGTTTAAGGAGTATCAGCCTTACAAGGGCGAAATCCCCGGAAGGATCAACGGCTCACTGATTGCAATGGAGCAGGGAGAAGCAATTCCTTACAGCCTCCACAACCTTCAGGATAGGGGTAAGTTCTTCATCGAGCCGGGTGAGCAGGTATACGAAGGACAAGTTATCGGCGAACACAGCCGAAGCGGTGACCTCGTCGTAAACGTCACCCGAACAAAGAAGCTCACGAACATCCGAGCCGCCGGTTCCGATGAAAAGATGCGCATTTCCCCCGCGATAAAATTTTCGCTTGAAGAGGCGCTGGAGTATATTCAGTCCGACGAATACGTCGAGGTGACACCGAAGTCCATCCGACTGCGGAAGATCCTTCTCTCGGAAAATGACCGCAAACGCGAACGCAACAAAGTAATGAGCTCATGAGATGTTGGAGGATCTTATCCGGCGTGATTGTCCTGATCGCGTCGCTCACCGCGCAGGCGCAGGAAGACAAGATTCAGGCCTGGTCCGCAGAGGCGGATACGCTGATGCAACGCGAGGAATTTGAGAATGCCCTTAAGCTGTACGACAAGATTCTTCAAACGGCCTCAAAGGATAATCCGATTCGCAAGGAGGCGCAATACAACCGCATCGTTTGCCTCTATAGCCTCGATGAACTCAACACCGCTCTTGAAGAGGCAAATCGCTTCATAGAGGAAACACCTGAGTTTCCTCAGGCCAGGCTGCTGCGTGCGTTTATCTACCGCGATATGGATGATACGGAGGGACAGCTAAGGGATGTGTCAGCCCTGGTTCGACTGAACCCGCTGAATGTTGACCTTGTCAAATGGCAGGCATACCTCCTGATAGAACAGGAGAAATACGACAGCGCGAAAATGCAACTGAAGTTTGCGTCACGACTCAGGGATGATGCGGAAATTCAAACCTACCTGGGAATGACTTATTATTACTCCGAAGACCCCGACAGCGCGCTATACCATTTTGACAAAGCTATCGACCTGAAACCGGACGCCTTCCCGGCGCTCATGTACGCAAGCGCCGTGTGCCTGGATGAGTCCGCATATGACCTCGCGCTCAATTATCTTGATAAAGCCGCCCTTCTTGATCCTAACAACACCTCGGTAATGTTCTACAAAGGAATAGCCCTTGCGGAAACAGGCAAGCGTGAGGAGGGCTGCAGGTACCTGTCCAAAGCTTTCTACGCAGGCGAAGATGCCGCTGGGGATTATCTCCAGTACAAGTGCTTCCGTTACGATCCCGATTGACCGATAGGACCTGATCAAAATCAGGCTATAGGTTGACCTCAATCAAAAGCCGGTATCAGTCTTTTCGCTAGCTTGAGGAAGCTAAACAATACATCCATGAAAAAGATACTGGTTCCGTGCGATTTCAGCGCAACGTCCATAAGCGCTTACCGTCTGGCCCTTGATGTAGCGAATATGTCAGGAGGCGAAATCCACCTCGTCAATGTTATCGAACTTCCTGTTCTTCATGATACCGTGCTGATGCCTGTACTCTCATTTGAGGAAGCACTGATGCAGGAGCTGAAGGAAAAAGCTGAAAAGCAGTTTGAAAAGCTGAAGAAGAAGTATGCAGGCGACTTCGACGATATTGTACTGTCAGTCCTCTACGGAAACATTTCTATCATGCTGCTTCAATATATAGAAGAACACGACATCGACCTCGTGGTCATGGGCACGAAGGGCGCGACCGGCGTGCGTGAAGCACTGATTGGCTCTAACGCTGAAAAGATAGTTCGTCGTTCGCCGGTTCCTGTTCTCACGGTGAAAAAATATCAACCCGGCACTGAGATCAAGAGCATTGTTTTTCCTACGTCACTGCAGGAAGATCACCCGGACCTTGTTTCCAAAATCAAAGCATTACAGAAGTTTTTCGATGCCACGCTTCACGTCGTTTACATCAATACGCCCGCCAACTTTACGCCCGACGGTGTCACGCGCAAGCGCCTCAACGATTTCGTGAAGAAACACGGTCTTCGCAACGTCACGACGAATATCTACAACGATCGCTACGAAGAGGCGGGTATCATCAATTTCGCACATTCGATTGACGCGGGAATGATTGCCATGGGAACGCACGGCCGCAAAGGCCTCGCACACATCCTGAGCGGCAGCCTGACAGAAGATGTGGTAAATCACGTCGATTGCCCTACCTGGACCTATATGATCAAACGTGAATCATAGGGGGGATATAGTAGAGACGCCCAACCTGGGCGTCTCCCATTGAAACAAACGCCCAATCTTGGGGACGCCCCGGTTGGGCGTCTCCACTACTCACCATCTGTCACATATTCCGGCGATATTGCCCACCCACAGCAAACAAAGCGTTTGTAATCTGACCCAGTGAACATCGCTTCGTTGCCTCCATAAGCACCTCGAAAACGTTTTGATTTCGTATTGCGGCGTTACGGACATCCTGCAAGAGATGTGGTGCATGTTCTTCCTGAAAACGGTGGAGGTCGCGAAGACCCGCGATCTGCGCTTCTTTCTCCTCGACTGTCGCGCGTATGACCTCCCCGGGGATGAGTGTGGGTGATCCTTTGGAGCTGAGGAAAGTGTTAACGCCAATGATGGGATATTCTCCGGTGTGCTTGAGGTTCTCGTAGTAAAGACTTTCCTCCTGAATCTTCCCTCGCTGATACATCGTTTCCATGGCGCCAAGAACACCACCTCGTTCCGTAATGCGGTCGAATTCGCTCAACACGGCTTCCTCGACCAGATCTGTCAGTTCCTCTATAATGAAGGAACCTTGCAGTGGATTTTCATTTTTTGCAAGACCCAGCTCACGGTTGATGATAAGCTGGATGGCCATGGCACGCCTTACCGACTCTTCAGTAGGTGTTGTGATGGCCTCATCATAGGCATTGGTGTGTAACGAATTGCAGTTATCGTATATCGCATACAGTGCCTGCAAGGTAGTGCGAATATCGTTGAAGTCGATTTCCTGAGCGTGCAACGAGCGACCGGAAGTCTGAATGTGATACTTCAACATCTGCGACCGGGCATTACCGTGATACTTGTCGCGAATTGCTTTTGCCCAAATCCTGCGCGCGACGCGACCGATGACAGCGTATTCCGGGTCGATGCCGTTACTAAAAAAGAAGGAGAGGTTTGGCGCGAATGAGTCGATGTGAATGCCGCGACTAAGGAAGAACTCGACATACGTAAGGCATTTCGCAAGCGGAAA
>QGUY01000521.1 GCA_003242315.1 Bacteroidota bacterium
AAGGAACTTACTATTCCGCCGGGTCGCGACCATTCGTTTCTTCTTGAGAAGCACGCGCTTCACATCTGGCCACGGGAAAGTTTTATGATGATTGCCTTACCCAATCCCGAAGGAAGTTTCACGTGCACGCTGTTCTTCCCATTTGAAGGGGATCCCTCCTTCCGAACACTTGGCGACCAATCATCGATAGAAACGTTTTTCCGAAGCACCTTCCCCGATGCCGTTCCGTTAATGCCGACATTGCTGGATGATTTCGAAGCGAACCCAACCTCGTCGTTGGTCACGGTTCGGTGTTATCCCTGGGTTAAAAACAAGACGTTACTGATTGGCGATGCCGCGCATGCCATTGTGCCCTTTTACGGACAAGGCATGAACGCCGGGTTTGAGGATTGTCGCATTCTCAACGACCTCCTCGACAAATACAGCGATAACTGGGACGTGGCCATGAATGAGTTCCAGCTCTTGCGAAAACCAGATGCTGAAGCTATTGCAGACCTGGCGTTGGATAATTTTATCGAAATGCGCGACCTGGTGGCGGATGAAGATTTCCTGCTCCGGAAAAAGATCGAGGCACGACTTCACGAGATGTACCCTGATCGGTGGATACCGCAATACTCGATGGTAACGTTCCACGACCGCATCAGGTACTCAGACGCCCGGCGGATCGGCCAGAAGCAGAAATCCATCATGGATGACGTGATGAAACGAACAGGTATTCACGAAAATTGGGAGTCGCTGGATTTTGAATCAATTGTGAAGCAGTTGTAGAAGGGGATCCGTGCTTCAGGTCTCTGACGTCAACACCCCGGGCAAGGGGATGACCTGCTTCATGAGGCGATGTGAATGCGATACTCCTCGTAGCGTTCCAGCACGTCCTTAACATAGTTGACCGGTTCCTCGCATTTGCAGTAGCCGGCCACGACGATCGGATCGCGATAATAAGTCGGGTCCGACTTCTTCGTAAGAAAGAACTCGACGTTACCTTCCCACAAAGAGGGGTTTTTGCCGTGTTTTTCGGCAAGTTTTCTGGCGTCCGTAACATGCGTTAGTCCGGCATTATACGACGCCAAAACGAATTTCAGTCGTTCACCGGGATCCTCGATGTAGTTCGACCAATACTTGTCGAGATACTTCAGAAAGGCGACCCCTGCCTGGATACTTTGTTGCGGATCGTCCCGGTTTTTGACACCGAAGTGTTGTGCTGTCGTCGGCATCAATTGCATCAGTCCGCGCGCACCTGCCCACGACTCTATGTTAGGGATAAATCTGGATTCCTGGTACACTACCGAGGCAAGCAGGCGCCAATCCCATCCCAGGTCGGCCGCACCAAGCTTGATGAGGCTGTCATAGGGCGAGAGCTTATTGCCGCCCAAGGATGAATAGTCGCTCTGCATCCTCACCAACGCCGTACGCGGACTTTTAAAGTAACGGTTATAGATGACGGCAAACGTGGCCTTTTTCTTCATCCGACCCAACCAATCATTAATCGCCTCCTGGAGTTTCGGTGAATTCTTTCGCAACGCCCAGGCCACTTGCTGGGCCACGCTGATAGGCGTTCCCACATCGAGGTTAGGATAATAATGCGCGTTCACTTCGGCAATCATGTGATCAGCCACCGTGTAGGGAATGTCACCTAATGCTACCTTCCGGATAAGGGATTCACTTTCCGCCGATGTTGTGTCTCTTACAATAACGATGTCGCCTCCAATCTCTTCAGACAAATTCTTCAGTCGCAGTTCGAACGCCGTACCGGGGAGTACCCTTACTCCTT
>QGUY01000522.1 GCA_003242315.1 Bacteroidota bacterium
TCTATGAGCAGATCGATGCGGTGATTTTGAACATCGATCTCAATGATATCGCCGTCTTCGATCAGCGCGATCGTTCCGCCATCGAAAGCCTCCGGCGTGATGTGACCCACAACAAAGCCGTGTGTTCCTCCGGAGAACCTGCCATCTGTTATCAGCGCTACATCCGCACCAAGTCCGGCACCCATAATGGCTGATGTTGGCTTCAGCATCTCAGGCATGCCGGGAGCACCTTTAGGGCCGACGTAACGAATCACAACCACGTCGCCGCGTTTTACTTTTCCGCTTTGAATTCCATCAACGAGTTCGAATTCTCCATTGAAGACACGTGCAGGTCCCTTGAAGCGATCGCCCTCCTTACCGGTGATCTTTGCAACTGATCCTTCAGGTGCAATGTTCCCGTACAGAATCTGAAGGTGCCCTGTGGCTTTGATGGGACGTTCCAGCGGCCTGATGATGTCTTGTGATGAAAAGTCGATCTCAGGCACGTCGGCAAGATTCTCACGAAGAGTCTTACCCGGCACTGTCAGACAATCGCCGTGAAGCATACCGTTGTCCAGGAGATATTTCATTACCAGCGGTGTGCCGCCGATGTTGTGAAGATCTTCCATCAAATACTTGCCGCTCGGCTTCAGGTCGGCGAGCAACGGCGTCTTATCGGAGATACGCTGGAAGTCGTCCTGAGTGATGTCGATCCCGCACGTTCTGGCCATAGCGATCAAATGCAGCACAGCATTTGTCGACCCACCAAGAACCATCACTATAGTGATTGCGTTTTCAAACGCTTCGCGCGTCATGATGTCCGAAGGCTTGATATCGCGTTCGAGCAACACCTTTATCGCCTCTGCAGCCGCACGCGTTTCTTCTTTTTTCTCAGGGCTTAAGGCAGGATTGGACGATGAATAAGGAAGAGACATGCCCATCGCCTCAATCGCAGATGCCATCGTGTTGGCCGTATACATTCCGCCGCAAGCGCCAGCGCCGGGGCAGGAATTTTGAATAATACCCTTAAAGTCTTCCGGAGTGATGCGACCGGCAATGTGTTCGCCCAACGCTTCGAATGACGATATGATGTTGAGCTTTTTACCTTTCCAGGTTCCTCCGGCAATCGTACCTCCGTACAGCATGATGGAAGGCCGGTTGAGACGCCCCATCGCGATAAGTGCACCTGGCATGTTCTTGTCGCATCCAACAACAGCGATCAGACCATCGTAATATTGCGCGCCGCATACTGTCTCAATGGAGTCGGCAATGACTTCGCGACTAACAAGCGAGTACCGCATTCCCGGCGTTCCGTTGCTCATTCCATCGCTTACCCCAATGGTGTGAAACGTGAGGCCAACAAGACCGGTGTCCCATACAGCAGTTTTCACCTGCTGGGCCAATGCGTTCAAATGCATGTTGCATGTGTTACCGTCGTAGCCCGTACTCACGATGCCAACTTGTGCTTTCTTCATGTCGGCCTCGGTAAGACCGATACCATAAAGCATTGCCTGTGCTGCCGGCAATGTGGGATCCTGTGTTAACGTTTTGCTGTACTTGTTGATCTCTGTTTTTTCCGTTATCTCCATGAACTCCTCTAAGAACCGTTTACTGTTTGTAAGTTTTTATTTGCTATAAGTTGTGTCAAATGATGACGTAGCTCGAAGATTTCTCGAGCACCTGGCTTCGATACGCTTCCTGCACGAGCGCGCCAAGCGTATCCTCCCACGGTCTGCGGAACGGTCTTGCGTCGATCGATTCCACGCTGGCGATTTCAGCACCAGTGCTG
>QGUY01000234.1 GCA_003242315.1 Bacteroidota bacterium
CCTGTAACACATCCCCAACACACCCTTCAATCTGCGGCTCGCTGAAATGTACCTGACCTATGCTGAGGCAGCTTTAGGAAATCAGGCATCCACTCAGGATGCGAAAGCGTTGGAGTACTATAACGCAATACGCAAACGCGCCGGTGTGCCTCCCATTAATCCCGATGATACCGAGGGTGGACCTACAGAACTGACCTGGCAAATGATCTTCGAGGAGCGTATGAAGGAATTTGCAATGGAAAGTATGGCATGGTATGACCTCGTGCGGTTGCATTATTACGACCCGCAAAAGGCTTATGAGATCATCAACGGCCAGGATCGCGGACTGTTCGTAGTGCGGCCCAATCAATGGCCTAACCCTACAGCCTGGACCTTCACGAAGACTTCATGGTTTGCCGATCGGCAAGCAAATGCTAACTCGGGCAACTTCAAACTGCCAATCCCTGCGTCGGAAGTTAGCCAGGCACCACTCCTGAGTGCGACTGAGGAACCCGTGCCCTATGAGTTTGAGTGACGGTGAATTCTGTGGATTTAGAAATGAATGCTATGAAATCAATGAATAAGATACTGATCCTTATAATGGCTCTTGCGACGGCCGTGATATTCACGCAATGTTCGGACGATGAGTCCGGCGGCGCGCCTCGCGTTCGCTATGTGCGAATCACGGAGCCGACGTCTGCCGACTCACTGCTTGTCGCCGCCGCCCAGGGGCAAATGGTTGCCATCATGGGGGAGAACCTGCAGAACGTTGTGGAGGTTTGGTTTAATGACCAACCAGCGCAACTTCAAACAACGTTCATTACCAGTACATCCATCATCACGCGCGTTCCTGCAGAGCTTCCGGAGGTCATTACGAATAAGTTGACACTTGTCTTTGCCAACGGTCAAACTTTGGAGTACGACTTCTCGGTGGACATTAGCGAACCTCTCGTCACAAGAATGAAGAGCGAATATGTCAACACCGGCGATGTTGCCACTTTCTATGGTGACTTCTTCTACGAACCGCTGGTCGTCACCTTCAGTGGAGGCGTGGAAGCTGAAATCGTTGATGTTGAAGATAGGGTGCTGAGTGTAATTGTCCCCGACGGCGCCGAACCCGGTCCGGTAACAATTGCATCCAACTTTGGTGTCACTGTAACTGACTTCTGGTTCAGGGATAATCGCAACATCTTCGCTGACTTCGAAGGACCGTTTATAAGTGGTTTCTGGAGGGGCGGCGACTTCGTCGTTGATTCAGATCCGGACATTCCAAACATCAACAACAAGTTCATGCGTGTCAACAGGGGCCAGCAAGGTGCATGGCCTTACCTGGAGTGTTACGGAGGACCTGCAGATGGCGACGTGGCGGATCTGACGAAGGTTATACCAGAAGGAGCATTTATTGATCCGGGCAGCTACAGCCTCAAGTTCGAGATAAATACCCTTGAGACGATCAGTGGTGCAATCATGCGCCTCTACCTCGGTTCCGCCCCTGGAGGTACGTTCGGCGATGCCCGAAATAACATCTACTACCAATGGCAGGCTAACCTGGACACCCAGGGCGAATGGGAGACTGTCACAATTCCATGGGAAGATGTTTATGCGGCTAACCAGCAGTTCCCCTACAATCCCGCGGGATATGGCATGTACATATACTTCCATGGGCCTAACCCCGCCATATACAACTTTGCGATGGACAACTTCAGGGTAGTGCCAAACACAAATGATTAATTCTTACTGGATACAGCATATGAAAATGGATCATATAAAAATAGTACCCGGCCTCTTATGCCTGATGCTGTCATTTGCGTTGTTGATGTCGTGCGATGATGATAACGACGCAAAAAGTTCGAAGATCGAGTTGCTGAGTTTTGGGCCGTCGGGCATAAAGCATGGGGAGGAAATGCGCTTTATTGGCAATAACCTGGACAAGGTAACGGCTATAGTATTCGCTCCTTCTGTTGAGGTGCCCAGGAGTTCTTTCACGTCGGTCACACCCGAAGTCATCAAGCTTATTGTACCGCCGGATGTTGAGACTGGCAGAGTGATTCTGAAGACGCCTGAAGGCGACATTGAATCGAAAAGTATATTTAGCCTGGAGGTTCCTGTGGTGATTTCAGGTTTCACACCGGAAGCCAAACCTGGTACTGAAATCACTGTGACAGGTGAATTCATTAACTGGGTGGAAAGCGTAACGTTCCCGGGCAATTTGATAGTGGAGAAGGAGGACTTTGTCAGCCAATCCCAAACTGAATTAAAGGTAATAGTGCCCTGGGAGACAAGAACTGGCTTCCTGGTGTTTAACACTGGTGGAACTGAACCACTGGAGATTACTACCGAGGACGTCCTGACTGTCAGCCTTCCTGCTCCGGCCTCGTTGACGCCCGATGCTATCCGTCATACCGAGGAACTGACGATAACAGGAGCCGATCTGGATCTGGTAACTCAAATTAAATTCGGGGGTGGAGCTGTTGTAACCAGTGACGAATTTGTCAGTCAGTCGGAAACAGAAATAGTCGTGACCGTCCCTGCAACCACGACCGACGGCAATCTGATCTTTACGGCCCCGTCCGGTCTTGAAGTGGAAGGAGGCATGCTGACCATCATATTGCCGAATGTGACAGCGTTCTCGCCATCGGATACGGACGACCACAATCCTGGTGTTACCCTGACGATGACCGGAACGGATCTCGATCTTATCGGTGAATTGAGTTTTCCCAACGTACCCGACCCGGTTACTGAATTCGTAAGTCAAAGCCCTACACAATTGCAGGTCGTGATCCCTGATGGAGCAAAGGGTGGTACGGTCGTAATTACCACCATCCATGGCTTCACGGTTCCTATCACCGTTCCGTTCGGCGATCAATTGACGCTGGCCACGGTGATCTACGACGACGAGGTACACGCCCCGCTCGGTGCCGGTGGCGGCTGGGGCGACGTGGTCACTGACATCGCCAATAGCGAGCAAGTGCGCGTAGGCACAAAAGCCATCAAAGTAACGTTCATAGGCGGCTGGGGCGGCGGCGCCCAGTTCGGAAACTGGGATGGCGGTGCCGTATCAACAGCAGGAGCTTCTTTCTACGCGTTCTCAATCTATGGTGGCCCCGGCACAGGAGGTAACGAGATCAACGTAAATGTTGCCGGAAAGCAAGTCCAGGTTGCGATCGAGGAAGGTGTTTGGAAAGACGTTCAGATACCGCTGGCTGATTTCGAGAATCCGGCCGGAATAAGCGAAATATGGTTCCAGGACCGCGGCTGGTCTGGCGACGTGTGGATCGATCACATTGGACTGAAATAGAGCCTAACCCTTAAATCTGAAATGAGCCGCCCGTCCATGCGATGAGGCGGCTTATTTTGTTATGGGATTCACAGCGGCTCGCTGGCAATTTTGGGACGAAGTATCCAACTTAAGTCCTTTTCGCCGCGACTACTGCAAGCATCGACAGGAATATACTTGAAGAAAAATGGTGGAATAAGATGGGAACCGTAGTTGGAAAAATGACTCTTGTGTCATGCCTCCTCTTCATAGTCTCCTGCTCCCGGGAGGACGAGCCTCTCTTTACCCGGCTAACCGCGCGCCAAACCGGCATCGACTTCATCAACGAAAACTACGAGACCGAAACCAGCAACATCCTTACTTACGAATACTTCTATAACGGCGGCGGTGTTGCTCTGGGTGATATCAATAACGATGGTCTTGTCGATATATACTTTACTTCGAACCTGTTTAGCAATAAGCTGTACCTGAACGAGGGCAATTTCAAGTTCCGGGACATCACGGAGGAATCGGGTACGGCCTGCGACGTGGGGTGGAAGACCGGCGTTACGATGGTGGACGTCAACGACGATGGATACCTGGATATCTATGTGTGCCGATCGGCTAACCCTCTCAACCAGGAGCGACGTCGAAATATCCTCCTGATCAACAACGGCGACCTCACCTTCACCGACCAAGCAAAAGAGTACAACCTCGACGATCCCTCATTCTCCACGCAAGCTGCCTTCTTTGATCACGATCGGGATGGCGACCTGGACATGGTGCTCCTCAATCATTCGCTCCTCGACATCTCCAACGTATACAACCTTTCCGTCAAGAACTCCAACGAACGATTCCCGGATGTGGGCAACAAGTTCTATCGAAATGACAATGGACACTTCACAGATGTTAGCGATTC
This sequence comes from Bacteroidota bacterium, assembly GCA_003242315.1. Lineage (GTDB taxonomy): Bacteria > Bacteroidota > Bacteroidia > Cytophagales > Cyclobacteriaceae > ZC4RG29. Next base: position 4,155 of record QGUY01000234.1, read on the forward strand.
AATCGGTGTCTATGGATCGGCATTTAACTACGGATTGGGTATCAGCTTGTCTGACATCAACAATGATGGGTGGATCGACATGTACCTGGGATGCGACTACACCGCGCGCGACCGGATGCTGATCAACGAAGAGGGCCGGTTCTTCAAAGACGTAACCGCCGAACAACTGAGTCATATATCAAAGTTCACGATGGGAACCGACATCGCCGACATCAACGGCGATCAACTCATGGACATCTTCACGCTTGACATGTTGCCTGAAGACAACTATCGGCAAAAGCAACTCATGGGTGTAGACGAATACAACGTATTCAATCGCATGGTGAAAAGCGGGTTACATGCGCAGTATATGCGAAACATGCTCCACCTCAACAATGGGAACGGAACGTTTAGTGAAATTGGACAACTCGCCGGTGTATCCAATACCGACTGGAGCTGGAGTGCGCTGATAGAGGACTTTGATAACGATGGGATCCCTGACATTTTTGTTACAAACGGATTCAAACGCGACCTTACCAATAACGACTTTGCCAAGTTCGAAGCGGCAAAAAGTGTGGAGGCAAAATTGCAAAAGGGTGAGAAGGTCAGCTTACTGGAGGTGATCGCAAAGTTCCAGGAGAACAAGCTGCCCAATTACGTCTTCAAGGGCAACGGCGATCTTACATTCACCGACGTTACGAAACCATGGGGATTTGATGAACCCTCCATCGCGAATGGCGCGGCCTATGCCGATCTCGATAATGATGGTGATCTCGATTTGGTCGTCAACAACATGAACGACCAGGCAGGAATCTACCGTAACAACGCTGAGCGACTACAGAACAAGTTCCTTGCCGTGAGACTGAGAAGCAAAACCAACAACTTTGCTGTGGGCGGACGTGTGACGGTGTTCGCCGACGGAAAAGCATGGGTTAGAGAGAATTTGCCCGTCAGAGGTTTTCAATCGTCCGTGGATCCGGTGTTGCATTTCGGGCTGGGTGGTGTAGAGCGTGTTGACTCAGTAGTCGTCCGTTGGCCGTCCGGCGGATCTCAGACCGTGAGCAATGTCCCGCTGAATCAGCGCATCGACATTACACAGGCCGAAGTTACCCTTGAAATACCAGAAACTGCACCGCACAAGTTGCTTGAGGAAGTCGCGACGTTGCCAGACTTCACGCATACCGAGAATGAGTTTGTTGATTTCAATATTCAATCGCTGCTTCCGAGGCAATACTCAACGATGGGCCCAGCGCTGGCTATCGCAGACGTGAATGGCGACGGTCTGTCCGACGTGCTCATCGGTGGCGCGAAGGGCCAACCTGCTTCATTGTTCCTCGGCAACAAGAAAGGCGAGTATGTGAAATCCGATCAGCCTGCTTTTGAAGCCGACAAAGACAGCGAAGATATTGACGCCGTCTTTTTCGACAGCGACGGTGACGGTGACCTGGATTTGTACATCGTGAGTGGTGGATATGAATTCGGAAAATCCGATCCGGCATTGCAGGATCGACTCTATAACAACAATGGAAAGGGGCAGTTTACCAGGGCTGCGTTGCCTGAAATGCGGATCAGTGGTTCGTGTGTTCGACCCTCAGATATCGATGGCGACGGTGACCTGGATTTGTTTGTCGGTGGAAGGATCGTTCCGGGACGTTATCCTGAAACGCCTGAGAGCGTGATACTAATAAACAATGGCAGGGGAAGCTTTGCTGTTGGCTCAATTCCTGACGACCTGCGAAATACAGGAATGGTTAGTGATGCCGTGTGGGTCGACTTGAATGGAGATCAATTTGAAGATCTCATCGTCGTGGGAGAATGGATGGGTATTGAGATCTTCCTCAACGAAAAGGGCGCGTTGAGGAAGGCAACGCCAGATTTCTTTTCGGAACCTACTTCGGGGTGGTGGAATTGTATCGCTGCGGCCGACTTCGACAATGACGGCGATAAGGATTTTGTCGTCGGTAACATCGGCTTGAATAATCAGATCAAAGCCACCCCGGAGCGGCCGGCGACGATGTGGTACGCCGACTTCGATGACAACGGATCAGTGGATCCTATCCTCAACTACTACATCATGGATCGGAGCTATCCATATCCTACACGCGATGAATTGGTAGGCCAGCTGCCGGGTTTTCGGAAGCGGTTTAAGGATTACGACAGCTATTCCCGTGCTAGTCTTGAT
>QGUY01000523.1 GCA_003242315.1 Bacteroidota bacterium
TTTTGGCCATTAAATCTCACCTTTGAAAATTACAAAAAAACCTTGGGCGCTAATGGATGTGAAACTTCTCAGGCAGCTTTGTGAAATCCACGCGCCCTCCGGAAACGAGTCCGGTATGACAGAGTTCGTACTGGACTACGTAAACCGGCGTAGTCGCGGCTGGAAATTCCATCCTGAGATTTTTCACGGTGACGCATTTCAGGACTGCATTATTCTGAAGTTCGGTACGCCCCGAACTGCCGTCTTTGCGCATATGGACAGCGTCGGATTCACGGTGCGTTACTTTGATCAGCTTGTGCCGATTGGAAGTCCTGAAGCTCCCGCCGGCACACGTCTTGTCGGCAATGACGCTCTTGGTGCAATTGAATGCGAACTTCAGTATGATCATGAAGGGCACGCCGCCTATCGTTTTGGTCGCGCGATCGAGCGTGGCACAGACCTCACCTACAAGGTGAACTTTCACAGTAAGGGTGACTTCGTAGAATCTGCCAGTCTTGACAACAGGGTTGGCGTATACGTGGCGTTGAAACTGGCCGAAACGCTTCGCGATGGTGTAATCTGTTTCAGTTGTGGCGAAGAACATGGTGGAGGAACAATACCGTTTCTCATTCGTCATGTGTTCGAATCGTGGGGTGTGCGTCAGACGCTAGTCGCGGATGTGACCTGGTCCACCGATGGCGTTCATCCGGGTGAAGGGCCGGTAATATCGCTTCGCGACAGGCACATTCCACGCAGGAATTACATCAACAAGATTTGCAAGCTCGCGGAAAAGTGGGGCCTTCCCCATCAGCACGAAGTTGAAGGTTCAGGATCAAGCGACGGCCGTGAATTGCAGGCGTCGCCTTATCCTATTGACTGGTGTTTTGTAGGCGTCTCGCAGGAGCGTCCCCACAGTCCCGCCGAAAGAGTTTACAAAGGGGATGTTGACCAGATGGTCGCGTTCTACGAATATCTCATGGAACACCTGTGACGTCCGGTGGCTGTGGAGGTTTTGCAAAATGCGGTTATCTTTGACCCCCCAGCCTAACGGGAATGAAAATCCAGGACCTGGAATTTGAGCCTTTTATCAGCAGCGCAGACGTGCAGGCGCGCATCGCTTTTCTCGCAGAGGCCATCAGCCGCGACTATGCAGGTTTGACGCCTGTGTTCCTTCCGGTGCTCAATGGCTCGTTCATGTTTGCAGCCGATTTGATCCGCAAGGTTACCATACCCTGCCGCGTGTCGTTCGTAAAGATCGCTTCTTACGTGGGGATGGAATCCACTGGCGACCTCAGGACGCTGATCGGGCATGAAGAAAGCTTGTTTAACCAGGACCTCATTATTGTAGAGGACATCGTCGATTCAGGGTTGACGCTCCGTAAGATCATGGACGAGTTGCGGTCGCGCGGCACGCGTTCCATTGAAGCAGTGGCGTTGCTTCGAAAAGCACCTGCGAGAGAGCGATCCATCGACGTGAAGTACGTCGGATTCGATATTGATAAAGAATTCGTCCTCGGTTACGGCCTCGACTACAACGGACTGGGTCGCAACCTTAACGAGATCTACAAGGCGCTGGATTATCCTCAGGACAAAACCTAAACCAACCTTATTAAGCAATCAAAATTGTTGTCATGCTGAACATGATCATTTTCGGCCCTCCCGGAGCGGGTAAGGGCACACAAAGCCAGAAGCTCATCGAGAAATACGGACTCGTTCATATCTCGACGGGCGCCCTCTTCCGTTGGCACACGCGGAATAACACGCCGCTGGGCAAGAAGGTTAACGAC